>JBKHDZ010000011.1:0-22266 GCA_046541095.1 Alphaproteobacteria bacterium
AGCACATTTAAATTTGCATATAAAATATCGCCATATTTTACAGTTTCGCCGTCTTCCGTTTCATAAACCTCGTATAACAGTTCAATCTGATCGTTGCGACGAATATCACGTTGGAAATCTACTGACCATGAATACATCCGAATCATTTTGGCAATAACCGGCGCTGGAATTCCCGAGCGTGCTGCAGAGCCGTATAAAGATGTTTGAATCTGGGTAGCACCCGCATAGGTGCGTTTTGAAATTTCTTTTTCATTCAGTTCGGCCAGAAATTCATCATTCTGTTTTGTAATATGTACCGAGCGTATGGAATCGACGTCCATTACAAATTCACTTAAAATTACACTCTCTTCACTGCCTTGATCATTCTCTACGCGAATAGTGAAGGTCTGGCCAGGTTTTATTTTGCGAGGGTCAATATACTCACTGAGCGCTTTAACGGTTAAATAAGCGTCATTGCCGGAAATGCCGTTATCCTGCAAGATACCGGCAAGGGTTTGGCCTGATTTAATTTCCAGCGTTTTCAGGCGATTATCTGCAGCTTCTTCCGCTCGCGGGTTTAAGCGGACCAAATCCAGAAAATTATCGGGCAAAGCACGCTGGCTAGCGTTCGAGGCAGTTTGGTTTGTACCGTATTGGTTTGTCTGCTGAATAAACCCTACATTTGAAAGGCCCTGATCCGCTTTTGAGCCTGCAGATGTGCGGTCCAATAAAGTGGATGTGGAAATTGCTGACAGGAAAAACACCGCCGCCATAGGGAAAATATAGCGCAGGCGCGGTATGTTTGATCTGCTCACCACATAGCGCTTGCGAATACGCAAGATTTTATGCCAGGCAAGGTTATCTTTTATACGGTTTAATTTTTGCATACCAAATGCTGATATAGTTTTCACACTAACTGTTTTTATCGTGCCAATTACACGAGCTTCTTTATTCGAAGCGTTTTTAAACGTTTTTACCAAAGTATCGGATAGCACAGGCAGATGCTCACTTCCATTAGAAATTACGTTTTTAAGTGTGAAAGCCGTGGCTAACTTTTAAAGGTTTAGCCAAACTCGGTTTCCAGAGAATTCAGGACATCTGTTAAAGATGTTTTGGGGTCTTCGATCTTTTTATTGACGTCATAAAAAATAAAAATACCGAAGATCAATAAAACCAGGGCATCCATGGCGCCGCTGTCTTCTCCGCTGGTTTCGATTGAGCCGGGCAAAAGACCAACCAATAAAACCAAGAAGAATAAAAGTGTGTAGGTAATTAATAAAGAACGCGCCATTTTGGAATAGCCATAAACCATAATGCGGCAAATTTCGTTTTGTTTGATAATTTGCACGTTTAAATCAACGCGGGCATGACGTGTAATATTATCAGCGCCACCTGTTGTGCCTTCAATATGAAAGCCTTTATCGTTCTCGGTAATGTTTTCAACATCAAAAGAGCGTTTAAAACGCTCTAACATGGCTTGTTTCAGGTCTTCTTCCCCGATATCCCGTGTTAAACGGATACGTTTTGATGCTTCAATATGTTTCATGACCAAGTCCTTTTTAGTTATCGCACGCTTTGGAAATTGCATCATGCGCCGCCGCAGAGCCGCGCAGACTGAAAGTATCCGTTGTAAGCGTGCCGCGTGAAGAGGTTCCTGTCACAATCATTTTGGAGCCTTTGCGAATATACTCGGCGAGCTTGTTATCGGTTTGCGCATCAGGTGCCCAGGCCGTATCATCCTGGGTAAAGAGCAAGAAGCTGTCGCCATCAATTTTTACCGTGGTATCACTGCCCGGCTTATAAGAATAGCCCGTTATATAGCTGAAAACATTTTTTGTGCCTTCACCCGGACGATGCGTAATAAGAGCAAAAACATCGCCGCGGCGTGAATATTTACCCTTCATCTCGGTCGGTTTCGAGGCCATGTAACATACGCGCTGGCCATCTTCCATAAAGGTAAAGGCTTGCCAGGCGCCGAATTTACCCAATGGGGCAGGATCACCGCTTTGTGCGTATGCCGGAATTGTAAATGCAAATAGGGCTACAAAAGATAAGGTCAGTATATGTTTCATAAGATTTATTTTCAGAATTAAGTTGAACAACTTACTGAAATAGTATCATCCTTAAAGTCTTTTTCAAAAGAAGAAATCAATTTTATCACGATTATCATTCATCCAATTCCTTTATTATATCGTATAGAGTTTTAATAAGAGCTTTACCTTCGGTAGAAACAGGATTAAAAATGCAGGTATGGTTCACAAAAAAGCGGATAATCAAAACCAAGTCCCGGCGGACGAAATCGACTTTGAAGCTATACTTTGTGATATAGGCAAAAATAGGGATAAACAAAGCTTTGTGACTTTGTTTGAATATTTTGCCCCCCGCATCAAATCCTTTTTAATCAAGGGCGGAGCCGATGAACACACCGCAGATGAATTGGCGCAGGAAACCATGTTGAATATTTGGGACAAAGCAAAAAGTTATGATCCGCAAAAAGCTGCGGCCAGTACCTGGATTTTTACGATCGCCCGTAACAAGCGCATAGACGCTTTACGTAAGTCAAAAGGTTATTATGTTGACTTGGACGATTTACCGATTCTGGAAGATGATGAGTCTCCTTCTCCCGTACAAAATTTATATACCACCCAGCAAATGAGCAGGATTTCCAAAGCTTTAGATAGCTTGCCTGAAGAACAGGCCAGTTTAATCCGAAAATCATTTTTTGAAGACAAATCCCATCAGGAACTTGCGGAGGAAACGGGTATCCCTTTGGGTACAATTAAATCCCGCATCCGTTTGGGCCTTGAGCGCCTGCGCGGTGATAGTAAAATAAAGGGGCTTTGGTCATGAGTGATCTTATTAATTCCGGTCCTGATAATGATTCCTATTCAGCGTTGATTTTTGCTTATGCATCGGGGTGTTTGAATGAAGCGGAAAGCCTTATTGTGTCTTCTCATGTTGCCCTGTCTTCGCGCGCTCGTAATCTCTTGCGCTCTTGTGAACAGATGGGCGGTGCGATTCTTGTCGAAGAATGCCAGCCTGTGTCCATGAATGAAGGCGCTCTTGATTCTGTTTTAGGCCGTTTGGGCAATGTTTCCGATGATAGTGAAGAACAGAAGGGTTTATCCTTAACAATTCCCGAGATGGAATTTTTGCCGGATATTTTGCAAACTACTCTTTGTCAGAAAGTGCAGCAGCCGCGCTGGAAAAGAATTTATTCCGGTTTTTCATCCATGGAGATTGTTCTTGATTGCACACAAAGTAAAGCAAGACTCATGAAAATTGATCCGGCCGTGAAAACACCGCATCACTCTCACAGCTCTCAGGAAATTACACTGGTACTGGATGGAGCTTTTGAGGATGAACAAGGCCGTTACCATGTTGGCGATCTGGTTATCAGGGAAGAAAATTCATTGCACGCTCCTGTGGCCTGCGCACAAATGGGCTGTGTTTGCATGGTTGTTTCTTCCGGCCCTGTAAAAATGACGGGCTGGGCACGCTTATTTAATCCGTTTTTACGGATGTAAAATTATTTTTTCGAGCGTATTTTCCGCCGTAACGTCGTTTTGTTTTTAGAAGCCTTATGTAGCGGTGCGCCGGGTCTGACTGGCCTTTCTGCAAATTTGCCCAGGCAGATCATGCGGTCATACATCATAATGGCCGCGGCTACCCCGACATTCACGCAAAATTTCATCGGTATTTTGACAATATGATCGCATTTTTCCATGATCTCAGGGGACAAATTCCCCATTTCGGGCCCAAGAATATAAGCGGCCCGCATAGGATGACGAAAGCTGGGCAGAGGAATGGAATCTTCCACAAATTCGACGCCGACCAATGTGCAATCCATGGGCAAATCCAGCTTTGCGGCGCTGTCATATTGATAATAAGGCATATGATCGAACGCATCCGAGGTATCGGAGGTGCGCAAAGCATGGACATCAACTTCCGGATCAATCGTAAAGAAGAAGCTGGCACCAAAGGAATGGGCGCTGCGGGCGATTGTGCCAACATTTTGCTCCTTACTGATGCCTTCTACGCCGATGCCAAAATATCCGCGCATTATTCTGGCTCCGTATAACAAGAGGCTTTGCAGGCGTCGGGGCGGAAATCAGGGCATTGGCCGTTGTACACTTTGCCGCCGAGCAGCGAGATTATAGTATCGGCATCCAGCGGCGCTTTTGCGAGTTGAGAGGGGACTCTTAGCCCTGCCTCTACCCTGTTTTTTAATTCCTGAATGTTTGAAACAGGAGGAAGAGAATGGATATAATTTTCCATTTGTTCCATCGCATCGCGCAATATGTTTTCCGAGAGTTTTATCGTGTGCCGCCCTTGCGATGAATATTTAACCAGTTTTATTTCGCGGTCGCGGTAAAGAAGCCGTCCCCGGCTATATATGTCGGTAAGACGGCATCCTTTATAAATATGACCATTAAATTTCTTGCTTATATGATCCCTGTTCATTCTGTTTTATTTACAGAATTCCAAGCATTTTGTCCAGCGCTTCATTGAGCCTTTTTTCCGAAATGGCAAAACACATGCGCACATAGCCAAAGCCGCTTTTACCAAAGGCACATCCCGGAGAAAGCGCAACTTTAGATTCATCGACAAAGCGTTTGGTTAAGGCATAGCAATCCGGCTCCCCATCCACTTTGAAAAAGCCGTAAAAGGTAGCATCGGTCTTTTTAATGTGAATACGCCCGCTTTCTTCGAAACGCTGATAAACAAGATCACGGTTTGATCGCCATAGAGTTTTTTGCTCTTTGATAAAATCTTCGCCTTGTTCCAGTGCTGCTATACCGCCGCGCTGGGTAAAGGGTTGTGGACATAAATTGTTATATAAGGCTACATCGCGAATAAGATCTTCAGACTCTTCCGGCCCGACTATCCAGCCAAGGCGCCAGCCCGTCATAGCCCATGTCTTTGAAAAACTATTGACCACCAGCAAGCGGTCTGTGGGTTTTGCATGATCCAGAAAACTAGGGGCACGCAAGGCATTAAAAGTCAGGCGGTTATAGACTTCATCAGCAATAATCCATATCCCGCGCTCGCGACAGAAATCCAGAATTTGTTTGATTTCTTCATCTGAAGCGGTCCATCCTGTGGGGTTAGAAGGGCTAACAAGCAAAAGAACGCGCGTTTTATCCGTGCAGGCATCAAATAATTTATCCAGATCAAGCGACCAGCTTTCGGGTGTATCATCAAGAGCCACTTCTTTAATATTGGCTTGCATAAGCTCGACAGCGCCCAGCAGATTTTTCCAGATGGGTGTAACAGCCACGACTTCATCGCCCTTATCCAGAAGGCTGGAAAGAGAAATATGCATGGCGTTGGAGCCGGATTGAGTAACAAAAATGCGGCTTGTCGGAATATTAAACCCGAAAATATTCTGGTAATATTCAGATAAAGCCTGCCTTAAATAGGGTGAGCCTAAAGCGGGGCCATAAAACATAAGGCCGTCTTGCATGGCTTTTATGGTGGTGTTGACAATAAAATCAGGCGTTGGAACATCACCCTCGCCCTGACCGAGCCATAAAAGACCTTCCTGGCCGCGGGCGTAGCGAATCATATCAGCGCCCGGATTGCTGGTCAGGCTCTGTACGACGGGACGGAATTTTAAATGTTCCAAATTATCCGGGCTCATAGGATCGTTATTGTTTATCGAGGCAGGTAAAACTGCATTGTTATCTAGAGTTATATCATAATTCATAAGCGTTTTCATAATGTTAATATCTCTTTTTATCAGACCCGTTTTATATTCAGGGCTGTGAAATTGTTTTTCTGGGGGAGGTTTAAACGTACGCATTCGTACTATAGGCTTGAATAGAGCGGCTTTACGCCGCCGCTGCTGCCGCCGCATTCGCGCATGCAAAAGCCATCGTGGCCGAAATGGCCATGCAAAGTGACTGGGATGCTTTAAAGCGCGTTATCATAAAATTATATAAAACAGGTTTTCTATTTTTTGACAAGCGCAATTTATTTAAAAAATGCTATGAGCGCAAAGCCTCAAGGTTTTTATACAGATCAAGGGCTTCGGGATTGGCCAGTGCTTCCTTGTTTTTTATGGGGCGATCCATGATAACATCGCGCACGGCAAGTTCCGTTATCTTACCGCTTTTGGTGCGCGGAATATCTTTGACAGCGATAATTTTCGCGGGCACATGACGCGGGGAGGCGCCAGAGCGTATTTTGCTCTTTATTTCTTTTTCCATGGTGGAATCCAGATCCCAGCCCTCTTGCAATATTACAAACAAAATGACGCGGACATCGCCTTCCCAGTCCTGCCCGACACAAATGCTTTCTTTAATGCCGTCTATTTGCTCAACCTGACGGTAAATTTCGGCTGTTCCGATCCGCACACCGCCGGGGTTTAGAGTGGCATCGCTACGGCCATGAATAATAATGCCGCCATGCGCGGTTTTTTCCACCCAATCGCCGTGACACCAGATATTATCAAAGCGCTCGAAATAGGCGGCTTTATAGCGCGCTCCATCCGCATCATTCCAAAAACAGATGGGCATGCAGGGAAAGGGCTTTGTGCAGACAAGCTCGCCGCTATTTTCCTTAGTGGGCGTGCCATCTTCATCAAAGACATCGACAGCCATTCCAAGCCCCGGCCCTTGAATTTCTCCGCGATAAACGGGAGAAATCGGATTGCCCAGTACAAAACAGGATACAATATCTGTTCCGCCAGAAATGGAGGCAACATGCAGATCGTTTTTGATGGAATTATAAATATAATCGAAACTCTCATGTACAAGGGGGGACCCTGTGGTTGTCAGCGTCTTGATGGTGGAAAGGTCATGAGTTTTGCCGGGCTGAAGATTGTTGGTTTTTAAGGCATCAATATATTTCGCGGACGTACCAAAAAGCGTGCATTGATGCTTTTGCGCATAATCCCATAGCATATTGCCATCAGGGTAAAACGGAGAGCCGTCAAATAGCATGAGCGTTGCATTGCTGGCCAGCGCAGAGATAAGCCAGTTCCACATCATCCAGCCGCAGGTGGTAAAATAAAAAACGCGGTCGTTTGCTTTGATATCGCACTGTAATTGATGTTCTTTTAAATGCTGGATAAGTGTGCCGCCTTGCCCGTGAACGATACATTTGGGAATGCCTGTCGTGCCTGATGAAAACATAATGAAAAGCGGATGATTAAATTCCAGCCGCGTAAATTCGATGTCTTTGGGTTCAAATGCTTTAAGGAAGTCATCTTCCAAAAGCGTATTGTTCATTCCCGACAAATCAGGCTTTGTGCCCATGAACGTCACAACAATCGTTTTTTCAAGGCTTTCTATTTGCGGCTGGATTTCACGCACTTTTCCAAGACAATCAATACGCTTGCCGTTGTAATAATAGCCATCCACGCAGACAAGAATTTTTGGCTTAATTTGGCCAAACCTGTCAAGAACGCCCTGCACGCCAAAATCGGGAGAAGCGCTGGACCAAATGGCTCCCAGTGAAGAGGCGGCCAATGTCGCAATAATCGTTTCAGGGATATTGGGCATATAACCGGCAATCCGGTCGCCTTTTTCAATCCCTGCATCAATAAAGGCTTGTTGCCACAGGCTGACCTGATCATACAGCTCTTCATAACTGATGAGGCGCTCGGCACCCATTTCATCGCGGGCAATGATGGCAATACCATCATCGCGGCGTTTTAAAAGGTTTTCGGCGTAATTAAGCCGCGCGTGCGGAAAAAATTTTGCCCCCGGCATTTGATCGGCTTTTTCCAGTAGCGTGTCGCCTTTATCGCCGATAACGCCGCAAAAATCCCAGACTTCAGACCAAAACTCGGCTGTGTTATCAATGGACCACTGCCAGATCTGTCCGTAATCCTCTAAGGGTAGCGCGTATTTTTTCGAAATTCGGTCAATAAAGGCTTTTAAATGAGAATTATTGATTTTTTCCTGAGACGGCACCCATAAAGGTTGGTCGCTGGTGTTTTGCTCGGATGATGCGGCAAGTGTATTCATAATAGTATCCCTGTTTTAAAATGTGAAAAAAATATTTCCAGCCCTGTAACGATAAGTCAAGCGCAAGCGAATAAAGAATTACAATTCTATTGAAGATAGACTACAATTTTTCTCCAAGCGGGCTAAATTATGGTTGTGAGGATAAGGGCAATGCGCTTTAAATTTGGAAAATATTGGTTACAATATTTCTTGCTTCTGACTGCCATAACGGCGCTCTTTGCGCCGCAGGTTCTTGCGCAATCCTCGTCTGAACCGGATAACTATGTCGCTTTCCGTGTGTTGGCAGAGCGTAATGCTGTGAGCGGGGGAGAGGAAATCTGGGTTGGTGTCGAGCAATCCATTTATCCCGAATGGCATACTTACTGGCAAAACCCGGGCGATTCAGGCTCTGCTCCGCGCCACAACTGGAGCCTGCCAGAAGGGTTTGAGATTGGCCCTATTCACTGGCCTGTGCCCAAGAAAATTCCATACGATACATTGCTGAATTACGGTTATTCGGGTTCGGTTATGCTTATGCAGAAATTAAAGCTACCCGAAACCCTTCCTGAAGGCCCGATAACGCTGAGCGTGGATGCGGAAGCACTGGTCTGCAAGGATATTTGTATCCCCGAATACGGCACATTTGATCTGGTTTTAAATGATCCCGATAACCCGGGAGAGGATAATAGCGAGTATTTCGAAAAGGCTCTTGAAAAAGAGCCTCAATCTGTGCAATGGCCTGCCGAATATGGCGTTAACGGCGATTTATTCGAATTGCGGATATCACCGCCGCAAGATTTTTTAGCCAATATTGACCAAAATAACCTGAGCTTTTTACCGGTTGATTGGGGCGTGGTTGAAAATGCGGCGCCTGCCACTGTCACGATAAAAGAGGAGCAAATCCTTATCTCTCAAGCGCTTGGCGAGCGTGATTTATCCTCTTTGGGTTCTATTCAGGGCGTATTAGCCTATCAATCTCTTGCTGGCGAATATAAAGGCGTTCAGTTTCAAGCCTCACCTTCTTTAGGTGGGGCGGCTAAGCAATCGTCTGCTTCGCAACCATCCAAAAATCTTGCTGAAACTTCCATATCTGAAAAAGACAAGGTTGCCGCAACAGGATTATTTACCGCTATAATTCTGGCGGTTTTGGGCGGTTTGATTTTGAATTTGATGCCATGCGTTTTTCCGGTTTTATCTTTGAAGGCGCTCAGCCTTGTAAAAATCTCTGAAAAAGATGCAAGCCTTGCTCGCCTGCACGGCTTGTCTTATACGGCAGGAATTATTCTCAGCTTTTTACTCATTGCAGCTGTGCTGATTATTTTACAGGCAGGCGGTCAGCATATTGGCTGGGGATTCCAGTTACAAAATCCGGTTATTATTTCCTTGCTGGCTTATTTGCTGTTTGTTATCGGCCTTAATCTTGCGGGATTTTTTGAAATATCCAATACATTTGGCAATGCGGGACAAAAATTAACGCAAGGCCAAGGCTTAAGTTCTTCCTTTTTTACCGGTGTTCTGGCCACAATAGTTGCCACGCCATGTACCGCCCCATTTATGGGGGTAGCTATTGGCTATGCTCTATTACAGCCCTCTTATATCGCGCTTGCCATTTTTGCGGCGCTTGGTTTTGGATTGGCCTTGCCCTATTTATTGCTGGCTTTTGCGCCGCCTTTGCAAAAATTTATGCCAAAGCCGGGCGCATGGATGGAAACATTCAAGCAATTCCTTGCCTTTCCCATGTTTGTTTTTGCGGTTTGGCTGGTTTGGATACTAGCCCAGCAAACGGGATCTTTCGGGGTATTAAGCATTCTTTTGGGGATGGTTTTCATTGCCTTTGCCCTTTGGCTTAAAAAAATCACCCCCAAGAAGAGCAAAGGTGTTCAATATTTTATTGCCGCGTTGATTATTATATCCGTTCTGGCGGCGTTCAGCGTTATCCCGACCAAAACTTTGCCTCCTGCCATGCAAAAGCAAGCCGCGCAAAATGTGGAATTAACTTATAAGGACTTTTCGCCTGATTCACTTCAAGCCGCTCTAGAAGGCCAAAACCCCGTTTTTGTGGAAATGACGGCCGCCTGGTGTATCACTTGTAAAGTCAATCATGCCAGCTCGATTAACCGCGCTTCCACAATCCACTTATTTGAAGAACAAAACGTAGAATATTTCGTTGGCGATTGGACGAATTACGATTCCGATATAACAGATTATTTAAGTGAATTCGGGAGAAACGGCGTGCCGATATATGTGTTTTACGGCGCGCCTGATCCTGCAACGAATTTGCGGCCTGAACCCGTTGTATTGCCGCAAATATTAACGCCTGCCATCGTGGCTGACACGGTTGGGGGAACTGCGTAAACAATACTTACATGTGTAAACAAAGGAGATCATCATGTTAGCAAGAACACTACCTTATTTTATGGTGGCCACAATTCTGGTTATGGCCGCTGTATTGCCTGCCAGCGCGGCTGTCGAAGTGGGCAAGCCTGCCCCCGCCATACAGGCTACGGACATCAATGGCAATGAATTTAATTTATCCGATCATCAGGGCAAAATTGTTGTGCTGGAATGGACCAACCATGACTGCCCGTTTGTTGTAAAGCATTATGATAGCGGCAACATGCAAAAATTGCAGAATGAAGCGCGCGAGATGGGCGTGGAATGGGTAACAATCGTTTCCTCTGCTCCTGGCAAGCAAGGTCATGTGAGCGCTGAAGAAGCCATGAAAATCATGGAAGAGGCTGGTGCTAACCCTACAACCAAAATTCTGGATGAATCCGGTGAAATCGGTAAAGCCTATGATGCGAAAACAACGCCGCATATGTTTGTGATCGATGAAGACGGAAATGTCGCCTATGCCGGCGCTATCGATAGCGATTCAAGCCCCCGCCAATCCGCGATTGAAGGCGCGGACAACTACGTTATGGCGGCTGTTGAATCTTTGAAAGCCGGTGAAGAGGTCGCTGTGAAAACATCAGCACCTTACGGCTGCTCTGTAAAATATTAAAAACGGGTATTTACGAATAAAGAAAGCCTCTGCAAACAGCGGAGGCTTTTTTTTATGTATTACTCGCAAGGCGGGCGGGTTCAAAACTTGTTGGAATGGTCCATATCAATTACACTATCATCAATAATAAAAGTATGTTTTAAGGGTCTGTCATCAGTGTCTTCACAAAATAACAATCCGCTTTCATTTCAAATTCACGACCATGGCAATGCGCTTGATCAAGACGGCGTTGCGCGTTTTATTCTGTCAGAAACGGGAAAAATGATCTATGCGAATGAAGATTTTTACGCCTTGGCAGATATTTCGGATACTCAAAATATTGCCCGCAAGAAATATACGCAATTTTTCACCTTCGCCGAAGAATTGGGGCCCGAAAAAGTTGAAGGCGGCCAATATCCCTTAATTTTGAAAAAAAGCAAAAATATCGCCAATTTCCATTTTGACTGGATTCAAGGGCCGGGCAGTGAAGAGCGTTTTTTAATTGCCAGCGAGATCAATGATTTGAACCCCGATATGGCCGAGCCCGATGCCGGGTTGTTCCAACAGGCCTTGTTGCAGGTGCAGGGCCTGAAAATATCGCCGGATATAAAAGAAAATAAAAAGGACATCACCTTGGATAAGGCTATGGGGAGCCTGAATGACAAGGGTGATCTACGACACTTTTTGAATATGTCGAATGATTTGATGGCGGTTACCGATGAAAACGCCAATCTGATCCGTGTTAATTCGACTTTCAAGAATTTTATGGGCTTAAAAGAAAAATCCTTGAATGAGTATCATTTTCTGGATCTTTTCAATGATGCGGATCGCCCCTATATCCGCAACTGTCTGCAAAGCCTGAATATGCAGGACGAAACCGCAGGCATTGTAGATTTCGAAGCGCGTATGATTGGAGAAAACGGTCAGGCCTTTTGGATGGAATGGCGCCTGCAACAACAAGGCGATTATATCTATGGCGTTGGCCGCGATATGACAGCCGTTAAAAAACATGAAGATGAGCTGGAAACGCGCGAAAAGCAACTTCTTGAAGCCGAAATTATAGGGCGCATGGGGCGCTGGCATTGGGTTGTGGGTCAAGACAGTATTGAATGGTCTGATCAGATTTTCCGCATTTTCGGGGTAAGCCGTTCTGAATTCCAGCCGACTATTGACGGGCTGAACAGTATGGTGCATCGCCGCGATGTAGGGCGCGTTGTGCAGGCTTTCCAGCGCGCGATCATCGAAGAGAATGACTATGATATGGAATTCCGCATTGTGCGCCCCGGCGGGGATATTCGCTATATCCGCTGTGAAGGACGCTGCGAGCGCGATAGCGAAGGCGATGTGGTGGCCTTGTATGGCATTATGCAGGATATGACAGAGCGCATGCTTTATGAGCGGGAATTGAAAGAGGCCAAAGATGCGGCCGAGCGTGCTTATGCCGCCAAATCGCAGTTTCTGGCTAATATGAGCCATGAATTGCGTACGCCTTTGAATGCGATTATCGGTTTCTCCGAAATGATGCAGCGTCAGCTTTTAGGGCCGATCGGCACAGAAAAATATCTGGATTATATCGCCGGAATTCGCGAAAGCGGAGAGCATTTGCTGGATCTTATCAGTGATATTCTGGATATGTCCAAAATCGAGGCAGGCAAGCATAAGCTGGATCTGGAAGAACTTAATGTCACCAAGACCTTGAAACTCGCCGTTCACATGATGGAAGGACGGGCGCAGGAATCATGCGTTAAAATCCTGACTGATCAATTAAATGATGAAAATTTATCGATTGTGGCTGACCGCCGCGCCTTTATGCAGATTATTCTGAATTTGCTATCCAATGCTGTTAAATTCTCTAATGAAGAGGGGCGCATCTGGATTGAATGTGTAGAACGTCCGGAATTTTTATCCATACGCATTATTGACGAAGGCATTGGGATACCGGCCAATAAATTAAACAGCATTATGCGTCCTTTCGAACAGGTTTCCTCCTCTTACAGCCGTAATCATGAAGGCTCTGGTTTGGGGCTTGCCATTACCAAGGAATTGGTAGAAATGCACGGCGGTAACTTGTCTATTGATTCCCGCCAAAATGAAGGCACAACCGTTACTGTACGTATGCCCTATAAAGCAGAAAACAAAGATTGACAGACGTAGTGTATTTCAAAAGATTATTTCGATGAAAAATTAAAGCCGGGAATGCCGCCGCTTTCTGTTTCCTTCAATGATTGCAAAGCGAATTCCTCCGCTTCCAGACAGCCTTGTAAGCCCGCCTTGTAATCAGGATATTTTAATTTAACGCCCAGATCATTTTTAATGCGCTCGTTTTTGATCTTCTTGTTATCCATATAAAAACTGCGCGTCATGGGGGTAAGGTCGGCTTCTTCAAAATCAATCATCGGCGGATAAGGACGGCCAAGCAAATCGCAAGCATATTCAATGACAGTATGGCTGGGGACGGGCAGATCATCGCTTACATTATAAATACTGGCCGCTTGTGGCGTCTTCATAGAGGTTTCTAAAATATGTGCGATATCTTCCACGTGAATACGGCCAAAGCAATGATCGGGTTTATTGATGCGCCGTGCCACGCCTGCGCGAACAGAATCAAGCGCGCTGCGCCCGGGGCCGTAAATACCGGCCAGTCTGAAAATATGAACAGGGCAGCTTGTTCCATCATTCAAGGATAGCCATTGTTTTTCCGCAGATAATCGTCTGCTGCCGCGCTTGCTGGTGGGGTTTGTTTCGGTTTTTTCATCCACCCAGGCTCCGTTTTTATTGCCATAGACGCCAGTTGTGGAAAGATAGCCTAGCCATTTGAGGTTAGGCAGGGCGCTCAGATCATCCTTATGAAGCTGAAAGACGGGATCGCCTTCATCATTGGGCGGCGTGGAAATAAGCAAATGCGTAACGCTGTGCAGGATATCAAAAGGCGCCGCCAAAGGGTTTTCCAAAGAAAACAGATGGGCATGAATACCGCGGCTTTTTAGATCATCCAGCTTTTCTTTGGAGCGTGTGGTGCCGGAAATTTTCCAGCCCTTTTGCATCAGATTATGTCCTAAATATTCGCAGGAATATCCATAACCAAAACAAAAAAGGTGATTGTTCGGAGAGTTCATCGGTAATGCCTTATTATTATTCTTATTGACGCATTATAGCTAAAATTCTCAGGTGCCGACATCCTCGTAATGTTCAACCGGAGAGAAGCCCGGAATACGGTCATCCAAAAGCGGTTTGAAGCTCTCGCGGCTTTTGACTTTACGATACCATTTACGGGCGGCTTCGTGTTCTTCCCACGGTACATCACCGATATAATCAATGGCTGAAAGATGAGCGGCAGCCGCAATATCGGCCAGTGAGAAGTTATTGCCGGCCAGCCATTCGCGTTTTTCGGTCAAAAAGCCGATATAATCAAGGTGGTAATGAATATTGGCATGACCCGCACGAATAGAGGGGCCGTGTGGTTCGCCCAGTTTTAAAAAGCGTTTCATCAGCTTTTCCCCAACCAGATTGTCCGATACTTCGCGGTTAAATTTAACATCAAACCAGCTAATCAGGCGGCGCGTTTCACTGCGCTGAACGGGGTCAGTTCCTAAAAGATTGTGCTCGGGATAGACTTCTTCCAGATATTCGCAAACCACTTGCGAATTTGCGATAGTAGTGCCATCGGGTTCGATTAAAACAGGAACATCGCCTGCGGGGTTCAGGGCTAGAAACTCTGTGCGGCGTTCCCAGATTTTTTCAACCTGCAAATTGAAATCGAGCTTTTTCTCGGCCAGTGCAATACGCACCTTGCGGGAAAAAGGATGGAGCCATAAATGAAACAGTGTTCTCATGCTTGTTAGCTACCCCTGAACGATTACTATATAAGCAGTTTTTAAATTATTAATATCCATCATCATTACATGTTTTGGTTGCTTTTGTCGAATCAAGATGGATGAGGATTTTCATGTTTTTATCGCAATAATCGTGATATTGATTTCTACCGTATTATCAATCGTTTCCGCATTTTCCCACTGGCCTTGGCCTACGCCGAAATCAAGCCGTTTTAGACTTAGAGTGGCTTGCATTTTGGCTTGTGTTTCACCGTTCTCGTTTTCACTAAATTCCAGTGTAAAAGGGAAAGAGAGCGGCACACTCTGCCCGCGAATGGTTAAATTCCCGTTTGCAATATAAGCCCCGTCTTCAGATTCTGAAAAAGATTCGCTTCTGAAAATTGCCAGCGGGAATTCTTCTGCCGCAAACCACTCGGAAGTAAGGGCTTGCTGGTCGCGATCTTCGCTCCCTGTGGTAATGGATGAAATATCGATTTCAATCTCGACGGCGGCATTATCCAGATTATCAGGATCAAAAATAATGACCCCGTCGAAGTGATTGAATTCACCGTTCACGGGCTGTCCGGATTGTTGAAATGTAAAGCGAATGTGAGAAGGATTTTTGAGTATTGTCCATGCGGCTGAAGATCGGGCGTCTTCATCAGTGCTGGCGTTGTTTTCTATAGCTTGGCTTAAGGTATTATCCACCGGCTCTTGCCATTCTTTTAAAAGATGTGGGGCGGCCAGAAAGCTGGCGGAAAGCAGGAAAGCCGCGCTAATAAAAAGAAATAGAGTATTACCGCCCATGCGGCGCAGGGTTGAATCTTTATCAACGAGGTGATGTTTTGCCGCGCCCAGAAAATGCAGGCCGACCGCGGCAATAAGAGCAAAGCCGCCAATTTCGTGGATTTCTCTTGTTAATTCGAAAAGGTTTTCATTTTTGCTTGTTAAAGGCGGAATTTCAAAAAGGCCGAAATAATTCACGGGATATTCCCCCGCCGAAGACATCACCCAGCCGCTCAATGGCATGGCAATCAATCCGAAATAAAGCAAGAAATGGATAAGTTTGGATAATGCCTTTTCCCATCTTTGATGGCTTGTCAGCGGGGGCGGCGGAGAAACAATGGCGCGCCAGAGAATACGGGCAACGCCAAGGCCAAGAACGCTCATACCCAAAGATTTATGCACCATATAAATATCCAGCTTTAAGGGGCTGAATTCCATAGAGGTCATATAAAACCCCGCACATAACAGCCCCAGTACAAGCAGGGCTGTTATCCAGTGCAGGGCTTGATAGCCTTTATGATAATGCTCGGCACTCAAAGATATTATTCGGCGGCTGTATCGCCAGCCGCTTCATCTTCTACTTTGTTGCCTTCGATTTCGATGCGGATTTCAACATCATCACCGACCATAGGCAGGCCGTAGTTCATGCCCCATTCGCTGCGCTTGATTGTGGTGGTGGCGGAAAAACCTGTTTTAATGCCATCGCCGCGCGGGCTCGGGCCTGTTTTGCGGTGCATAACAGCCAGAACAACAGGCTTGGTGGTATCCAGAATGGTCAGATCGCCCGTAATATTGGCGGTATTTTCACCTGTAACCTCAATCCCTGTGCTTTTGAAGGTCATTGTTGGATATTTTTCGACATGAAAGAAATCTTCGTTCTTCATGTGATTATTCCATTTTTCATCATCCATATCGATGCTGGTGGTATCAATCACTACCTCGACAGAAGAGTTTTCGGGGTTTTCCTGATCAAAAAGAATATGTCCATCCCAATCCAGAAACTCTCCTTCTGATAAGGAAAAGCCCAAGTGATCGACAAAGAAGATAATTTGCGAATGCACCGTATCAAATTCGAATTTATCGGCGGCATATCCTTTGGCAGGAAACGCCAGAAGAACGGTGGCAACGCTGGCAAGTAGTAATTTTTTCATATGAATAATCCCCATAATTTCAAGTTTTAAAAATACCAAGTTAATCTGTTGCGGCGCATTATCAAGAGTGAAAATGCGCTATTGTGAGAGAAGCAGGTATTCTTGATAAAGCTGTACGCCCGCATAAGCGCCCATAGCCGCCACAGCCCAGCAGATAAGGCCGTATTTCCATTTAATATAGCGGTCATTCAGCAGTTCATCTTGTGTTTTATGGCGCAGCAAGAAATTCAATAACAAAAGCCCGGCCATAAAGCCGCCAATAAAACCGATTGTGCCAACAACATAGACCATGTCATTATTGTGCGCTAATATTTGCAGAAATCAAGAACGGATAGCCAATTTCATGCCTTTATTGTATCTCTTTGTTCTGGCTGTTGTGCAAGGATTAACAGAATTTCTGCCTGTCAGTTCAAGCGGGCATCTGGTCTTGGTGCATCAGGCCTTTAACCCTAAGGAAACAGCAAGCTGGGAAAATCATATTGTATTGGATGTGGCCGTACATGTCGGCACGCTGTTTTCCGTGCTTTTATATTTTCGAAAAGATGTGGTGCAAATGCTTTGCGGCATGAAAGATTTTGCTTGTGGTGAACGCAATAATGCAGGCACGCGCTTGACAGGTTACCTTGTATTGGCTTCCCTGCCTGTAATCGCGGCTGGATATGCCCTTCATATCTGGCAACCAGCATGGCTTTTGAAAGTTGAAATTGTAGCCTGGACAACCATTATATTCGGCCTGCTTTTATGGGCGGCCGACCGTGTGAAAAAGGCCGATAAAACGTTGGATCATATGAATATCAAGGATGCTGTGCTTATCGGGCTTGCACAAGCGCTTGCCTTGATACCGGGCACAAGCCGTTCGGGCGTTACGATGACCGCTTCACGGTTTTTGGGGTATAGCCGCCCTGAATCAGCGCATTTTTCCCTGCTTTTGGCTATTGTGGCTATTTCAGGGGCCGGAACAATCGGCCTTATTGAAATCCTGCAATCCGATAATCTGGCTATGGGGCTTGATTTTTTAATTGCGGCGCTGATTTCTTTTCTGGCCGGTTATGCCGCGATCGCCGTCATGATGAAATGGCTGGAGCGCTCTACGTTTATGCCTTTTGTGATTTACCGTCTTATATTGGGCGCGGTATTGCTGGTTTATATTTATGGCCCTTACGCGCCCTGATATTCCACATAGGAAATTTTTGTATCGCCGTATTCT
This sequence comes from Alphaproteobacteria bacterium, assembly GCA_046541095.1. GTDB lineage: Bacteria > Pseudomonadota > Alphaproteobacteria > Micavibrionales > Micavibrionaceae > UBA2638. The sequence goes on from JBKHDZ010000011.1 coordinate 17,874, forward strand.
TTTTCCTGCAGCGCGGCATATTCTTTGGGAAGCCTATCATTCCAGCTTTTCTCGGTTTCCAGCACGCCAACGGCATCTTTATGAAGCCAGCCCCCTTCATGTAAAGATTTCAGCGTTGGAATAATAAGTCCTTTATCGTAAGGGGGATCACAAAAAAACAGATCAAAGGCTTTGCCGGTATTGGCTTTTAATTTTGAGGAATCGCCATAAGTAAACGTACAATCCCAAAGTGTGGTCAGAGTTTCGGCATTGAATTTGGCAAGCGAGATGGAATCACGGGAATTATCAAAGAAATGCACGTAAGTCGCGCCGCGTGAGAGCGCTTCCAAACCAAGTGCGCCGGAGCCGCAATAAAGATCCAGAACACGTACACCATTTAAATCCATACGCGAAGCCAAAGAATTAAAAATACTGCCGCGAATTTTATCCGATGTCGGGCGTATAGCATCTCCTTTGGGGCTGGCCAGTTTGCGCATGCCATATTTACCGGCGATAATTCTCATTTTTTGAAATATCCCTTAATTTGTTCTTTCAAAACGTCTGTTTTAATTTCCTGCACGTCTTGCGCTTTTAATTTGCCAAGCTGAAAAGGCCCGTAAGAAAGACGTATGAGCCTGTTTACTTTTAATCCAAGCGCGTCCATGACTTTTCTGATTTCGCGGTTCTTTCCTTCTTTCAGTGTAACATTTAACCATGTATTCGTACCCGCTTTTTCTGCCGCGCTCTCATCAATCTCGGCTTCGATTGATTTGTAATGCACCCCATCCAGCGTGATGCCTTTTTTCAAGGTTTCCAGCTTTTTTGTATCAACCTTGCCGTGTACGCGTACGCGGTATTTACGCTTCCACCCTGTTGCGGGCAACTCCAGATAGCGCGAGAGATCTCCATCATTGGTCAGGAGCAAAAGCCCTTCTGTGTTTAAATCCAGCCTGCCAACGCTGATGACGCGCGGTAAGTGCGAAGGCAGGGATTCAAAAATAGTGGCGCGGCCTTTTTCATCTTTATGTGTGGTTACTAGCCCTTGAGGTTTGTGATAGAGAAAAAGTCTTGTAGGCTGCTCGGCCTTTAAAGGTTTGCCATCAATAATAATTTCGTCATCATCATTGACCACGCAGGCGGGCGTATCCAAAACCCTGCCGTTGACCTTCACCCGCCCCGCGGCAATCCATTTTTCGGCATCGCGCCGGGAGCATAGGCCGGCTCTGGCCATTTTCTTTGCTATTCTTTCGCTTTTATGATTATTTTCTTCCATGGATAAAGACATAGCATATATGGCCCTTGCACTGGAAGAAGCAAATGCAGCCGCCGCAAGAGATGAAGTGCCTATCGGCGCTCTCATTGTTCATGCGCAAAGCGGTGAGGTTATTGCGCGTGCTGGCAACCGCACGCGGGAAGTGAACGACCCGAGCGCCCATGCGGAAATGCTTGCCATTCGTGAGGCTTGCGAAAAAGCGGGGGCGCAGCGCATCCCCGAGCATGATCTGTACGTTACCTTAGAGCCGTGTACGATGTGCGCGGGCGTTATTTCATTTGCGCGGATTAACCGCCTTGTTATCGGGGCTGAAGATCCCAAAGGCGGCGGCGTTCTGCACGGCGCGCGCTTTTATGATCAGCCCACGTGCCATTGGAAACCGGACGTACAAAGCGGCATTATGGCCGAAGAATGCGGCGCTGTTTTAAGAAACTTTTTTCGGGCGCGGCGTTAAAGAGAAAAATATTCTTCATCAATAAATTTTACTTCATAAGATTTTTTAGTGCGTACACCTACATTATGCCTGACCATAAGATCCGCAAGTCTTTCACCATCAATCAAAACTATTCGCTTCTGTATTCTTTTTACATATTCATCAACTGTATTAGCAAATTTTGCTGTGGTAACAAAAATGCCTTTTGTAGCGTTAAATCCTTCTAAACTACCTACAAAAGATTGTATATCAGGTCTTCCTATTGATGTTGTTGGCTCATACTTTTTTGCTTGTACATAAACTACATCTAAGCCAAGTTCATCTTCTTTGATGATGCCATCTACTCCATTATCATTTGTTTTACCTAGAGCCTTACCCATTTCAGCTCGCCCTCCTCCGTAACCCATAGTAATTAAAACATCGATAAGCACTTGTTCGAACATGGTGGGAGTAAGGTTATAAAGGTTCTCTAAGATGTCTGCTTTAAGTTGTTGGTCTATATTGCTGTAAGCGTGTTCGATTATTTCTTCAGGTGTATATTGATTATCATCGTGAGTGACTTTTGGAGTAATATCTTTTTTATTAACGCTAGCGTTACGCCAATTTTGAAATTCAGAAAAATTTTCTAAAGATTGTATAGTTATTCTCTCAGGTCCATTTTCTAAAAGTTCTCGACCTCTGTCGGTAATGACAAAGTGGCCCCTGCGTGTCGAAGTTATCACTTTAGCTTTGCCTAAGTAGGTTCTGGCCCAATGAATTCTATTCATTAACAAAGGTTGTTTGCCACTAGGCAACATTTCATCTCTGTCCTCTTGGGAAAGTTTTAAATTGTCCGCGATAATTTCTATACAATCAGAAGTCCTTACTTCTTTACCGTCAGAAGCACATTCTAAAAGAGGACGCATCAAAGTTTGAAAATCAGGTACTGTCATAGTTAAGTCCCCTCTAATGCCCGCCAGCCAATATCGCGGCGGCAAAAGCCTTCCGGCCATGTAATGGAATCGATTGCTTCATAGGCAAGGCGTTTGGCATGCCCCAGATTTTCGCCTGTAGCGGTTACTCCCAGCACGCGCCCCCCGGTATTCACCAGATCGCCGTTCTCGTTTTTGGCTGTACCGGCATGAAAAACAATAGTGTTATCAATATTATCGGATTCCTTGATATTGTGAATAACCGTATTTTTGGCATAAGAGCCGGGATAGCCTTTGGCGGCCATAACAACGCACATGGCCTTGTTTTCGGCCCAGCTGATCTGGCCTTTGACTTCGGAAAGGCGGCCTTGGGCTGCGGCGTGCAGAATTTTTAAAAGATCGCCTTGCAAGCGCACCATAAGGGTTTGGCATTCGGGATCGCCAAAGCGCACATTATGTTCGATCAAATAGGGCTCGTTATCCACCACCATGATGCCCGCGAATAAAACACCTGTAAACGGCATCCCTTCGGCTTTCATGCCTTCAACGGTTGGCTGGATAATGCGGTGGATAATCTTTTCTTCCAACTCTGGGTTGATGAGATGCGCTGGCGAGAAAGCGCCCATGCCGCCCGTATTCGGGCCTTCATCGCCATCAAAGGCGCGTTTGTGATCTTGTGCGGAAGTCAGCGGCAAGATTGTATTGCCGTCGGCCAGTGCAAAATAGCTCAGCTCTTCTCCATCAAGGAATTGTTCGATAACAATAGAAGTTCCGGCCTCCCCGAAACTTGCGCCCGAAAGCATTTCTTTTGCTGCCTCTATCGCTTCATCTTTGGATTTGGAGATGATAACGCCTTTGCCTGCGGCAAGCCCATCGGCCTTAACCACAATATCGTGCGGTACGTTTTCGATATAGGCTTTGGCCGCTTCAAAATCTGTAAAGCGCTCATACGCGGCGGTGGGGATATTGTATTTTTTGCATAAATCCTTGGTAAAGCCTTTGGAGCCTTCTAATTGCGCGGCTTTTTGCGAGGGGCCGAACACATCAATACCTGCGGCCTTTAATTTATCGGCCAAGCCGAGAACAAGGGGTGCTTCGGGGCCGACAACAACCAGATCAATGGCATTGTGTTTGGCAAATTTTAAAAGCCCGTCCACGTCTTCTGCGGCAATATCAACGAGATCGGCGCAGCTTTCTATACCGGCATTGCCGGGCGCGCAATAAAGTTCGTCACAATTTTCGCTTTGTGCCAAGGCCCATGCCAATGCATGTTCGCGGCCACCCGATCCGACCAATAATATTTTCATTTATCCGCTCCATTATTTTTTGGGGAGTATAATGAAGTCATTCCTCCAAAGATACAAGGGAAGTGTTGCCCCCTGCCGCAGTGGTGTCGATGGAAATGACTTTTTCCGTGGCAAAAGCATGGAGATAATTCGGTCCGCCCGCTTTGGGACCTGTGCCGGATAATCCGCGCCCGCCAAAGGGTTGAGAGCCAACAACCGCGCCCGTCATAGAGCGGTTCACATAGGCATTTCCGACCTTGCATTCATGGGCGATTTTATGCTGGAAGCCCTGAATACGGCTGTGTACGCCAAGCGTCAGGCCATAGCCCGTTGCGTTAATCTGGGCAATGATTTTATCTATCTCGGAAGATTTAAAGCGGATAACGTGTAATACGGGTCCAAAAACCTCACGCTCCAACTGATCAAGATTATCAATTTCATAGGCGCATGGGCTGAAATAATGGCCGTTTTTAGCGATTTTGGACTCCAGCGGGCTTTCGCCGATTTTATT
>JBKHDZ010000012.1:0-21971 GCA_046541095.1 Alphaproteobacteria bacterium
GTTTTAAATGTTTATGCAACGTTGATTTTTTGATCGTAATCGCCCACTTCATCAAAGCCTTCAATGACTTGATCGATTTCATTGAACATGGCGTGCATGGCGACTTCCGAAGAGGGACTTTCCACAACAACCACCAGACAGGGTTTGTTGGAAGAGGCCCGTATTAAACCCCAAGTTCCATCTTCCAATACAATGCGAACCCCGTTGACCGTAATAATCTCCGCTATTTTTTGGCCGAATATCTGTTCATTATTCTGCTTTTTGATTTTGTAGTAGTCAGTGATTTTATTGACCACGTCATATTTGTTCTCATCCGGGCAGAAGGGCGACATCGTTGGCGATGCCCAGGTTTTCGGCAAGGATGTTTCGATTTGATGCAGGGATTTGTTTTTAAAGTGATCCATCATTTTGCAAATCATAATGGCCGATAATATACCGTCATCATATCCGTGACCGATCGGGGCATTGAAAAAGTAATGACCGCTCTTTTCAAAACCTGCCAAGGCATTAATGTCGTTGACGCGGCGTTTGATATAGGAATGTCCTGTAATCCAGTAATCGGTTTTTACGCCTTGATCCTTTAAAACGGGATCTTCTTTGTAAAGACCGGTGGATTTGACATCGCACACAAATTGATTGTTATCATATTCGCGTGATAAATAGCGCGCCAAAAGAACGCCGATTTTATCGGCAAAAATCTCGTGGCCTTTATTATCTACCACGCCGCAGCGATCTCCATCCCCATCAAAGGCAAAACCGATATCTGCCCCAACTTCCAGAACCTTCTCGCTTAACGATTCCAGCATGGCCATATCTTCGGGATTGGGGTTGTGATTAGGGAACGTATAATCCGGTTCGCAATCCAGCTGGATGACGTCGCATCCCATTTTTTCCAGTACGGTGGGGGCGAATATTCCTGCTGTGCCGTTCCCGCAGGCGGTTACAACTTTTAATTTGCGTTTCATTGTGTGTTTGCCGATTAAATCTTGCATATAACGGTTTCTTAAATCGCGGTGATAGCTGTAAGCGCCGCCTTCAGAGAGCTCGTATGATTTATTCATCACGGTTTCTTTTAGTTCCTGCATTTCATCAGGCCCAAAGGTTAAAGGGCGATCCATACCCATTTTCACGCCTGTCCAGCCATTTTCATTATGGCTTGCTGTCACCATTGCAACAGCAGGGCAATCCAACTCAAACTGCGCGTAATAGGCCATAGGGGAGAGGGCCAGACCGATATCATGCACGCGGCATCCTCCGGCCATCAGGCCGACAATGAGGGCTTGTTTGATTGTATTGCTGTAAGACCGGTAATCATGGCCCACAACAATTTCAGGCTCTATTCCGCGTTTTTTAATCATCGTGGCAATGGCTTGGCCCAGAACATTAATACCGCGCAAATTCAACTGCTTGGGATATAACCAGCGCGCATCATATTCGCGAAACCCGCTTTCATGAATCAGGATTTCGTTTTCAAATGCCAATGTATTTGGTTGTACGGTATTTTTGCGCATGTTCTTTTTCCTTTATTGCTAAACAGTCCCTTTAACCACTGAAGCGGCGAAAGGTTCCGATCTTTTTCATTAAAACTGAAAGTATAAAAACGGGGAATAATTCTGGGCGCCCAGCTTGATAACCGCCAATAAAAACAGCGCGATCATGACACCGTGAATATACCATTTTCGCGTATGTTTGAATTGTGTCCCTGCATATTTTTCAAATGCGGGCGCTGCAAAACTCCAGATTAAACCGATTGCCAAAGCTGTCATGCTCACACCTGTTATTTGCCAATGCAGGCCATCGCTAATGCCGGTATTGGCATTGGCACCAAACATGGCCCCGTAATAATCAAAGGCTTGCGAAACATTTTCCGCCCGAAACATCACCCAACCCAAAACCACAAGGAAAAATGTGAACAGCATTTTTGCGCCGTTCCAGGCGATGGAGGGTTTTTGCTCAATAGTGCCTTTTTCCTTCTGACGCGCACCCAGCCCTCTTTCAATGGCCAGTATTCCGCCATGCCATGCACCCCAGAGAATAAACGTCCAGTTCGCGCCGTGCCATAAACCGCCCAGCAGCATGGTTAAAAACAAATTGATATAGGTTCTGACCACACCTTTTCTGTTTCCGCCCAGCGGAATATAGAGATAATCGCGCAGCCATGCCGATAAACTGATATGCCAGCGGCGCCAGAATTCGGTTATAGAACGGCTGATATAAGGGTGGTTGAAGTTTTCGATAAATTTAAAGCCCATCATCAGGCCCAGCCCGATGGCCATATTGGAATAACCGCAGAAATCGAAATATAGCTGGACCGTATAGGCGAGCGCGCCCAGCCAGGCATCGGCCATGGATGGATCTTCCAAGGCAAAGCTTTTATCCACAAGATCGGCAACGGAATCGGCGATCAGAACTTTTTGCACAAAGCCGCACATAAAACGGTAAGCCCCTTGGGAGAATTTTTCAAAGCTGTGCGTGCGCTGTGTGAATTGGTCTGCCAGATCTTTATACCGCAGAACAGGACCTGCAATCAGTTGCGGGAATAAAGAAATAAAGGCCGCGAAGTCTGTGAATTTAGAAGGCGGCGGCGCGTCTTTTCTATAGACATCGATCAGATAGCTGATGGACTGGAAAATATAAAATGAGATACCGATGGGCAGGATAAAGCGCAAGGCTTCTATCGTTTGCATACCCGATTCATTAAGAAGGGCGTTCAAACTATCCACGCCGAAATTAAAATATTTGAAAAACCCGAGGCAGATCAGATTGCCGACCACGCCCAACTGCATCCAGCGCCGGCCTATTTGGTTTCCATCATTTTTGAGTATTAATTTGGAAATGATGTAATTCCAATAGGTCACGGCCACAAGCAACAAAAGAAAATCCACCCGCCACCAGGCATAGAAGAAATAACTGCCGATTAGAATGGTGATGGAGCGGAATTTATAGGGGGTGAGATAATACAGCCCCAAAAATACGGGCAAAAACAAAAATAAAAATATGAGTGATGAAAATACCATTTTTTTTTAAGTCTCTTTTTTCGCCCGCAAAGAGAAAACGGGCTTTCACCCGTTTTCAAAAGTGAGTTTATTACATGCTCTTTTCTTAGCGTGTTGTATTGGTGGAAGATTGTGACCAGATGACGGCATCCTCATTAAAGGCCACAATGTTATAAGAGTTTGAGCGGTCCATAGAAACCGAGCCCAGATCTTTAATTAGCGTATCGCCGTCATATACGGCCAGATTGACCTTCACCGGATTAATTTCACGGTGGCCGGATTGCGCATCGCTGACCTCTTCAATAACTTCGACGGAGCCATCATTGGTTTTTACACTCAATGATCCGTTTTCCGTCAAATTGTAAAAATTCAGCAAGGCTTTGGCGCGGTTTTCATTGGGTTTATCCTCCATCAAGGCGAGATCGTTTTCTCCGGTTTGCACTACGCTGTAGAATTTACCGGCTTCGATGGAATAGCTGTCTTGCGCATCACCGATGGAAATTTCGGTTTCCCCTTCAGGCACAACAAAATAGCTGGTGATTTCCTTGAATTCTACATATTCATAGGCTTTGCCGTTAAGTGTAGCTTCATCAGAGCCGGTATCATTGTAATCACCGATGAAGCGGATAAAGGCCGAGCCTTCAGGGGGCAAGGGGTCGTATAATCCGGCATCGGGATTGGCAAAAGATGGTTTGGGCATTACAGCCAAGGCTGTTAAAAGCAAAAAGCCCGTAATTGATCTTTGTATTGATAACATGTTCATCTCCTTCTTATTCTTTTCAGTTTTTTTGAAAAAACTCAGTTCATAATATTTTTAACCTTGTCCCACACAGATTGTACGCTTGAAGCGCTTTTTAGTTCCGCCTCGTTTTCGGTTTTTGGGCCGGTATTTTTACAAACAGAAATACGGGCAGTTTTGCCGATATTTGAATTGGGGGACCACAAAACAATTTTATCCAGATATTCGGTTTTGTTTTCATTCAGGCTCATTTTATAAGGCGTGCCCTGTTTTTCGGTTTTCCAGGGTTTAAAGCGAAAGCGGTCACGATTGCCCTCATAGCGCAGATCCAGCTGGAAAGGCTCGCTGATTATAGAATCGAAGGAAACCGAGATTGTATAATCAGAACCTGTCATCTGCTTTTCGGTTAGTTTGTTAAATACGAGCTGCGATGTTTCGGTGATTTCTACTTCTTTGCTCAGCATTGCATTTTCTTGCGTGCATTTTTCCAATAACAAGGGCAAAGCACTGCGGAAAAACTGGCGATGGTTTGAAATATCGTAATAAGAAGGAATTTCCCAAAGGACATATTTTGAAGGGTTTTCGTTAAAGAATTCGGACTTCAAATAGGTCAGCATGGCCGTATCAAGTCCGCCGCCGGATTTTGACATGTTTAAAACATCCAAAGACAAGGCTTCTTTTAAATAGCCTTCAAAATTAGCCTGAGAGGGAATTTGCGTGCTGTTACTTGTTCCCAGCAAAGTTACTTCGGGAATTGTTGCTTCGCCGAATAAATCGCTGGCCTCGGATTTTTCATCTACCGCCTGAGTGATACGATAATGAGTATATTCAGGCGGCTGATCTGTATCGCAAAGCTTGTTGAAAACTTTTTTCGAAACGCCGACAAATTCATATTCTTTGCCAAGCCTCGTTCCATATTCTTTTTTATTAAGCGTGTTATAGCCCGGCTGCGCTTTAATATATTGTGCCACTTTTTGTGCGGCCAGTTTTGCACCATTAGGGTTCCAGTGGTGATCGCGTTTGTAAAAGAAAGAAATTTCTTTTTGCGGTCTATCGATAGTAATGACTTCAATGCCGATTTCTTCCATGGAAGCGGCGGCTTTTTTATAGCTCCGCCAAGCGCGATCGCGATCATAGCCATATTCTTTTTTGATGTTTTCAGGAATATGATTGCCATGCATCATAGCGCGCGTCGGCATGAAAAAGATAATAAGCTTGCTGCCTTGATTTTCAAAACCCTGATTAAGGCGTGTTAAATTGCTAATGGCTTTTTCATCCAAAGAAAAATCCTGACGCAAATCACTTTCCGAGCGAAAAATCCATCCATCTGTGCCGGGAAAAAGATATTTGTAAGATCCGAAATGGTTTTTGGAATACAATTTCTTGTTATCCATTTTCTCGCAGAAAATAGTGCTGCTATCGAAAGGTTTTTCATTTTGCGCATAAACATTTTGCGGCAAAAACGACAGCAGGCTCAGCCCTGCAATAAAATATATTGCATGTTTCAATTTAAGGGTCATTTTAAATCATCCTTTGGTTGAATTCGGTGGTCCCTAATTGGGGGTAGGAAAAGGTGAGGTAACGCTCCGGTATCTCCCAGATAACGAGCTTGGGCGGGTTTTCTTTAAAGGCTTTATTGTCGAGATACTGAAGCATTGTTTCAAATGGCCCCAGCCCTTTATCAGCGGCATTTAAAATGTCGATTTTTAAAGAGGCCTTTAAAAATCCTTCGAAATTCCAGTTCTCATCGGCGCTATAACTTGTTCCGACAAGCGCGATTTCAGGCGTACTGTCATCGAACAACATAGAGGACATATCGGCGCCATCCTTCGCATCATCTTGCATGGCAGCTGTCTCATACACCGCAATATTTTCCGCCTTGATATTTTGAAACATTTCAACAGGAATGTAGCGCGTCAAATCACCCTCAAGCTTTTTGGAATCTACTTTTTGTATAGCGAATTTTTTCTCTTCGAAGTTTTTATCGGCAAAGTTTTTTTGAATGGTTTTTGCAATATATTGTGCACTTAATTTTGCCCCTTGCGGAGTCCAATGCGTATCGGTTTTTAAGAATAGGGCAGGATGTTTTGCGTTTTGATCTTTCTGCAGCATTTTGGGCAGGACATCGGCAACGATAATATTCCTGTTTTCCATTTTTTGAACAAAACTGGCGTAGATATCGTCTTTATAAGCGGGGAAGTTATAGCGACCGAGATTGTTCTCATACACTCTGCTTTTGGCCGGTACGGGGGCAATAACAAGATTAATATTGTTATCCTCGAAATGCTGGGCGACCTTAATGATAAAATCCGTATTTATTTTGAAATTTTCGCGGTAATTTTCCTGATATTCAAATTCCTCGCTTGTAAATAACCACCCATCATCACCGATCAGAACGCCTTGCATACCTTCTTCATAAAGCGCGTAATTAATAACGCCCCAGATATTTTTACTGAGATCAAAGGTGGAAACATTTTCGTTATAAATATTTTCATACATGCTGGCCCACTGACCTTTAATAATGTCACTGGCGGGTGTTCTTCTTTCTACTTCGCCGCGTATTTGCCACATATTAAAGGCCGAAATACCAAAAGCGGCTATAAAAAAGACCAGAATGAATGATCCTGAAATATTTTCGTTGCGTCCCATTTTTTTCTCTTATTTTGAAACTTTTCCTTAGAACGGTTGTTAATAGGAAAAGTTCAAAAAAACATGAAACTTTGATCTGCGCTCGGGAAAAAGTTCCAGGCGTTTAAAACCATTGAGAAGGAGCAAAAAATGAAAATTAGTATATTTGGAATTGGGTATGTTGGGGCGGTTGCATCGGCGTGTCTGGCCAAATCCGGACATGAAGTCGTTGCGGTCGATCCGTTTCAGGTCAAGGTGGATTGTATCAATGAAGGGCGCTCTCCGATTGTTGAGAACCAACTGGATGAATTGATTAAAGCAGGCGTAGATGCCGGGCGTTTGCGCGCCACAACCGATTATAAAGATGCCATTATGAATTCCGAGATGTCGCTTATTTGTGTCGGTACGCCGAGCGAGCAGGACGGCTCTTTGGATTATAAATATATCAAGGAAATTTGCGCCCAGATCGGCAGCATTCTAAAAGACAAAGACGACTTTCATATCGTTGTGAATCGCTCAACGGTTATTCCGGGCACAATTAAAAACGTTATACAGCCTATTTTGGAAGAAACCTCGGGCAAAAAGGCCGGCGTTGATTTCGGTCTTGGTAATAACCCTGAATTCTTGCGCGAAAGTACGGCAGTAAAAGATTATTTCGAGCCGACCCAAATTGTTGTAGGTGCTTTGAGCGAAAAAACAGCCGAAAAAATTATGAGCCTTTACGAGGGCATTGAATCCACGCGCACCATTACGGATGTCAGCATTGCCGAGGGTGTAAAATATGTCAGCAATGCGTGGCGCGCCAATAAAATATCTTTTGCCAATGAAATGGGCAATATCTTGAAGCATCACGGCGTGGATAGCCATGAAGTGATGAAGATTTTCTTTGAAGATACCAAGATCAATATGGGGCCTTATTTCCTGATGCCCGGCTTTGCTTTTGGCGGCTCATGCTTGCCGAAAGATGTGAAAGCGATTCGTTCAAGCGCCAATGGCAAAGGTCTGCAAACACCGGTCTTTGATTCCATTTTGGCGGCCAATAATCTTCAAATAGATCATGCCTATCAGATGATCGAGGAGGCGGGTGTCAAAAGGGTCGGCCTGATGGGGCTTGCCTTTAAACCCAATACCGATGATTTACGTGAAAGCCCGCTGGTAAAGCTGGCCGATAAATTACTGGATGAAGGCTACGAGTTGGCTATCTATGATCCTTGTGTTTATAAGGCGCGCAAAATGAACGGTGCCAACCGTGATTATATTGTCAATGGAATCCCCCATATTTCCAAATGTCTGGTGGAAAGCCCGGAGGAACTTCTTGCGGCTTCAGACATTGTAGTGATTGGAAACGGGACAAAAGAATTCAGCAGCATTTTGCAAAACGCCAATGATAATCTTCCGATTGTTGATCTGGTGCGTTTGAACTCCCCGATTGAAAAGCGGGCGGCCTATAGCGGGATTTGCTGGTAAAAAAATGGTTTAAGGAAAGGCAAGCATCATGCAAACAGCTACGATTAAATCCACAAGCCGGATGAGGGGGAATATCTCTCGCGCAAAGGAAAGATATATTCCCAAAGGCATTTTCGGTTTTATCATTTTTACGATTGCTTTGTTTTTTGTTATTGGTGCTTTGCCGTCTTTGGAATTAAATGAATCCGCTTTTTATATTTTCACAGGGATCGGTCTTCTTGCGCTATGGCGCTATAGCTGGGGGCTGCTGCATTTTGTGCGTTCCTTATATTATCGCCATAGCATCTTTCCCAAATGGCGCAAGCGTGTGGATGCCCGAGCCGAGGAATTAATGCCCTCGAAGATTTATATTCTGATGACGTTATTCAGAATTGATCCGGCCATTGCCAGCCGCGCCATTAACGCAGCATTGGAAGAAGCTATCCGCTCGAAAGTGCCGGTCACTTTTGTCGCTTCTATCGTGGAATTGCAAGATGAAAGGCTTTTGAAATCGCTTTTAAAACGCTTTGATCTGCCGGACCATGTGAATATCAAAATTTCGCGCATGCCCGGCAAAGGAAAGCGTGTTGGTCTTGCGCATGGATTTAAAGCCATTTCGCGCGATAATCCGCCCGGCGATGCTGTGGCCGTTGTGATGGATGGGGATACGATTTTGCTGCCCGGAACGTTGCAAAAATCCGTACCGTTTTTTAAGGCGATGCCGGGTCTGGGCGCTTTGACCACCGATGAATTAAGCGAGCTACCGCACGGCTCCAAAGCCATGCGCGAATGGCATGATATGCGCTTTGCCCAGCGCCAATTATTAATGAGTTCTATTTCGCTTTCCAAACGTGTGATGACATTAACGGGGCGTATGTCGATGTTCCGCGCTGATATTGTGACTGATCCGCGATTTATCGCTCATATTACCGAAGATGAATTAAACCACTGGCGCTTGGGACGTTTCAAATTTTTAACAGGGGATGATAAATCCAGCCTGTACTGGGTGATGAAGCAGGGCTATCAGCAAATATATTTGCCCGATGTCAATGTATTGACGGTGGAAGACCCGCCAAGCGATAATTTTTTCAAGGCCAGTACCCAGCTTATGTTCCGCTGGTTCGGAAATATGCTAAGAACCAATGCCAGAATTGTGAAGCTGGGCTTTAGACGGATGCCCTTTTTTGTCTGGTGGTCTTTTGTGGACCAGCGCCTTTCCATGTGGACGACCTTGGCGGGGCCGACCTTTGCGATACTGCTCTCAATACAATTTGGCACGGTTGTCTTGCTGTATTATCTCGTATGGGTGGCCTTTATTCGCTGGATTATGGCGCTGATGCTTTTATCCGCGCGTAACGAGATTAGCTGGCGTTATCCCTTCTTGCTCTATTACGGCCAGATTTACGGCGCTTTGATGAAAAGCTGGGTGTTATTCCGTTTGGATGTTCAATCCTGGACGCGCCAGAAAACAAAGCTGGATCGCGGTTTGAAAAAGAGTGCTGTGCGCTGGAATGTGTGGACATCACATATCACCCATGCGGCAGCCATTCTTGCGCTTGTTTGCGCAATAGGATATGCGACAGATCTGTTCGAACTGCCGCATACCACGATACGTGTATTAAGCCAGAATAGCTATGCGGGGTCCTTGTAATGGCCGATGATGACTCTAAACAATATTCCCGGCATCCGTTACGATTGTTAGCGCATCAACGGAGGCGCCATCCAGATGGACAAGAGCCGTCATTGCATGATCGCTTCCGGCGCCGTCGAGATCAACGCTGACATTGACACCGCTTGCATTTTGATCAAGCTGAAGATAGCTTTGTGCAATGGCTTCATCGCTGGTCATGCCGCCCAGATTGTTATCGGCAAAAAGCTGTGAGAGATCGAGCTGATCTTCTGCCGCATAATCGGCAATAATATCGATAAGATCATCGGCCACATCAATCACAAAGCTATCCTGCCCGCTGCCGCCGACCAGATAATTTGCGCCGCCGCCGCCATACAGAACATCATTGCCACCTTCGCCATATAAATGATCATCGCCCGCACCGCCGTAAATATGATTGTCCATGGCATTGCCGCGCACATCATCATTGCCAGCGCCTGCATAAATATCGGGCGTGGTGCCTTGTGCAATAACAACCGCATCATCATTATCGGAGAGGAAAACATCGCCCTCGCCATATAAAGCCACGCTATCTGTTTCTTTATTGATGCCCGAGCTATCCAGCGTATTGAGCTGGCTGTTTCCAAAATTGATGAAGAGCGTATGATCATCGGTGGAGGCCAGAAATGTACTTTCGATCACAAGACTGGCTTCACCGGCTGAAGTGACATCCAGATTATCAATGCCTTTGAAATTCTGGTATAAGGCAGAATTGAAATCTGCTCCGGTATTTCTAAGGTAAAGAGTATCCGTGCCGCCGAGCATATCAACAGAGTCATATTCCGAAAGTTGCCCGCTCCATGTTTGTACCAGATCATTATTCTCTGTTCCGATGCGCGTATCTATAGAGGAATAAAGGCTGGTCGTATCCCCGTTCACGCTGGCATCAAACACAATTTCCTGCTGATCGGCGATGATAACCGGAGTGGGTGAATCAAGGACAGGTTCTTGCGGCGTTTCTGTCGCCGGCTCTTCACTTGCCGGCTCTTCACTGGGCGGCGTTGATGTTTGCCCGTCCAGCGCAATCGTAACCGCATCGGCATACCACTGGATAGTATAGCTTTCATTGGCCAGAGCATCAGTGTTCAGGGCGCCTATTCCAGCGCTGCCGAAATAGATGGTAAAGATATTGTTATCGGATTGCTCCAGCAAGGCTTTGTCAATCGTGACAGTGCTGCCGCCTTTGGTGCCGGAGAGGTCGAACTGATCTACACCCTTAAAGCCGGAATATAGCGTTCCATCAAAATCAAAGCGCCCGGAGAGCATTTTAATCGTATCAAAACCCTCACCAAGATTGACAACATCTCCTGCTGTAATCTGCGCGCTATAAGCACCGACCAGATCATCCGCGGTCGTACCCTC
Source organism: Alphaproteobacteria bacterium (assembly GCA_046541095.1). GTDB lineage: Bacteria > Pseudomonadota > Alphaproteobacteria > Micavibrionales > Micavibrionaceae > UBA2638. The sequence goes on from JBKHDZ010000012.1 coordinate 10,841, forward strand.
AATCACCTCCTCTTTGGAAGTAGCCTTGATGGTTTCCCCATCCAGTGCGGAGGTATAGCCCAGATCGCTATCCGAATAGAGTTCTTTCTGAACCAGCGTATCAGGTGTATCCGTTGTGGGGGCCTCTGTTGTGGGTTCCTCTGTTGCAGGTTCCTCTGTGACAGGGTCTTGGGGCTGGGTTGCCCCGCCTGTAATCGTCACGCTGGAAGAGGCCCAATCTACCGTATAGGCAGAGAGATCAAGCGCGGAAACATCCAGATCGCTAAATCCTGCCGTACCATAAGAAATGCTCAGGCTTTGATTATCGGTTGATTGCATAAAGCCTTCATCCACAATAATACGCGCTGAACCATCGGACGCTGTGATGTCAATATGATCCACGCCCGAGAAGTTCGGAAGCTGGCTTAAATCAAGCGTCAATCCAGAATTGCGAATGGCAAGCGTATCGAAACCTGCGCCGAGAGCAACGGTATCATCACTGCCAAGCTGACCCATCCATGTGGTAATCTCGTCATCCCCGGTCGTGCCGTAAATGGTATCGGTCGCGGAGTACAGATTTTCATTGATGCCCGGCTCGTTCGTGACAGGGTCTTCAGTGACAGGCTCCTCGGTAACGGGTTCAGTAACCGGATCGCTTGGCAATACCGCATTCGGATTAAAGATGAAATTCGTATCGTTTAACAATGTTGAATCGGCATTATTAAGGGTCGCCAGCACATTGTTGTTATAGGAAATTTGTAAATCCGTTCCCGATTGTACCAAATCCAGCATGGATAAAGCCGCCAGATCGGCATAATAGGTAACGTCAAACAAATCTGACGTGCCAAAATCTGTAATCACTGTGCTTGCGGCCTGTCCATCCAGCACAAAGGTATCGGCACCGGCGCCGCCTTGCAGAGTGTTATGACCTTTTCCGCCGCTTAGAACGTTATTATCAGAATTTCCGATAATAAAATCATTATTATTAGAACCGGTGAGGGAACTCTTTGCGCCTTCATTCATTTGTAAGATGAAACTGGATGAAGATTCACCGGCAAAAGATACGGAAATATCATCCTTTATTTGAATAGTCGAAGCGCCCGTAAAACTGGACACATCGATATTGACGGCAGAAGAGGCTTGCGCTCCGGCCACCGAAATCGTGGAACCGGACCAAGAGGGTTGGAAAGAAACCGTATTTCCAGAACCGGAAAAAATAAAATTATTGATGTTGGCAAGTTGATTGCCGCCAGAGCCATCGAGCGCAATACCTTGTGTAAAGTGCACGGTATTATCGCCCGTCCCGCCATCAATAACCAGATTGCTTAGATCGCTAAGAATAAAGCTATCATTGCCATCATATCCATATATCGTGCCGGAAGCGGAGGCATCCAGAGTGATGACATCATCATTGTTGGACAGGAAAACATCGCCCTGACCTTTTAGGATGACATTATAAATATCGCTGTCCAAGGCGCTTGTATCCACAAACTCCAGCCCCTGGTTATAGGTAATATCGAGAGTGCCGTTATCACTGGCTCCTAAAAAGCTGTTATCGAATGAAAAGCGTGCATTACCGTTCGAGGCTGTGGCATCGATATGATCAATGCCGCTGAAGCCTGTATATAAAGCGCTATCAAAGGTAAAGCCTGTGTTTTTTATCAATAACGTATCATAGCCCTCACCAAGCTGAACGCTATCACTTGCGCTAAGCTGTCCGGCCCATGTTTCGACCAGATCATTTTCGGCGCTGCCAATGATTTGATCATCGGCAGAGGTTAAGCTGGCAGTTAGACGAGATCCTGCAGGTTCGGAAGGCGTTGGCTCAACCGGATCGGTTGGCGTGGTCAGATCGGGAAACTCGGGGGCAGGAGGGGTGAAAATATCAGGATTGTTAAACTGGAAATTGGCAGCAGTTAGTTGCGTTGCGTCCACGCCGTTTAGAGTCGCCAGTCTTTCCCCATTGGCCGTAATCGTGCCCGAGCTGGATAATTCAATATCATTTATAGAATTCACACCGGCAAAGCCATCGAGCAAAAGAATATCCTCTGCGGCATTAAAATCCCAGATGTCATCGCGTCCATCACCGGGACGGAAGGCAACAATATCCGAGCCTGCGCCCAGCCAAATATCATCATATCCCTGGCCGGAGAGGATAATATCATTGCCCGCGCCGCCGTGGATCATGTCATTGCCTTCGCCGCCATCCAGCCACGCACCATGATCCCAGCCATAGAACTCATCTTGCTTGGCGCCTGCTTGCGCCACCCCAAAGAGCGTGGTGTTTGCGCTGATATCTGTATAAGGGTGATGTCTGCCGCCCGGGCTGACCAGTCGCCAGATTGTATCGCCGGAGCGGTAAATTGCGCTCTCGGTAATGACCGTATTGTTATAATCCGGCCCGCCGTGATAGTTAATGTCGCGGTTGGTGTGGAGGATATGAATCTCATTGCCGACTTCCGCATGCCAGCTGGAAAATGTAAAAGCGTGGCGCACATCGGTTAAAATCAGGTTTTCAAATGTACCGTAAGAGGTTTCGGCCAGCTGAACCGCATAGCCGTTCCCGCCGCTCCCCTTGTTATGCGCTCCGTCAGCGGTCAGATAATTGACATACGGGCTCAAGCTCGTGCGGAATTCAACGCTGTGGGAAGGCGCTTCATCAATAGTAACATTGGTCAGGCGCGCATCTGTTGTACCCTCGAAATAGATTGCGATTGTCTTTTCGTAGGCTGGCGCTTGATTGGAAATGGAATCAGGATCGGATTCACCCAGATTATAAGTGATCGTAAAATCGGAAACGCTGGCATTTTCCACGGCATCCAATACGCGCACGGTGGTTGTTGTGTTTTGCGTATCCATATCATGGGTAATGGGTGTTTCAAGTGTGATTTCATTGCCGTTCACCGATTTGATTTTGATGAGGCTTTCGTGGATCGGCAATTTATCGACATAAGAGTCCAGAACATTGTCATACCCATAGGCATCCAGCCATTCGCGGGTGTTTTGTTGCTGGATATTCAAAACATCGCCCGCCTTCAAACCCGAGGCGTCTTGCACCGTTATGGTGGTATCCCCCTTTGCCGCGTTGGAAGATAAAGCGGTCTGGATATCTGTATATTGCCCGGCAAAATGGATGCCGTGGCCGGGCGTTCCGGAAAAGGCAAAATGCAATTCTGTTTGCGATTCTCCCGCTCCGGTAATGGAGATATTGTCCGTTGTAATTCTTAATCCTTGGTCCAAAACGTGTTTTCCGGCTTCAAAATGGAAAACCGATCCTTCGCTGGCGCTGTTCAGAAGGCTTTGGATATTGGCGGCTGTGGCTCCTTGTGTGATGGAATAAGTGTTTGTGGTTTGGTCATACTGAATGTATGGATAAGCATAATAGCTCATTATTCACCCCTTTTAGATGTTGTATCACGTGCGATTGATTTGGATTGCCGAAAGGGCTTGCCCTTCGTGCAAGGTTCAAAAAATCCAGGTCGTCATGTTTTTGAGTTTTCGTGGACGCCAGAATTTTTGTTCTTATTTATAGTGGTCATCCAACATTATCATCCTGTCATAGAAATATTAATGAAAACTTAAAAAAAGCCTTAAAAAGTTGGGAACTGTTTTTGCCGGACACTGTTATCTCTGTATCTCAAAAATTGAAGAGGATGAAGAGAAGATGCAGAAAAACAAACTAGCCGAGCAACCGAAAACCGAAGCCGATAAAAAGAATTTATATGTTGTTAAAGGTGGCCAGAAAAAGGAAGCCTCCGATGCCGGCAAGCTACAGCACGAATCAGAAGTGCAGCGTCAATATGTCCGGGTGGAGATGCCTTGCACGGTCTATATCAACCGCAAAGCTTATAAGGCCGAGAATATTTCCTGTGGAGGTTTTAAAATCAACACAGAATCGGATCTTGGGAAAAGTGAAAAAACAGTCAAACTTCTCTTCCCGTTACATAATTCATGCTTTCACGTCGTTACTACAGCCGAGCAGGTTTATTTCGATAAAGAAAAAGGCGTTGCAGGTTTTAAATTTATCGGGAACGATAAAAAGACCATCTCTTTAATCCAGAATATGGTGCAAAATTACCTTTCCGGCCTGATTACGACCGACCGCGATATTTTGAAAGTCGCCTCGCAAGACAATTATGTATCGGCCAGAACGCCAGTAAACCTGAATGAAAATCAGGGGCCAAGCTGGCCGCGTTACGTATTTATGGGAACGATATTGCTGGGTGCCATTGCCGGATTGATGCTGATTGCCGGAAATGTTTATGAGCAAACGGCCTTTGTGAAATCCTATGGCGGGGTGGTGGAAGCCAACAAATTCACTGTCCGCAGTAATATTAACGGCGAGTTTTATTCTCTCCTTTCTCAAAACAGTGCCACAGTATCCGAAGGGCAGCCGATTGCCGTCATCCGCCCGCAATATAGCGGCCCCGAAAGCGGACCGGGAATAACGGAAGCCGTTTTGAAAAGCCCTTGTGATTGCACGATTGTTAATCAATACGCCAATGAAGGGGAATTCCGTGCACTTGGCGAGCCGGTCTTTGATCTTCTGGATAATAGTGGAGATACCTGGGTCGTTGCCAGTGTTAAACCTGAAGAAGCGCACAAATTGAATATCTATGATGATGCTTATGTGAAAATTGCAGGCGAAAGCAGCTTTATGGAAGGATCGCTCGTTTCCTTCATGCCCTCAGAAAACGGCGCAAGCCGCGTGAAAGTATCCACCGAAGAGCCGATTTCGCAAACCATGCTTGGTCTGCCGGCCTATGTTGAATTCAATATCAATTAATGTAGCACCACGAACGGAGAACGAAATGTCCAGAATTATACCAGTTATATTATGCGGGGGGTCGGGTACACGGTTATGGCCGCTCAGCCGCAAGAAAACACCCAAGCAGTTTTTAAAATTGATTGATGACAAAACCTTGCTGCAAAAAACGGCGGAACGCGTCATTAACATTCTGGGCGAGGAAGCAAGCGATCTTGTGGCTATTACACTGGATGATCTCAGCATGGCAACAAAGGAACAGTTGAACGGGCTTGATAAAAAGATTAGCACTCATGTCCTTGTAGAGCCGGAAGCCAGAAATACGTCGGCCGCGGTAGCGCTTGCCATTCGCTATGTCGCGGAGAAATTTTGCGAAGATACATTCCTCTGGATTTTACCGGCCGATCACCATATTGGCAATGAAAGCGAATTACAGGCCGCCTTATGCAAGGCGCGGCAGGTCGCTCAGGATGATTATCTCGTCACTTTCGGTATAAATCCTACAAGAGCGGAAACGGGATATGGCTATATTCAAAAAGATTTGCCTTTAAAAGGCTCTTACGCCCATAGCGTTAAAAAATTCTATGAAAAGCCCAAGCAGAAAGTGGCCAATGATTTCTTTGCCGATGGTGGCTATTTATGGAGCAGCGGCATGCACTTGTTCAAAGCGCAGGCAGGGCGCGATAATTACCTGGAATATTCCCCGAAAACATGGAAAACAATAGTGGAGGCAACGAATGATAATAACATTGCCAGCCCTGCAAAGCGTTTTTATGCCCGCAACAAAAAAGAACCTTTTGAAATGGCTGTGCTGGAAAAGGCCAGAAATGTGGCTGTGGTTCCTTGCGATCCTGCCTGGTCTGATATTGGGTCATGGGAAAGCCTTTGGGAAATAAACAGCAAGGATGAAGACGGCAATAGTTGTAAAGGACAGGTCTTTTGCGAAGATACAAAAAACTCAATGGTGCTGGCGCATGACCGTTTGGTCACGTGTGTCGGCGTTGAAAACATCATCGTGATTGAAACAGAAGATTCGGTGCTGGTGGCCGATAAGAGTTGCGGGAGTTCTCTTAAAAATCTTGTCGAAGCCTTGCGCACTGAAAAACGCGGGGAAACGGTCAGCCATGCCTCGACCGGTTATGATTGGGGGCAAAGTAAAAATATTTTCAAAACCCCTCAGGCCATTGTGCGCGAAAGCAAAGTGGAAAAAGGGAAATCGTATAGCCACATCGCGAAAAACAGCGTTTCCCATATTTTGATTACGCAAGGCGAAGCTATTGCCTTTATTAATGACAATGCCATGAAATTAAAAGAAAACGAAGTTTTCGCCATCCCTGTCTATACAAGATGCACAATTAACAATACAGGGCAGGGCGATCTGAATTTCCTTGAAATTCGCTTTACCGAACAAAAGGAAAAATTCGAAGATGTGGAGGCCTCTCACAGTCCGTTTCCACAAAACATATTACAAGAAACGAGAAAAGATAAGGTAGCATGATACTTGGAAAATACAGACTGACATTATTATTTTTAACGCCTTTGATTCTGAACGCTTGCGGCCATATGCCGGATATGGATACGGGCTGGAAAGCGTATAAGGCCGACAATTTCGATAAAGCCTACGCGCATTACAGTGAACTGGCTGAATTCGGCGTACCGCGCGCGAAGATAGAAACCGGGAAAATTCTTCTTTACGGTAAAGGCAGTCAGGACCGTGATCCTGAACGCGCTTTACAATTATTTGAACAAGCCAAGGCCGAGGGCGAAATAAGGTTGGGGAATCTTTATATACCGCGTGCCAAAGCCAAATTGGGCTCGAAAATCCTGAAAGGCGAGGTGCAAGGCTATTCTGATAGCGAAGGGCTGGCTATGTTAAAGGATGCTGCGGCAACCGGAGACCGCACCGCTTTGTTTGAGATGGGCTATGCCTATGAAAAAGGGCTAGGTGTTCCTGTAAACGGAGAAAAGGCGGCAGAATATTATGCGGCTTCCGGTGAGAAAGATTATGCAAGAGGGACATTTTATCAGGGCCAACTTTATATGAAAGGTGACATCGTTCCGCAAAATATCCCCAAGGCTGTGACCTTGTATGAAAAAGCCGGTGAGGGCGGCTATCCACATGCTTATAAAAAACTGGCACAAATGTATGCTGAAGGTAAGGTCGTAGAAGCCAATGCTCAGAAGGCAAAGGTGTATAAAAATATGGCTGCAAAGAGCTAAATCAAGTTGCTGAAATAAAAAAAATTGTATTTTTCTTTGTTTTCTATTTGGTTCTGCCTTAGTGTAATCAAAAGTTGTAATTTTGAAATAGAATAGCAGAGAATACAAAGGAAGCTCATTATGGCAAAATGGTTCGCTACAGCTGGCACATTCGCGTTACTATCTTTCGCCTCCACCGCGGCAATGGCTCAAGAAGATAACAGTTTTTATGATAAACTTGATATCGATGCGCTCTTGAATTTTCAATATATCGGTGAGGAAAATAATGATTTGGGGTCTTCAAACGAAGATTATGAAGACAGTATTTCCGAACAATTCCAGCTGTTAATCGGTGCGAATTTTACACCGGATATATACGGGTTCTTTCATGGCCGCGCCTTGAATATTGACGGTGAAACAGGTTTTGATGATGACACGGGCGATGCAATCCCTCTGGATCAATCCTTTTTGGAATTGCGCCAGCTTTATCTGCGCTTTGAGGATTTGTTTGATTATGATCCCGCTTATATTCAAGTGGGCCGCCAGCGTATCCGCGAACCGCGCGCCATCTGGTGGAACAGCGATCAGGATCTGATCAAGGCTGGCATTGATTCAACGCTTTTTAGTGCCTTTTTGGCCGCAGGAGAGAATTTATCATCTTACCGCAATAACACCGATATTGATTTTCAGGCCGATGATGAAGACCGTTTCCGTGTTTTGGGAGAAGCCTCCTGGCAATATACCTATAATCATTTTTTTGAAACACGCTTCTTGTATGAAGATGATCATTCCGGTCTCGAATCCGTCGGCACGCTTATTCCGGCCAATGATCGCGATGATGAGGATCAGGAATTATTCTGGGCGGGTGTTCGCGCCGCCGGTGAATTCACCAATTTTGATAACCCGTATCCCCGTATTAAATACCGCGCCGATTTGATTGGTTTGACAGGCGAGAAAAGCCTTTTAAGTACGGTTAGCGCAGGCACGGATTTCAGAAGTGTGACAGGCGGCAGAACGCGCGATGTGCGTGCCTGGGCCTTCGATGGTAATTTATTGTTCAATCCGTTCGAGGAATTGGGCGTTGTCTTTGGACTGGGCTATGCGTTCGGATCTGGTGAAGATGATCCTAATGGCACGGGCACCAGCAATGAATTCCGCCAGAGCGATCTGGATGGTAATTCCAGCCGTTTAGGTCTGGAGCGCAATCAGCAGCGTAATTACGGTGAGGTTTTGCGCCCCGAATTATCCAATCTGCACATTGCCAATGCTGGTGTTGCCGTTCCGTTTAGTGAATATAGCGATGTCGCTGTTAATTATTTCTATTATCATCTGGATGAAGAAACAACGCGCCTGCACTCCAGCAGTATTTCCGCACCGATGAATAATAGTGATAAGGAAGTTGGCCACGCTATTGATGTCGGTTTGTATGTTGATCTGGATGATGAATTTAATTTCGAGCTGCCTTATACCCGCGATGTGGATTTCAGAGCGGTGTTTGGCTCTTTCATTCCGGGTGATGCGTATCAGCCCAATGACACGGATAAGGCTTTTCGTATCTTTACGGAAGTGAAATTCAGGTTCTGATGGTTTTCTTTCAGACCAGAATTTTTTTTTGAGTCTTTGCCTTGTGGCGCTATCGGCCTGCCAAAAAGCCGATAGCAAGCGAAGCGATACTGTTCTGGTTTCCCCGTATAACTATGCGGCCAATCATTTTTACGGGCCGATGGAGCCTTCGGTTTATGCTGATGCGTTTATCCCTGAAAAAACCGATAGCTGCCCTTCGCCGCCGCTAGAACCCCTCAAAGATTTGCAATTCAATAGTGTGTACCGCCGCGATGATCCCACCCGTTCCAAAGTGGATGTAAAGGAAAAAGAGGAATATGTACGCCAAACGCGCAATTTGCGCTTGTTTCAAAACCAGATGATTATCATGGCCAACCGCTCTTTCCTGCATGGCAAAAGCGCGGATATCCATGCGAATTGCGTGCTGGATTGGCTGTATGAATGGGCGAATAATGATGCTTTTCTAGGTGTAGCCAACGGGCAAGGGCGTTTCATACGGCAATGGTCTTCTTCCACCTTTGCCATATCTTACTTGCAAATCAGACCAGCTATTGACCCTAAAAATGACAAACATATACGTAATAAAACGCAGGTTATCGAGGCTTGGCTTTTAAAGATAGCAGCCCGCATTAAAGAGCGCTATCCCGATAATATTGTGGATGTGGTAAGCTCCAGCTATTTAAACAACCACCTGTATTGGGGGGCATGGGCAGTTATGGCGGTCGCTCTGGCCACGGATACACCTGAAAATTTTACATGGGCGGTTGAACGCGCCAAATATGCTCTGCAGGTTCAGGTGCAGGAAAACGGGACGCTTGATCTGGAAATGAAGCGTGGCAAAAAGGCGCTTCAATATCACATTTTTTCTTTGGGGCCGCTTGTGATGCTGGCGGAGGTCGCTACACTTAATGGCGAGGATTTATACAAGCTGAATAACAGAGCTATTTCCCGCCTGGTGGGCAATGTATTACAAGCCTTGCACGAGCCGGATGATAATATTTTTACCCAAAGCACCAGCTTAACGCAGGATGATGCTTTGCAATATTCCGATGAACATTTTGCCTGGATGGAAGTCTATAACAAACGTTATCCCGAGCCTGCGATTGATGATTTCCTGAAAACCAAGCGGCCTATATTCAATCGCCGTTTTGGCGGCAATATGAGCGTTCTTTTCAACCCTTGATACTCTGTTTTTAGAACCGCAATGTAAAATTGAACTGTTTCGGGTGTATAGCGTTATAGCTGTACGAACAACGAAGGGACAGTTTTCAAAATGTTACAACACAATATTCTCCAAAACCGCAAAATCTGGTGTGATTTGCACAATCACTGGGACGATATCAAGGATGATCATTTTGAAAACTACCGCGATAGTAGCCTTATGCGCTCAAAACCCTATGAGCTGCAGTTGGAGGGTGTGCGCTTTGATTACAGCCATAATCTGATAAACGATGAAACAATTTCTCTTCTTTGCGAACTGGCGGTAAAAGCAGGGCTACAAGACAAAAAACAGGCTTTGTTTGGCGGTCAGAACATAAATGTAACAGAACGCCGCCCGGCTCTTCATACGGCCATGCGCGCCAATGATAATGCCGGGAGCGCTTTATGCCCGACAAAGGCGCGCAATATCGCGGGCGAAATTTTATCGGATATTGAACGTCTGACCTTCGAAATCCATACAGAAAAACGCTTTAAAAATATTATCAATATCGGCATTGGCGGGTCGGATGTCGGCCCACGCTTGATTTGCAAAGCGCTGTCCCATTTGAATAAGCATGACATGAATGTGCAATTTCTCTCTAATATTGATCCGGTAGCATTCCATGATATTACACAGGGCCTGAGGGCCGAAGAAACACTCTTTATCGTTGTTTCCAAGAGCTTTAAAACGCTGGAAACGCTCACCAATGCGCGGAGCGCAAAGCGCTGGTTGCAAGATCAAGGCGTTCAGAATGTGAATGATCACTTTTGCGGGATTAGCAGTGATCAAAAAGCCACGCGCAAATTCGGCATTTCCAAAGACCGCTGTTTATTCCTGCCTGATTGGGTCGGCGGGCGCTATAGCTTGTGGAGCTCGGTGGGCCTGCCTATTGCGCTTGCCATTGGCTTTGACAATTTTCTCGAACTTTTATCAGGCGCGCAAAAGGCCGATGAACATTTTTTAAATGCTCCGAGCCATGAAAACATTCCGGAACTCATGGCGCTTATCGGGGTCTGGTACAGGAATTTTCTCGATTTTAATACGGCCGCGATTTTGCCGTATTGTGATCGCTTGCAATTATTCCCGCAATATATCCAGCAACTTGATATGGAATCCAACGGCAAGCAAATAGATTTGCAGGGGCGTAAAATCGATTACGGAACAGCGCCCGTCATTCTGGGCGGTGTCGGCACCGATGCGCAGCATACCTTTTTCCAGCTTTTGCATCAGGGCCAGGAAATTATCCCGTGTGATTTTATTGCCTGTGAAAAGCCGCTTTATGATATTGGTGATCATCATAAAAAGCTGATCTCTAATGTTATGGGCCAGGCCAAAGCCTTGATGTACGGGAACAAGAACGAACGCAACATTTACAAAAACTTTGATGGCCACCGCCCCAGCAATATTTTATGGCTGGACGAATT
>JBKHDZ010000013.1:0-21903 GCA_046541095.1 Alphaproteobacteria bacterium
GGCTTTCAAACGGGATAGGCTGGCGTTTTCATCATTCAGGCGGCTCGCTTGCGCTGGAAAATTCCGTTTATCTGGGCGGCGGCGATATTCGCAAAACCAAACAGCTGGTTATTTACGGACAGATGTGCGGAGAGCACGCGCAAATTAAATGGGCGCTGCAACGCGAAGGTCTGTGAAAAATTAATATTCACCTTTTGTTCTCATTTTAAATCTGTTATCATCTATTCCATTGAGGAATTGAAGAATGGCAAAAAGCAAAAAATCATATAGCTGTCAGGAATGCGGCGCCGTTTATAATAAATGGTCGGGCAAATGTGAGGCCTGCGGGGAATGGAACTGTATTAGTGAAGAAATCGTCGAGGCCAGCATTCCCAAAGGCTTATCAAACAATCAAAAGGGGCGTCAGATTACTTTTGCCTCCCTGAAGGATAAAACCAGGACAGAATATAGGCGCCTTATCAGCGGCAATAAGGAATTTGACCGCGTATGCGGCGGCGGGCTTGTGCCCGGCTCGGCAATCTTGATCGGTGGGGATCCCGGTATCGGAAAATCAACACTGCTTTTACAAATTGTTTGCGCGCTCTCGAATGCTGAAAACAGATGTTTGTATATTTCGGGTGAAGAGGCCATCGATCAGGTGCGCATGCGCGCCCAAAGATTGGGGCTGGCCGATTCACCTGTTGAGCTGGCCTCTTCCACCAATGTCCGCGATATTGTATCTTCCATACAGGATAAATCAAATCCCCCCGCCCTTGTCATTATTGATTCCATCCAGACCATGTATATTGATAATATCGAAAGCGCCCCCGGCACTGTAACGCAAGTACGCACATCCGCGCAGGAAATCGTACGCACCGCCAAAGCCAATAATATTTCAGTCATATTTGTTGGCCATGTGACAAAAGACGGGCAGATTGCAGGCCCGCGCGTTTTAGAGCATCTCGTTGATACCGTGCTGTATTTTGAAGGAGACAGATCGCACCATTTCCGTATCCTGCGCTCTGTGAAAAACCGCTTTGGGCCAACCGATGAAATCGGTGTATTTGAAATGGCGCGCGAAGGGTTGATTGAGGTGGAAAACCCATCCGCCCTGTTTTTATCCCAGCGCGCACAAAATGTGGCCGGAAGTTCCGTCCTGGCGGCGCTGGAAGGTACGCGCCCGCTTTTGGTCGAGGTGCAGGCTCTCGTTGCACCTTCTTCTTTGGCTGCGCCCCGCCGCGCGGTATTGGGATGGGATCCTAACAGGCTGGCTATGATTGTGGCTGTTTTGGAAACGCGCTGCGGCGTAAAATTATCAGGCCATGATATTTTCCTCAATATGGCAGGGGGCATACGCATAGCCGAGCCTGCCGCCGATATGGCTGTAGCGGCGGCCTTGATTAGTGCGCTTTCGCAAGTTCCCTTGCCCGCTGATACAATCTTTTTCGGGGAAATCGGCCTTGCAGGCGAAATCCGTCAGGTGGCTCAAGGAGATTTGCGCTTGAAAGAAGCCTCAAAGCTGGGCTTTGGTGGCGCAACTATCCCCGAAATCAAAAAGAAAAATACGGACAGCAAACCTGTTAAGGGTATTAAAATTCAGGAGATTGATCACGTCAGCAAGCTGGCCGATCTTTACCTTGAAGATGATGTAAAATTACATGCGGTTTAAACTTGCAATTTGATAGCGGCTTTCGTATCTAGTATACTTAGATAATTCACCGCTAATCAGGCTATTTATTTCATGATTGTCGATATTCTCGTACTCATCGTTATCGCGCTTTCCGCATTAATTGCTTTCTTGCGCGGTTTTATCCGTGAAATATTTACTATTTTGAATGTTGTGGGTGCTCTGGCCGCCGCTTATTACGGGGGCGGTATGCTATTGCCTTTGATGGAAGGCTGGTTGGGCGTTGACCCTGCCGCAGAAGACCCTCAACGCCTGTTTGATATTATTCCCTATACAATCATCGCCCAGATTTTATCATACGGCGCTATTTTTATACTGGTTGTAATCATATTATCGATTATTTCCCACTTTCTGGCCGAAACGGTCCGCTCAATCGGGCTTGGCGCTATTGATAGAACGCTCGGCGTGATCTTCGGGATCTTGCGCGGCGTGTTGCTGATCGGTCTTTTATACCTGCCCTTGCATTTGAGCGTAAACGGTACAGATGAAGAAGAACAGGTCGAGCAATGGTTCGAAGGAAGCAAAACTTATTTGTATATTGAGGGAACGGCTGATTTCATAGCGCGTTTTGTTCCTGAAGATGCGAAAAAAGCAATAGAGCGGAACATCGAGGACGGCGCGGAAAAGGCCGAAGAATCAGGTATGCGGGAAAAGCTGGAACAAATGGAAATTCTGCCCGGTGATAAGAAAGATTCAAACAATCCCGAAGAAGAGCGCAAGGAAGGCTACACCCCGGAATTCCGCGAAGAAATGGACCGTCTGTTTGAACAGGAAACAGATAATAATGAACAATAATACATCCCTACCCCATCCGCATAATGATGACAAATTCCATGAAGAATGCGGAGTTTTCGGCATTTATGGTCATGAAGATGCCGCGGCCATGACGGCTCTTGGCTTACATGCCCTCCAGCATAGGGGGCAGGAAGCCTGCGGCATTGTCACCTATGACGGCGAAAATTTTTATTCACGCAAAGCGCTGGGGCTTGTTGATAATACGTTCAGCCGCGCCGAAATCATTGAATCTTTAAAAGGCTATGCCGCGATCGGCCATAACCGTTATGCCACGACGGGCGCGGCGATGATTCGCAATGTCCAGCCCATGTATGCCGATATTGCTATTGGCGGCTTTACGGTTGCCCATAATGGTAATTTGACCAACGCACACACCCTGCGCCGTGAACTGGTCGATAAAGGCTCGATCTTCCATTCCACAAGCGATACGGAAGTCATTGTGCATCTGGTTGCCAAATCCGATAAAAAGACTGTACGCGAGCGCCTGATCGATGCCTTGCACCGCATTGAAGGGGGATACTCTCTCGTTGCTTGCGGACAAGACCGGATCATCGGATGCCGCGATCCACATGGCATACGCCCGCTTTGCCTTGGGCAACTCGGCGATGTTTTTGTACTGGCTTCGGAAAGCTGCGCCTTTGATATAATCGGCGCCGATTACATACGCGATATCGAGCCGGGCGAAATGGTCATGATCGATAAAGACGGCCTGCACTCCGAATTTCCTTTCGAGCGCCGCTCTTCGCGTTTTTGTATTTTTGAATATGTGTATTTTGCGCGCCCTGACAGCTTGATGGATGATCAATCAGTCTATAAAATCCGCAAGAATATTGGCGCGGAACTGGCCAAAGAAGCACCTGTTGATCATGCCGATGTCATTATCCCTGTGCCTGATAGCGGCGTTCCTTCAGCCATAGGGTATGCCGAAGCCGCCGGCAAACCTTTCGAGCTGGGCATTATCCGCAATCATTATGTGGGACGTACCTTTATCGAGCCAACAGATAAAATCCGCCATTTGGGTGTACGCCTTAAACACAATGCTAACCGCGCCTTTATCAAGGATAAGGTGGTGGTACTCGTGGATGATTCTATTGTCCGCGGAACCACATCACGCAAAATTGTTGATATGGTTCGCGCCGCAGGGGCCAAAGAAGTGCATATGCGTATTTCCTCCCCGCCAACCTCCTTTAGCTGTTTTTATGGCATTGATACGCCCTCCACCGAAGAATTACTGGCGCACAAAATGAACCCGGAACAAATCTGCGAATATATCGGCGCTGATTCTCTGGCTTATGTATCCATTGACGGCCTTTACCGCGCAGCTGGTGAAGTTTCCCGCAACGAGAAAAGCCCACAATATTGCGATGCCTGCTTTACAGGCGATTATCCTGTACGCCTCACCGATCATGAAAATGAATGGACAGGGGCCAAAGTAACCAACCTTGAAGAGCGGCAGGCAAAGTCCAATCAATGACGAAAAAGCTGGATCATAAAATCGCCCTGATTACAGGAGCCTCGCGCGGTATCGGCGCGGCTGTTGCGCTGGAACTGGCCAAAAACGGCGCCCACGTTATTGCTCTCGCCCGCTCTGTCGGCGGACTGGAAGAACTGGACGATCAAATCAAAGCCATGGGCGGAAATGCCACGCTTCTACCGCTGGATTTATCAAAAGGTGATAAAATCGATTCCATCGGCCCCACAATAGCCGAGCGGTTTGGCCGCCTGGATATCTTTATCGGCAATGCGGGCATGTTGGGGCCGCTAAGCCCTTGCGGCCATATCAAGCCCAAAGACTGGGATAAAGTCATGGCTGTTAATTTTCATGCCAATATACGCCTTATACGTACACTTGATCCTTTGTTGCACAAATCCGAGGCTGGACGCGTTTTGTTCACCACGACTGATCTGGCCGATCAATGCCCCGCCTATTGGGGACCGTACAGCACAAGCAAGGCCGCCCTAAACGCATTTATGCATACCTATGCCGCAGAAACGCAAGAGGGCAATTTGCGCGTGAACGCCATTCACCCGGGTTCTGTCCAAACCAAAATGATGGAAGAAGCCTTTCCGGGCGGGACGCCCTTTAAAACAAAACAGCCGCACGAGGTTGCATCAGATTTTATTGATCTTGTCGATGAATCATGCGTTCAGCACGGCCAAATCATCAAATTACCTTGAGTAAGCGCGCATTTTCGTGATATGAAACTTCTTTTATTTTTGCAAGTTTAAGGAGATACATACATGGAATTGCAATTTGAAAGCATTTCGGCGCTGGTCGGAGTGTACGCACTTAAAGTTCTTATCGCTCTGGCGATCTTTTTTATTGGTAAATTTATCGCCAAACGGGTAGTCAAAATTCTCGAAACCCTCATGCGCAAAAGCAATATCGACAACACGCTTGTCAGCTTTGCCGGGAACGTGATCTATGGCCTCGCGCTGGCTTTTGTTGTGATTGCCGCTTTGTCGCAACTTGGCATCAATACAACTTCTCTGGCCGCGATAGTTGCCGCCGCAGGCTTGGCCATCGGCCTTTCCTTGCAGGAATCGCTCTCCAATCTGGCCTCCGGCGTGATGATCATTTTGTTTCGTCCTTTCAAAACAGGCGATTATATCGAAGCCGCCGGAACCTCTGGCACTGTTGAAGAAATATCCATTTTCACCACGCATTTAAAAACACCGGACAATAAATGTATTATCGTGCCCAATGGTTCCATTATTTCCGGTAATATTACAAATTATTCTGCCAAGCCAACACGCCGCATCGACCTGACGTTCGGTATAGGGTATGGCGATGATTTGAAAAAAGCCAAGAAAATTCTAGAGAAAATTGTTAAAGACGACAAACGTATCCTGAAAGAGCCGGAAGCTGTTATTGCGGTATCCGAGCTTGCAGATAGCTGCGTTAACATTGTTGTACGCCCTTGGGTAAACAGCGCAGATTACTGGAGCGTTTATTTCGATCTTCAGGAGAATGTCAAATTGCAATTCGATAAGGAAGGCATTTCCATTCCTTATCCGCAACAAGATATGCACATTGTTTATGATGTTAAACAGGACAATGAAAAGAAAAGCGCGAGCAAGAAAAAGGCCGCTTAAATGTTTTTTAAAACCCTTTAAATTTTTAAAAGGAGCCGTTTTCAGGCTCCTTTTTTTAAATCCGGCTATTTTTTCCCGTACGGGTTTTTCGATGTACGCACCAACAAACGAATAGGGACACTTTGAATATCAAAATCCCGCCGCAAGCCATTAATCAGAAAACGGCGGTAGGATTGGGGCAATTCTTTGGGCTGGGAGACCCAAAGCGCGAAAGTCGGCGGGCGCGTTTTAATCTGGGTAATATATTTAAGGCGGTTTTGGCGCCCTCCAACCAATGGTGCAGGGTTCTGCGATTCCATACCCGCCAGCCAGCGATTTAATTTCCCGGTAGGCGTACGTGCATTCCAGAATTTGTACGTATCCAAAACATTATTCAAGAGGCGGTTAATATTGCGCCCATTCAGCGCGGATATAGTTGTAAAGCGAATATCTTTGGCTTGGGCAAGCGAGGTTTCAAGCTTATATTTCAATTCATCCAAAAGCTCGGTTTTTTCCTTGATCGTATCCCATTTATTGACCGCAATAACAAGCGCGCGGCCTTCATCCAGAATGTGCCCCGCAATATGCAAATCCTGCCTATCAAACGGGGTGTTGGCATCAATCACAAGCACGGCAACTTGTGCCAAACGAACAGCGCGCATGGCATCTTCTACCGATAATTTTTCAATGTTATCAACGACTTTGGATTTGCGGCGCATGCCGGCCGTATCAACCAGTCTGAAAGGACGCCCTTCATATTCCCAATCAACCGCGACCGCATCACGCGTGATGCCCGCCTCGGGGCCCGTCATAACCCGCTCATCCTGTACAATAGCGTTTAAAAGCGTAGATTTACCCACGTTGGGGCGACCGACAATAGCAATCTTGATCGGTTTTTCGGGGTCATCTTCTTCTTGCTGGAATTGGAATTCTTCCATACCTTCCAGCTCGTCCAAAGCCTCCAGATCAACCCGCTCAAAATCTTCGGTTTCCTTGTCTTCTTCACTTTCATCGAAATAAGGTATGAGAGCGTGGTATAAATCCTCCATCCCTGTACCATGCGCGGAAGAGATGGAAACGGGTTCACCAAGCCCCAAAGAATAAGCCTCGGCCATAGCGTTCATCACGGCCTTATCATTCTCGGCCTTATTGACCACCAAAATGACAGGTTGTTTTTGTTTGCGTAGCCAATCGGCAAAATGTTCATCAAGCGGTGTTATTCCGCTGCGTCCATCCACCATAAACAAAACAACATCGGCCTGCTTCAAGCCGCTTTCGGTTTGCTTGCGCATACGGCCAAATATGGAATCATCAAAACTTTCCTCCAACCCTGCTGTATCTATGATACGGAAACTTTGATCGAATAAATGCCCGTCCGAATCACGCCAATCTCTGGTGACACCTGGCGTATCATCAACAATCGCCAAATGCTTACCAGCCAATCTGTTAAACAGCGTGGATTTCCCGACATTAGGGCGGCCGACAATGGCAATTTTTAACATGGTATCATCCGTTTTATTGTGTGGCTGTATCTAAGGGCTTGAACTCTAACGAAACGCGAGCAATGTCCCATCTTCCGCCAGCAAATACAGCGTTTTGTCTGCCACCACAGGTGCCAGGGCAAAAGATTTTCCAAGGCGGTTTTCCGCCAGTTTGTCGCCGCTTTCAGGAGCGACCTCCAAAATACGGCCATTACTGGATGCAAGGAACAACCGCCCGCCAGCCAGCACAGGGCCGTTCCAATGCAATTTCTCATCGCGGTCTTCATCGACAAATTTTCCAAGCGGTGTTACCCAGCGAATAGAGCCTGTTTCTCTGTTTAAAGCCACCAATTCATTATCACTGGAAAGTACGTACACAAAATCACCGGCCACCCACGGTGTTTGGGATCCGCCAAATTCGCGCTGCCAGATTCTCTGGCCCGTACGCTCGTCAATGGCAACAATGCGCCCGCTAAAGCTAATAGCAATAACCATGCCTTTATCAATCACGGGCATGGCCTTGATATCAGACAGGCTGGATAAACCGCCGCCCACACGTACATTGGATAAATTATCCGACCATGCGGCAGAGCCGTTTTCCACGCGCAGGGCCGTCACCTCGCCGGAGGAAAAAACAGGAACAACAATATCAAAATTGGCCGCAGGTGAGGCCGCCCCGACCAGACCTGCCGTTTCGCCGATGCCCACATATTCCCAGAGCAAGGCGCCGTCAGAAGGGTTCAGCGCCATAACGCGGCTATCCAGCGTTACCAGATAAAGGCGATCATCAATGATAGTCGGAGCGGCACGGGAAGGGGCGGGCAAATCCTTGCGCCATAAAATTTCTCCGGAAACAGGATCAATGGCCAGCAATTCATCATAGCCGTTGGTGACATATAAAACCGCATTGGAAAACGCCATACCGCCGCCGATAACAGGGTCATCTTCTTTCTCATCGCGAATGTTAACGCGCCAGAGCTGTTTTCCTGTTTGCGTGTTAAACGCGGCCAGATTGGAATCCGTGTCCAGCGTAAAAATGCGCTGATCCACTACGACGGGGCTGGCAACAAGAGGCAATTCATCGGTTGAGCCTTGACCGATATCCGCGCGCCAGGCCTGCGCATACTCGCCATCATTAAAAGCCAGATGCTGCATGGAATGGTTAGGATACCCGCCAGCTTGCGGCCAGAATTCATTATGCCAGGTATTAGGGATGGTAATTGGGGCCGCGCTATCAAGATTGCTATCGGGCTGTAAGGATTTTTGTAATTCAAGAACAGAAATGCGCTCCCCTTGCAAAGGCGGCGCATCATCATCCAAAGCCCCGCAAGAGGCCAGACACATAACCGATATTGTCAGAAGTAAACGTTTCATGCTTATGATCCCTCTTTTTCATCTGCAGGCGCTTTGGCCTGAATATTCATCTTGGTTTCATACACATGATCCAGCTTTTGCGCTTTTTCCTTCAAACTTGATGGAACGCCCGGCGCGGCCATAATATTGGCAAGCAATTCACGCGCCGCCTTGTATTCATTGTTTGCATGCGCCTGAATAATAGCGGCCTCCAGATAGGCATGATACCGCCATATATTGTCTTCATCGCTAAAAACAAGGCGCAATTTGTCCAGTTTTTCTTCGGCGCTCAAATTTTCATCCATACGGGCGCTCATAATCAAGGCCATAGAGCGGTAAACCTGAGGGATCGCATTATCCTGCGCCAAAGTATTATAAAGCGCCAGCGCTTCATTGTTTTGCTCATCATCCTGATAGGCTTGCGCCGCACTTAAAAGGGCAATACTTTTCAAAGGCGCTCTTAAATCCGCGCTCATTTCCACGGCATTGGATGGAAATTCTTCACTTTCCAGTATGCTGATCAAACGGACGGTTTGTTCTTCCATGACACCCGTATTCCAGCTTTTGTAAACTGAAATCGCGGCGGTCCCCAGTATTGTCAAAACAACGAAGGCAATAATCCAGCGTCCATTTTCCTTCCAAAAGCGCTCCATGCGCTCTTGTTTCATCATTTCATCTACTTCCTGAAATACATCGGCCATGTGAACTCAATTCCGTCTTTAATTAAATTTATGGGCGTATATTAAAGATTTTTGCCTATCAATCCAGTTCTTTATAAGGAAAAATCAACTCTTCCACTTGATTGAACAGCCCATAGAAGGAAATTGCTGGTGCGGCCCTGCGCCAATATCGGCAATACGCTGCATGGCCTCCAGCAATTCAGGCCGTGTTCCGGCATCGGGCGGGTTCGGCCCTGCACTATCCAGACGCCCGCGGTATTGCAGTTGTAATTGCGTATTAAAGCCGAAAATATCAGGCGTACAGACGGCACCATAGGCTTTGGCAACCTCTTGGGTTTCATCAATCAGATAAGGGAAAGAAAAATTATGTTCCTGTGCAAAATCCTGCATCTTTTCGAACGAATCGGCCGGATAATTGCGCGTATCATTGGGCATAATAGCAACGCATCCGATCTCTTGATCTTGCAGGGTTTTACACGTATCAATCAGGCGGTCAATGATGGCCTTTACATAGGGGCAATGATTGCAGATAAACATCACAACGGTTCCATTTTCGCCCTTTACATCCTCTAAAGAAACCATAGAGCCATCAATATTTTTCAGCGAAAAGTCGGGCGCTGTAAAATTGTCGTCATAAGCAGGAGTTTCAAGCAAAGCCATGATTTTTACCTTTCGTAAGGGTTTTCTGGTATAATTATTTTTATGAGTGAGAAAGTTATCACGATTCCCGCTTTTGCCAAACAGCGCGATACCGTATCGGGGTTTACCCAAAGCCAGTTTAAAAGGCTTGACGGCCTTTACTTGCAGGCCGCCGCGCATAAAACACTGACCTACCGTACGGTAGAATGTGATTTTGATGAAGGGCTGGCCAGCTACACCTATTACCAATCGGCCAATCACAAACCTTATTTGCAATTTATAATTCGGCAGGTAGGGCCGCGCACTTCCATGTATGAAGTCTATTTACAAGGCAAAGGCCGTATTGCAAAAAGCGGGTTGTTCGACCGCGCTTTTGAAAAGCTGGACGAAGCAATCCGCCATTTACAAGATCAGAGCTAGGCTCAAGACCTATTAGTCTATTAACGCTCGTTATCCATCGGCTGTGGTGATGGGCCGCGCATCGGGTCATCTTCGAACCCTGTTTCATCATTATTGTCCCATTCATCATCCAGACCGGTCGGATTATCGTAAGCCGGTCTTTCAACACCCGCGGCAGGCTCGATATCCGTTACGCTTTCCGTATCCGAATAAGAGATAAAGGCAAAAATGGCCACTGCAACGATCAATATCCCCAGAATAAAATATAAACCAGTGCCGCTTTTATTATCATTTCTCATAGTTTAATCCTTTCTTCTATAAGCTTTTCGCATTTACAAAAGATTCAACGTTCCTAGCATTTACTGGTTCCCAATTATCAATTCTTGCAAATCGCTCTTTTTAGCGCTAAAACAAATAAAAATTAGGGAAAATCATGTCTGGAAAAATAATACATCTCGCCGATCATTTCGCCGCCCGCAGGAAAAATAAACCTCCTGCCCCGCTTGCCGATATGCGTGATCAGGTCACTGGCGTTAAAAGCGCCTCTGCCGCCTTCGAGCCCGAGGAAATCAAATTTTTGCTGGATTTACACCGCAAAGCAGCGGCCACAGGATTTATCCGCGATTATGCCATGCCCATGACAAGCGATGCGCGCCCGCTTTTTTCCTTTAAATCCTGCGCGCATGAGCCTGATTATATGAACATGGAAAAAGCCGCTTTAGAGGATGGCAAAATCATTTATATTGTCCGTAAAATCGGTGAAACGCCCGTGATAGAGGATTGCTTTGAAGAGGCTTACCTAAGAATTGATGATGAAATCGAACGCCTGGAAAAACGCCCGCATTTGCACATCGCCTCCTCCTCTTTTGATGGCTTTTCCCCCGAATAGATTGTTTAAAACCCTCGTCTTGCCATTGCCCCTTACTAAGTTCAGCTTTATATTGATTTGAACTTATATTTGAAAAGGGCATCCATCATGACAAAAATCAAAGTTGATAATCCGGTTGTTGAAATAGACGGCGATGAAATGACACGCATTATATGGGATGTCATTAAAAACCGCTTGATCCTGCCCTATCTTGATATTGATCTGAAATATTATGATCTCTCCATTCAAAAACGCGATGAAACCGACGATCAGATTACGATTGATGCCGCTCATGCCATAAAGGAGTACGGCGTTGGCGTTAAATGCGCAACCATCACGCCCGATGAAGCCCGCGTTGAGGAATTCGGCCTCAAGAAAATGTGGAAATCCCCGAACGGCACAATTCGTAATATATTGAACGGGACCGTTTTCCGTGCGCCCATCGTCACCTCGAATGTCCCCAAATATGTACCCGGCTGGGAAGAGCCGATTATTATTGGCCGTCATGCTTTTGGCGATCAATACCGCGCCACCGACTTTAAAGTCCCCGGCCCCGGCAAACTCACCATGAAATACGAGCCTGCCAACGGCGGTGAGGTGCAGGAATATACCATCCATGAATTCCCATCAGCCGGTGTTGCCATGGGCATGTATAACCATGATGAATCCATCGAAGGATTTGCCAGAGCCTGTTTTAATTACGGCTTGGACATGAATTACCCCGTTTACATGTCCACCAAAAACACCATTATGAAGCAATATGATGGCCGCTTTATCGAAATTTTCCAAAGCGTGTTTGATAACGAATTCAAAACAGAATTTGATAAACGCAAGCTATGGTACGAACACCGTTTGATTGACGACATGGTGGCACAGGCCATCAAATCCAAAGGCGGTTTTGTCTGGGCGTGTAAAAATTATGATGGCGATGTGCAATCTGATATCGTGGCGCAAGGCTTTGGCTCGCTTGGCCTGATGACATCCGTTCTCCTCACACCCGATGGCAAATGCGTTGAAGCTGAAGCCGCCCATGGAACCGTTACCCGCCATTACCGTTTACACCAGCAAGGCAAGCCGACATCCACCAACCCGATTGCTTCCATCTTTGCATGGACGCGCGGCCTGCATTACCGCGGGCAATTTGATGGCAATAACGATTTGATGGATTTTGCCAAAACGCTGGAAACGGCTTGCATTGATACAGTAGAGGCCGGATTCATGACAAAAGATCTGGCCTTGCTGATTGGCGAGAACCAGAAATTCCTGACCACGCAGGAATATCTGGACAAGGTGATTGAAAATCTGGAACACAAAATGAAAGCGGTGGCTTAAAATTTTCTCCAAACTTAAAACTCTCGGACTGCTCTCCGCCTCGGCTCTTGCTTTATTGCCTGCAATAGCTTTGGCAGCCTATGACAAGCCTTATGTCGGCGAACAAAAAATCTATATCGCCGATGAAGATGATACGCTTGTCCATATTGCCCGGGATCATATGCTGGGTTTTGTCGAAATGCGGGCCGCCAATCCTTTTGTCGATCCGTGGCTGCCCGGAAACGGTACGGAATTAATCCTGCCTGCCCGCCATATTCTGCCCGATGCACCGCGCGAGGGCATTGTGATCAATTTGCCAGAAATGCGGCTTTATGCGTTCGTAAATGGTGATGAGGAGCCTGCCACCTTTCCTTTGGGAATAGGCCGGGAAGGATTGGAAACGCCAACAGGAATCACGACTGTCGTACGCAAAAAAGAAGGCCCGACATGGCGCCCGACCGCCCGTATGCGCAGAGAAGATCCTAAATTGCCCGAAAGTGTGCCGCCCGGCCCTGAAAACCCGCTGGGCACGCACGCGCTTTACCTCGGCTGGCCGACATACGCCTTGCACGGCACCAACAAGCCTTACGGAATTGGCCGCCGCATCAGTTCAGGCTGCATCCGTCTATATCCTGAAAATATCACCCAGCTATTTGAAATGGTACCGACGGGAACAAAAGTCACCGTGGTCGATCAGCCAGTCAAGCTCGCCTGGATAGAAGATGTCCTGTATATGGAAGCACACCCCGATCTGGAACAAGCCATACAGATGGAAGAAACAGGTCAGGTTTATTCCGCCAAATTGCGCAATGAGGATATGGATTTGATTATCAAGGCCGCAGGAGAGCACAAAGACCGCTTGCACTGGGCAACCATTCGCAATGAAATCAGAAACCGTACAGGCATGCCCGTCATGATTGCCCGCAAACCCGATGCGGCCATGCCCGAATTTAAATATGAGGTTATTCGCGGATCAGACATGCCGGAACGCCCATATTTGGCGGATCAACCCAAAAGTGCGGATGCCAGCGAGGCATTAAATACTATCTATGACGAAGAAGAAGCAGACTCTGAGATTCAAATGCCGCCGAAAAGAACAAGAACACTAAATCCGTAAAGGCCGGGAATAACAGCAGGCGCTATCATCAAAACAAGGCGCTGTTTTTGCTGAATAAACAAGGCCGCAATACTAAAACCGAGGCAAATCAGCCAAACCACCAAAATGCCCGCAGCCCAGCTTTGAAAGGTAATCTGGCTGTCATTCACAAAATAATTTTCATTGATAATGCCAAGGCTTAAAAGCGTATAAAAACATATAGATACACTTAAAAAACCAATCAAATTGGTCACAGCAATGATGAGGAAATCATAAAAACGCTTCATGGTTTGATCTTACTATACAGCGTGACAATAAAAAAGCCGCCCTTAGGATTAAAGACGGCTTTTAAACTTTAAACAAAAATTCAAATTACTTCATTTGAACCTTGCGGAATGTGCGCTCAGAAGCGCGAACCGGTGCAGGCTTAGGAGCAGGTGCATCACCGACTGTGCGGCCTTGCTCGTAAGGAGGCTGCAGATCACGGTAACCTTCATCTGTTGATGAACAGGCTGAAACCATAGCAGCCGAACCCAGAATACATACTGTTGCAATAAGCTTTTTCATTGAAGTCCTCATTTATTCTTTAAATAGTTAAAATTACGCCCACTTTCCGTGGATAAATCGCATAACAAAATTCTTTATACACAACTCATCACGCTTTTTATACTTTTTTTGTATATTTTTTTTATGTTTTCCAAATGATTATAAAGAGTGTTGCAAATTAGCAACAGTTTAAAAAAGCAAAAAGACAAGCGCGGCCATTTTCGCCTCTGGCCAACAGCCTAAAAACCCGTATATTGTTTATATCCAACGCCAAAAAACTTTATAAATAAGGGATCATAACATTATGGACATCAAATTTTTAAAAAATCCCAGAAAAGCTTCGCGCATCATAATTATCCCCGTATTCGAAGAGGATGGAGTACCGGTTCCGGGCAAACATCAAAGCGAAATTGACAGCGCCTTTTTAGCAAAAATTCTAAAAACCAACAAAAAATTCACCGGCGCCGCCAATTCCAATCTCAGTTTTGCCTTGCCGGATGATCATACGGATTTTGCAGTATTATGCGGCCTTGGTAAAAAAGAAGATCTCACTTCTTTCAAAGCGCAAGAGGCAGGCGGCTCTCTTTATGCCGCGCTGAGCGCTCTGCCTTGTGAACATGCCACATTGCTAATGGACAAAAAAGATGAAGGCAAAACGCTCAAGAACGCCGATCTGGCCGCGCATATTGCCTTTGGTTTCAAACTCCGTTCTTATAATTTCGACGTTTACAAAAGTAAAAAAGAGGAAGACGCTCCCTCCAAGCTGGAACAATTCGATATCGTGATGGACGCCCATAGCGCGGCTCAAAAATCCTATGAAAGCCTTGATCATATAGCAAGCGGCGTATTCACCGCCCGTAATCTGGTGAATGAACCGCCCAACGAGCTTTATCCCGAGAGCTTTGCCGCTCTTGTTAAAAAAGAGCTCAAACCGCTCGGTGTTGAGATCGAGGTTCTTGACGATAAGAAAATGGAAAAGATGGGCATGGGCGCCATTCTGGCGGTTGGAAAAGGCTCGGAGCGAAAGCCGCGCATGGTTGTCATGAAATGGAATGGCTCGCCCAAAAACACCAACCCCCTCTTGCTCGTCGGTAAAGGCGTTACCTTCGATACAGGCGGTATTTCCATCAAACCCGGCGCGGGCATGGATGAAATGAAAATGGATATGGGCGGCGCCGCCGCAGTTGTCGGCACGATGAAAGCCATTGCAGGACGAAAAGCCAAAGCCAATGTGGTCGGTATTATCGGGCTGGCCGAGAATATGCCCTCCCACAATGCCTATCGCCCGGGAGATGTCTTGAAAAGCTATTCCGGCAAGACGATCGAAGTGTTAAACACCGATGCCGAAGGCCGCCTGGTTCTGGCCGATTGCCTGACATACGGGCAGGAAATTTGTAAAAAACCAGCGGCCATTATTGATTTGGCCACATTGACAGGCGCCATGATGGTGGCGCTCGCCCATGAATATTGCGGCACCTTTGTAAATGACGATGGGTTATGGAGCGCCATGGAAAAAGCCAGTCAAATAAGCGGTGAAAAACTCTGGCGTATGCCTTTGGATGAGGCTTTCAAAAAGAGTATGGAAGGCAATTTTGGCGATGTGCAAAACCTCTCCAAAATGGGGCGTTATGGCGGTGCCTGCACAGCGGCCGGATTTTTGGAGTATTTCATCGAAAAAGATACCCCTTGGGCGCATATGGATATTGCCGGAACGGCGTGGATTAAAAAAGATTTACCCACTGTTCCCAAATTTGGCACTGGTTTTGGTGTACGTATTCTGGACAGCTTAATTTCCGGGCATTATGAAGGCTGATCAAAGGTCCTTAATACGCCGTATAAATTCCGCGCATGATCTTGCCGAACACGGTTTGATCGCGCCGGAAAAAACAGGCGATATAGAAAAAACACAAAATAATTTTGCAATCGGCCTCAGCCCGCATCTTGCGAAGCTGATACGCACGCAGCCTGATAATACGGCGCTTGTAAAACAATACATCCCTGATATCCGCGAACTTGAATTTACCAAGACCGAATTGCAAGACCCTATCGGCGATGAAGCACATACACCCGTAAAAGGCATAGTCCATCGTTATCCCGACCGTGTACTCTTTAAAATAGCCCATGCCTGCGCGGTTTATTGCCGCTATTGTTTTCGCCGAGAAATGATCGGATTAAAAGGCAATGGCTTAACAAAAGACGAAATCGGCGACGCGCTGGATTATATTAAAAGTCATAAAGGAATACAGGAAGTTATCCTGACAGGTGGCGATCCTCTTATTTTGTCACCACGCAAGATTAAAGCTGTTTTGAAAGAGCTTGAAGCGACAGAGCATGTACGTATTGTACGTATTCATAGCCGCATTCCGATTGCCGATCCCGAGCGGCTATCGGAAGAACTCATTACCGCTCTTAAGGCCTTTAAGAAACCTGTCTATCTGGTCGTTCACATCAATCACAGTGATGAAATTAATGCGGTAGTTAAAGAAAAATGCTCTGAATTACATCATGCGGGGTGTACGCTTTTATCGCAATCTGTTTTATTACGCGGAGTAAATGATAATGCTGCTGCGCTCGAAAATCTTTTTCGTGATTTGATCGCGCTTCATATCAAGCCCTATTATCTCCACCATCCTGATAAAGCGCTCGGAACAGGGCATTTCCGCCTGCCTTTGAAAGAAGGAATGAAAATTTACCAATCTCTTCTCGGGCGGTTAACAGGGATTGCCCTGCCTTCTTACATGCTTGATATTCCGGGCGGTCATGGCAAAATCCCGATCAATCACTCTTTTGTTGAAGAATTGGGCAAGGGAAGCTATCGTATTCGCGATTACAAAGGCAAGATGCATCTTTACAGTGATGATTAAACCATGAGCGAAATCCGTTTTTACCATTTGCAAAACCAGAGCATGGAGGAAGCCCTTCCGGCCTTGCTCGGCAAAGCCTATGAAAACGGCCACCGCATTATTGTCAAAGCCCCAAAGGAGCATATTGCCCGCCTGAATGATCATTTATGGACGTATAGAGCCGATAGTTTTCTGCCGCATGGCGCGGCCAAAGACGGCAATGCGGAACATCACCCAATCTGGTTAACTGATGAAGATGATAACCCGAATAATGCCGATCTCCTTATTCTCACCCATAATTTGAGCGCTAGTGATATGAGCGCCTATAAAATCATCTGCGAGATTTTTGATGGCCGCATTGAGGAAGATGTTGCGGCCGCCCGTGCACGCTGGAAAGAATACAAAGATAAAGAGTATAATCTGACCTATTGGCAACAAAGCGCGAGCGGCGGCTGGGAGAAAAAAGCCTGATGAATGATTAATTGGCGACCGCAGGCTCGAGGGTACTTTCATCATTCATATCAGCCTCTGCGCCTTCACTCGTATCAGCGGCACCATCAACGGCTTCGTCTTCTGCCACTTCAGGCTCGGGATCAAGCTCTGCTTTTTCCGCAGCAATATCAGCCTCACTTGGCAATGGATAGGAGCTTGATCCCAAGGTGCGCAGCCATGCAATCATCGCCGCGCGGTCTTCGGGCTTTTTAATGCCGACATAATTCATTTTTGTGCCCGGAATATAGGATTTCGGCTTCCATAAAAATTTATTCAAGGAATCGTAATTCCAATCTCCGCCTTTTTCCAACAAGGCTTCGGAATAGACAAAATCTTTAATATGCCCTTTTTCATCGCCCACTACGCCCCACATATTCGGGCCGATTTTGTTTGGGCCGCCCTGATCAAAAGAGTGGCAGGCCGCACAGGCCTTGGAAAGTTTTTCACCGCGCGCAATATCGGCCGTCGCAATCAAATGCATAATCGGCTCAGGCCCTGCTTTTTGCGCCGGACCGGCAGAGGCCACTTCACCGCCTTCAATCGCAACAGCATCTGTTTCCAATGTCGTTTCAGGGTGGATGAGCTTATCCGCAACAAAGGCCGCTAGATACGCCGTAATACCCGCAATAAGAATAGCAGCAAAAATTTTATTTGATTCAGGACCAGTCATTGGATTTCCATGTTTATTTTTAAAACAGCCGCGCGGCTATCAAAGATTATTATTACGTATCGACACTCTTTACCGTCTTGATTATAGTCAAGCAACAAAAAAATATAACACATAGAAAAAATGATCAACACTGCAAAAAAAATTGCCTTTCAGGGCATGGCTGGCGCTTATTCTGATCTGGCCTGCCGCACCGTTTTCGAAAATCTGGAAACCCTGCCTTGTGAAACCTTCGAGCTGGCATTTGAAAGCGTCCAATCGGGCGAGGCTGATCTTGCCATGATCCCCGTTGATAACTCCCTTGCCGGGCGCGTGGCCGACGTGCATCACCTCTTGCCCGAGAGCAATTTATTTATCATCGGCGAGCATTTCCAGCCCATCCGCCATGCGCTTTTGGGATTGAAAGGCACGGCCAAGGAAGATTTAACCCATGTCCACAGCCATATCCACGCGTTGCCCCAATGCCGCCAGCTAATCAAAAAGCTGGGTTTACAAGCCCGCGTCCATGCCGATACAGCCGGAGCGGCGGCTGAAATTGCAGAGCGGCAGGATAAAAGCCACGGCGCTATTGCCTCCCCGCTGGCGGCCGAGATTTATAATCTTGATATTTTACAAGATGATGTACAGGACGCCGAACACAATACCACGCGGTTTTTGATCTTGGCCCCCGAGCCGGAAATACCAGAATTTTCAAAAAACGCCAGTGTTTTAACCAGCCTGATTTTTACCGTGCGCAATATTCCAGCCGTTTTATATAAATGTATGGGCGGGTTTGCGACCAACGGTCTGAACATGACCAAGCTGGAATCCTACGTGGACCAGAACTTTCAGGCGGCGCAGTTTTATTGCGATATCGAAGGGCACCCCGATGAAACGCGTTTTAAGCTGGCTTTAGAGGAGCTTGGTTTTTATGCCCGTGACGTTAAATTTCTGGGCACCTATAAAGCCCATGATAGCCGCCTAAGCCGCCAAAAGGAATTTTCTTGAGCGCTGGGCCTTGGCATATGCGCTTTATGCGTGTTAGGCTGTTTTCCGGATAAAATAGTTACAAATATATAAGGATTACGTATGCCAACACACGCCGAACTTGCTTCCAAACTTCTCGCCGATTCCGCCGGATTTTTTCGTACGCTGGGCGAACAAAATGAAGAGCTGAAATCTCAAATGGAAGAAAATGCAGGCGTTTTCGAGCAAATGTCTGGCCTGATTGCCCAGGATCCCAACGGTGAATTAAACGGCACAAGCTATGCCGAATTAACAGGGCGTTTATTAAAAGACGCAGCCGGATTTTTCCGTACGCTTGCCGAACAGAATGAACCTTTGAAAGAGCAAATGGAAGAAAATGCCAATGTGTTCGATCAAATCGGCGATCTGGTTATTCTGGATCCGAACGGCGTTCTGGATTAATTTCAAAGTCTTATTGCGCGGTAAGAAAATAAGCTGCTGCAAAGCTCGCCGCGCACAATACAAGACCAATGGCCAGCAAAGTCACTGCGCCCATTTCTTTCTTTTTTTCACCTTCAAAAGTTTTTAAAGTCATATCGATGGTGCGCGCATTTTTTTCATCATAAAATTTTTTTTTCACCTCGACTTTTTTGAATTCACGGCTGTCGTTTAATTCCTCGGCCTTTTTCATGGCCACATTCATGTCCGGTGTAACACCCTTCATTTCCCATGGTTTTTCGGGTTTTTTCTTAGGGTCATGATAAACATAAATTGAATATTCAATGGATTGTTCTTGCTGAGCCGCTTTCATAAAATTTCTGCCTTTTATATCTATTTATATCTGTAATTAATTATCGTCATAAAATTTAATTTTACATGCAAACAAGTAAAAAAATAGCAAAAATATTAACAAAAGATTAACGTCGGTATTTCTCAAGGCTTTTTTTTACCGCTTATCCACCAAATTATTGTAAAACGTGCGAAAATCCGCTATCCTCAATAAATCCTCTTATCCTTTTTGTTCGGATAATTTTCTTTATAACCCCCTCATCGGCGCAAGCCGTCTTTCATTTTCCAAGAGTATCCATCATGGCGCGTAGCACTGTCATCAAACACACGAAACCCAAGCGTAAGAAAACTACCTCCGGCATTCCTTTTTTGCCGGAATCCTTGCAAGCCTTTATGGCACGGCGATGCGTCGATGTTTTGGCGCTTGGTCTGGCGTTCAGCGGCGGGTTTTTAATTCTGGCTTTTGCCAGCTATAACGCATCCGATGCCTCGTGGAACAGTGCGGGAAGTAGCCAGAACATCCAGAATTACATGGGCGTTTACGGGGCCTACTATGCCGATCTATTTCTGCAAAGTGTTGGTCTGGCTGCTTTTCTTGCGGGGTTTTGCCTGCTGATCTGGGGAATCAAAACCTATAAACGCCAAAAATTAGGCTATTTGCCCTTGCGCATTATGGCCTTGCTTATCACGCCGTTTTTGGGCGCCCTGGCGCTGGCGCAAATTCCATCGGGTGATTTCCTGCCCCATCCCTATATGGGAGCAAGTGCAGGCACAATAATGCTGGATAAAATCCAGCATGCTCCAGGTCTTGGCGCGCTTGCCGTGCCGCCTGTGCTTATATCGCTACTGGCCGGAATTCTTTGTATCACCGCCTTTGTCTTTGCCGCCGCCATTCAAAAACAGACTTTGCTAAGCTGGGCGGCTAAAGCCGCTAATCTTTTTGCGGGAACAGTCCTTTTAATCCTGCATGGGGCGCGCAGTTTTGCCGCATGGATTAGCCATTATAATAATCCCGATGATTTTGAAAGATCACCGCGTATTGCTTTTCAATGGCCGCAATTATCTTTCACCCGTGATGATAGAGATGATGATTTGATCGCCCCCTCAAGACCGGCGCAATCGCCCGCTACAGAGCGCGCAGCGCCAAGCACAAACCCTGCTCAGGATACTGCCCCTGCGCCAGAAAAGAAAACACCGCATATCCCCGTTGTGGCCAAACCCGCCAAAGCCCAGCCTCAGGCCGTATCAACCGAGCCTCCGCAAAGCCAGGGTGTCAATCAACAGCGCTTTGCCCTGAATGATAGCGGGGAATGGGAATTCCCGCCCATGGAAATTTTGCAAGATGTTCCAGCCGACCAGCAGGAGCAAGTTTTGAGCGAGGATGCTTTACGCAAAAATGCCGAGCTTTTGCAAAACGTGCTGAACGATTTCAGTATTCAAGGCGATATTGTCAGTATTCATCCCGGGCCGGTTGTCACCTTGTATGAATTCGAGCCTGCCCCCGGAACAAAATCCCAGCGCATCATCTCGCTGGCCGATGATATTGCCCGCTCGATGTCCGCTATTTCCGTGCGTTGCGCCGTTGTACCGGGGCGCAATGTGATCGGGATTGAATTGCCCAATAAACACCGCCAATTCGTCTTTATGAAAGAGATTTTGATGGCGCGCGAAGTGCAAAAATCAAAAGCGCATCTCCCCCTTATTTTAGGGAAAGATATTGGCGGCGGCCCGATTATGGCCGATCTCGCAAAAATGCCGCATTTGCTGGTGGCCGGAACAACGGGATCGGGTAAATCCGTGGCCGTCAATACAATGATCCTTTCTTTGCTTTACCGCCTCAGTCCTGAAAAATGCCGCTTCATCATGATTGATCCGAAAATGCTGGAACTTTCAGTGTATGATGATATACCGCATTTGCTCTCCCCCGTTGTCACCGAGCCGGGCAAGGCTGTTGTCGCCCTGAAATGGACAGTTGCCGAGATGGAAAACCGCTACCGCGCCATGTCCAAACTCGGCGTGCGCAATATCGAAGGCTATAACGAGCGCCTGCGCGAAGCCGCCAAAAAAGGCGAAACCATCATGCACAAGGTGCAAACCGGTTTTGATCCCGAAACAGGCGAAGCCACCTATGAAGACCAGCCAATGGATTTGACCGAGCTGCCTTATATCGTCGTCGTCGTGGACGAATTTGCGGACTTGATGCTGGTGGCCGGAAAAGACGTTGAAAACGCAATCCAGCGCTTGGCGCAGATGGCGCG
>JBKHDZ010000014.1:0-21649 GCA_046541095.1 Alphaproteobacteria bacterium
CAGTTTTTGTCCGCCTTCCTCTTTCATCAGAACACGCGGACGCGATACTGTGAGTTCGAACCCCTCGCGGCGCATGGTTTCAATCAGAACGCCGAGCTGAAGTTCACCGCGGCCACCAATTTCGAAAGAATCCTTATCCGCGCTTTCGGTATAGGTAATGGCGACATTGGTTTCCGCTTCGGCCATAAGGCGCTCGCGGATCATTGTCGAGGTGACTTTTTTGCCTTCTTTGCCGGCAAAGGGTGAATCATTTACCGTAATTGTTACCGCCATCGTGGGCGGATCAATCGGCGTTGAAGGGATGGGATCATTGACCGCAGGGGCGCAGATCGTATCGGCCACTGAGGCTTCGGTCAGGCCCGCAATGCAGATAATATCGCCGGCATGGACTTCCTGCACGGGAACGCGCTCTGTGCCCTTAAACATCAAAAGCTTGTTCAGGCGGCCATTTTCAACGACTTTGCCATCCAGATCAATGGCTTTCACCGTATCATTGATTTTGGCCGAGCCCTGGACAACGCGTCCTGTCAGGCAACGTCCAAGATAAGGATCGGAATCCAGCAAAGTCGCCAGCATGGCAAAAGGCTTGCCCTCGGTCACATCGGGGATGGGGACATGCTCTAAAATCAAATCCAGAAGCGGATGCAGGTTTTCGCGTGGATCTTCCAATTCCCGCGCGCACCAGCCATCGCGGCCTGAGGCGTACATGATCGGGAAATCAAGCTGGTTATCATTGGCATCGAGAGAAACAAAAAGATCAAAAACTTCATCAATGACTTCTTCGGGGCGGCCATCGGGGCGATCAATTTTATTGATGACAACAATCGGCTTTAGACCTTGTTTGAGGGCCTTGCCCAGTACAAATTTGGTTTGCGGCATCGGGCCTTCGGCGGCATCGGTCAAAAGAATAACGCCATCGGCCATATGCAAGACGCGTTCAACTTCACCGCCGAAATCGGCGTGGCCTGGCGTATCAATAATATTGATGCGCACATCGTTCCACATGATAGATGTGGGCTTGGCCAGAATGGTAATGCCGCGCTCTTTTTCCAGATCACCTGAATCCATCAGGCGTTCATCAACATGCTGGTTATCGCGGAACATGCCGCTTTGTTTCATCAGATTATCAATTAAAGTTGTCTTGCCATGGTCAACATGGGCGATGATGGCAATATTGCGAATAGGGGTCTGTGTCATTTTCTTATAATTATTTACGTTCTCGTGGGTTAGTAATTGAGCGCAGTTATGCGGGATATCGCCACAATAAGCAAGTTATTTATATTATGATATTGCTTTGATGCGGCGGGGTTGTTAAAAAATAAATTTTAACATAACAGGAGAAAATTGTTATGCCTGTAAATTATGATTTAAGCGATAATATCAGAAAAATGATGGCTCAAGATGAACCGGCTGTAAAATCGGCCCTATGCAAAATTGCCAATGCGTCTTTTGAAACTGCTAATGAGGAGCCGTGCGGCATCGGCAAATATGAGGGCGGTATTCGCGTCAATAGGCGTGAAATAGTTATAAAGGCAAATTTTATTGCCGAAGACTGGCAAAGAAAGCGGGTAATAATTCCTGAAGAAACCGCTGTATTGCATGCTATTCAAGAGGTAGCGTATTTACTGGAAAAGCATGGTATAAAGGCTGTGCGCGAGCGCTACGGGGAATGCCATATTGGCGATCCGTTAAGATGTTTAACGGGCATAGCATAATCAGGATTTAAGCAAAGCCTCGCGCAAGGCGGCCTGTTTTTCTTCATGATAACGCAGGATATTATCAAAATCCTTGTCCAGCGAGGCAAAATCATTCTCTTCTTCGGTTGCTGTGTTCTCATCGCCCAGGGCTTGCAATTTCATCAATGTTGCGCGCAGTTTTTCCTGCGGCGTTTGATATTCGATATTTTGCTGCTCTTGTTCGTAATTCTCGTCCTGCATAAAAGGATTGCTGTCTTCTGTCATTTGCATGGGCAAGCGCTCAAGAAGGGCTGCCGGTATAACAATATTGCCTTGTGTATTTAAAAGGTCTTGAACCACAACCGTCGTGTTCTCGCGGAAAATTTGCGTGCTATCGCCATAAAAGGCTTTGTCCTGCTCGCCTGAAATTGTGGCGCCGATAAAGCCCGGTTTAACGAATTTGATCAAAGGCTCGACTATGTCCCCAACGCGGAAAATCTCGCGTTTGTTTGTAGCGATTAAACCAAAGCCATTCTGGGCGCTGTTCTGACGATCCGCCCGGTTCAAATCTCCGGTATCTTGCGCCACGATATCGCCTGTGAATTCCGCTACGTCTTCAATCGTTATAAGAATCATGCGATTGAAGGTATTCCCATCAATATCTTCCACCTGAATAATAAGCTCGGCTTCGCGGAAGGCTTCAAAATCTATTGCTCCGGCCACATATAATTCATCGCCATTAATGGCAAACATATTGCCCGGATTATCAAGCAACGTATAGGTCATGACCTCGTTTGCGTCGGCATCAATGGCCGATAAAATGCCGACAGTTTTGCCCAGCGCGGTATTCTCGCGAATAGAATCTCCATCAATCAGAATATCTGTGGGCGCTGTATTATCATCAATATTTATGCTGAATAATTTATCAAAAGTGCCGCCATTTCCATCATCACTTCTTATTGTTACGCCATGTTGCGTATTTATTTCATAATCAACCAGATTATTGAGCCTGAGCTCGTTTCCAACAATGATAAATTTATTGTCGGGATCATTAACAATGCTATAGGTAAAGCTGTCGCCGGGCAGATCAACATCAATGGTGCTTAAAGTCCCGATCACCGTACCGAGTGTTTCGCTTTCGTGGATGTTCGCATTGCTTAATGTAATATCATCAGGGGCATCATTCACAGGTGTCACAGTAATTGACACACTGGCGGTTACAGCGCTGGTACCGTTCTCGCCGCCATCGGCCAGAGAAATATCAAATCCGGCGCTCGTCGTTTCACTGCCATCGTGAATAAAGGCAACATTGCCGTCAATAATATCCTGCGCGGTAAAAGTATTTTGCGGCGTTCCGCTCACTTCGATATGACCGTTGGTAATGTTTGAAGCGGTATAAGTAACACCCGCGGCATTATCATCAGGGTCGGTAAAGCCCAGATCGGTTGTAGTTAAAGTTACGGATGTGCCCTCATTTACGGCTAAAGTTAAATCGCCTGTAATAGAAGGGCCTTCATTCACAGGTGTCACGGTAAGGGAAATGCTGGCTGTATCGGCGCTTGCTCCGTTTTCGCCGCCATCGGCCAGTGAAATATCAAATCCGGCGGTTGTTGTTTCACTATCATCATGCATGAAAACAACGCGGTTATTGTTGATATCATCTTGAGTAAATGTGTTTTGCGTAACGCCATTTACTTCTATGTGACCATTCACAAGATTGGATGCTGTGTAGGTTAAATCGCCTGGAGCATCATCCGTATCAAAAGCGTTCAGGTTATTGTTGGTAATTGTCAGGCTACCACCTTCATTGATGGATAATGCGGGATCGGCTTCGTAAACCGAAACATTGCGAAATTGCGAAACAGCATCGGCGCTACCATCATCATCAGCCATAAAGAAAAGGTCGCTTACAGCGCCTGTGAAATCAGCGCCCACAGGAATTTCATATCGCGTCCAGCCATCGCCGAGACTATAGCTGGCGTAACTATCATCAAATAGGGCGTTGGAGCTATCACTGCCAAAGAAGGTATAGGCTGAAACACCATCGGTGATACTATCATTGTTATCAAACCCGATGCCGTGAATTTCGCCTTCCCGCGTCGAGCGGAAATCAAAGGTTAATACCGTATCGGCGGTCAATGTCATCGGCAGAGAGATTTTCTTCCATGCATTGCCGTAAAGAGTTAGTACACTGCCATCGCTGGAAACCTGAAAATCCGTAGTTGTGGAGCCTTGCCCATCACCTGCTCCGCCTGCATCGTAGGGCGATATAGTCACGGCTGTAAAATCTATTGTGGTGGGCGCGCCATCGCTTACCGCAATAACAGGCCCTTCATTGAGTGGAGTATCAACATTCAGGGCAAATGTAGCACTGGCAGCAGCCGCGCCATCTTCGCCGCCATCGGCCACAGAGAAATCGAAAGCGGCCGTTCCTGCCCCTGACCCATCGTGGCGGAAGATAACGCGATTATTATCGATATCATCCTGAGTAAAGCTGGTAACAGGATAACCGGAAGTGGTTGTAAGTTCGACCCAGCCATTTTGAGTGTCGGTAATTGTATATGTTATACCACTGGCCGCATCATCGGCGTCTGTAACATTTAGTAAAGCATTGGTAATTGTAACCACGTTGCTTTCTGTAATATTGGCACCGGTATTGGTTGCCAAAACCACGGCATCATTGACAGGTGTGATCGTAATATTAAACGTATCGGCCGCGAGAGTTGTTGTGCCATCACTTACCGTGAAATCAAAACTATCAGATATTGTTTCACTGCCATTATGGACATAGCGGACAATGCCGTTTTGAATATCGGCCAGTGTAAAACTGGAAATGGAGTTGCCGGGATTGGTGCTAAGATCTAAGCGACCGTTTGAAAGCGCGCCGGTTACATTGAAAACAACATTGCGTGGCTCTGTATCGCTATCACTGGTGTTCAGCATGGCAGCTGTTAGCGTTGTGGTGGTTCCTTCATCGGCGCTCATACCATTATTTGTGGCGGCGAGCGGCGCATCATCATCGGCGTTTACGATAATGGTGAATGTATCGGTTGCAGCACTTGTGCCATCTTCGCCGCCATCGGCCAGCGATATATCAAATCCGGCAGTCAGTGTATCGCTGCCATCATGGATAAAGACGACATTTCCGGCATTGATATCGGCTTGTGTGAAAGTGTTTTGCGTGACACCGCTGACTTCTATATGACCATTGCTCAGATTGGATGCGGTAAAGGTGAGTTCGGCAGGGCCGTCATCGACATCACTGGAATTGATATGGGCGCTTGTAATATTAAAATTGCCGCCCTCGTTCATCGATACGATCTGGTCGCTTTCATAAAAATTGATATTGCGGAAAGAAGTGCTGCCTGTGTCGTTGGTATCATTATCTATGGTAAAGATAATGCGCTCTAAATCAGTGCCTGATACGAAATCCTGCCCGATTGTAATATCATAGCGCACCCAGCCATCGCCGACCTGATAGCCGCGGTATGAATCATTCAAATTCCAGTTTTGCGAGCCGAGCAACTCATACCCTAAAAAGTTGAAATCGCCATTGCCATTTTCAAAGCCGATTCCTTGAATTTCCAGCGCGGCATCGGCGAAAAATTCAAAGGATAAAACCGTGTTAGTGGTGAGTGTATAAGGCGTGGCAATTTCTTTCCACATATTGGCATCGGTAAAGGTGACCGTCGAGCCATCAGGACTTATTGTCAGTGTGCCACCCTGATCTTGTCCCGGAGAAGCGGAATAGCTGTTAAATGTATAATCATTTAAATTCAAGACATTGGGATCGCCATCATTCACGATCAGGGTTGGCCCTTCATTCACGGGGGTCACATTAATAGAGAAAGTTCCTGTATCAGGGGCGGCACTGTCTTCTCCGCCATCGGCCACCTGTATATCAAATCCTGCTGTTGTGGTTTCGCTGTTATCGTGAATAAAGGTTACTATTCCATTGTCGAGATCAGCCTGTGTAAAGGTATTCTGGGCCACACCTCCAACTTGCAATATTCCGTTGGATAAATTGCTGGCTGTCCACGTTAAACCTGTTCCGAAATCATCGGGGTCGAATGAATCCAGCATGGCTGTGCTCAGGGTCAAAGTTGCCCCTTCATCCATGGTGGGTGCGCTGTTGGTTGAAATGGTCGGCGCATCATTGGTGTTGTCAACTGTAAGGTTAAATGTGCCGGACGCTGTCCCCGCGCCATCTTCCCCGCCATCGGCAATGACAAAATCAAAGCTGGCCGGAACGGGTGGGCCGCTGTGACGGAAAACTACGCGCGAATTGTTGATATCATCTTGGGTAAAGCTGGTAATGGCCACATGAGGATTGGAAAAATATTCAATCTGCCCGCCATTTAGATTGGAAACGCTAAAAGTGATCCCTGCCGCATTATCATCACTATCGGCGGCGGCCAGAACAGCGTTTTTCAAAATAACGATGCTGTTCTGGTTGACCGAGCTGCCCAGATTGCGCAAGACAGTTGGGGCATCATTCACATCCAGCTTGGTGAGATTAACGGTCGCCGTATCGCTTCCCGCACCATCTTCCCCGCCATCGGCAACGCTCACATCAAACTGGGCGTTGCCTTCATTGCCGTCATGACGGAAAATGACACGGTTGTTATCCAGATCATCCTGGGTAAAGCTGATGATCGGAACTCCCGGGCTGGTTGTAAGTTCGACAAGACCGTTTTGAATATTGGACAAAGTATAGGTAATACCCGTTCCGCTATCATCAGGGTCGGTGACGTTTAAAATGGCGGTTGTAATGGATGTTGTGGCCCCTTCTGTAACGGTTGTGCCTGTATTGGTCGTGACCAGCGGCGCATCATTGACATCGGTTTTGGTAAGGTTGAACGTGCCTGTGGCTGGTGTTGCGCCATCCTCCCCGCCATCGGCCAGCGAGAAATCAAAACTGGCATTGCCTTCCGAGCCATCATGCACGAAAACAACGCGGCTGTTATCAATATCATCTTGTGTGAACGTATTCTGGGTTACGCCGCTCACTTCGATATGACCGTTGGTCAGATTGCTCGCGGTATAAAGCAAAGTGGCATTGGCATCATCATTGTCATTCCCATCCAGCATACCATTGGTGAGGGTGAGAGATTCGCCTTCAACAATCGTCGCGCCGGTATTGGTCACAATGCTCGGACCCTGATTGACCGGGTTAATGGTGAAATCAAAACTCTGCCCTGTTACCGTTTCTACGCCGTCTGTCACATCAAAGGTAAAGGAATCCGATAAGGTTTCCGTGCCGTCATGGATATAGATCAGGTGATTATTATTAATATCGTCTTGCGTAAACGTTGTTATCGCCACGCCCGGATTGGTGGTTAATTCGATCTGGCCGTTTACGGGGTTGGCGGTCACCGTGAAAACCAGATCGCTGGCCGCGGTGTCGTTATCCAGAACCTGCAGATCGGTATTAACAATCGTGGCTTGTGCATTTTCATCGACGCTTAAAACGTTATTCTGGGCGATGGTAAAGCGCTGGTCAAAATTGATGGTAATGTCTTTTTCAACCCATTGGCCGCCGCCTTGTTCCTGCGCGCGAATGGTGAGCGTATATGTATCGGTAACGCTGGCATCAAGACCTGTTTTATCGGCAATCGTAATTTCACCTGTATTGATATCAATGCCAAAGATATTATCCGTATTGCCGCCCTGAATAGTATATTCCAGCGTATCGCCGTCATCGTCATAGCTTTGCATAAAGCCGACGGAATAATTCAGAGCCACATCCGAGGCATCGGCATTGGTGTGCGCAATAATATATTCGTTATTGTTGATAACCTGATAATTGCTGTTGTTCCATTCGATAACATAACGGCGGCTGTTGTTATTGTTATCATCATACCAAGTGCCATTGGTGTTTAATATGGCACGGTCATGGCCTGATGTGTTGGGCTCGCTACCATACCAGTTTTCATACATGCCATTGACGGGGTTTCCACCTTGTGAAAACTGAATGCCAGATTCCGGCCCAGCCGCCCAGCGCCACTCTCCTTCGACAGCAAAATCATTGGCGGCCAGCCAGACATGGTTGCCGATAATTGAATCAACGAAAGCATTTTCGGCGGCTGAGGTAATGGTCACCAGATGCCCGTTAACGCCGTTGAGCGTTGCGGCCTGCGCGGCGGCATCGGCCACGTTATATTGTACATTGCTGTTCACATATTGATAGAAATTCCCTGTTGCCGAAGAATAATAAACGCCGCTATTTTGCTCTTCGATAATTGTCTCGATATCAAGGCTGGGGACTTCGTTCAAATCATTGATATTGATAGTCACATTGGTTTGTGTTGATAAGGTCAGCGGGCTGTTATCTGTCGCGCGGATGGTGAGCGTATAGCTGGCATCATTTTCAAAATCGAGCTTGCCATCTCCATTGACGCGAATAACACCGTTATTATCAATCTTGAATGCGTTATTGGCATTGCCGCCCGTAATGGCATAGTTGACGTTATCGCCTTCCGCATCTGTCGTGGTGACGGTTCCGACAACCGTATTGTTGCCCGAATTTTCATCGACATTAAACGGCCCTGTGCCTGTAAAAGTAGGGGCTGTGCCTTCATAAACATCCTGAATATTGACGGTGAAGGTTTCCTCATCAAAAAGCGGAGTGCCAAAATCATCGGTCGCCCGTATAATGAGCGTATAAGAAGTCGTGGTTTCGTAATCCAGCGTGGAATTATCGGCAACGCTTACTTCTCCGGTCGTGGCATCAATGCTGAAAATGCCCGCCCCTGTACCGCCTGTAATGGAATAGCTTACGCTTTGCCCGGGATCGGGATCTGTGGCTACCACGGTTCCGGTACTATCTCCATTGGCCGCATCTTCGGCTATGCTCAGCGGAGAAACTGTTAAAACAGGCGCGTCATTGGAAATATCAACGCGAATATCGTAAGTCTGGTTTGTAATGGTTGTCGTTCCATCGGTAACGCTGAAAATAAAGCTATCAGTCGCATCAAGGGCGCCGCCATGGGTATAGCTGATCAGCCCCATATTTAAATCTTCTTGCGTGAAAGTATCATTGATCGATAGCAAGGCGCCATCGCGGTACAGCTCGCCATCGGCTGCATCTGTCGTTATTGTATAAACAAGGTCATTGTTGGAGGTGTCCGGGTCGGCCGTGATCAATCTGGTATTGGTTACAACCGTGCTTGGGAAACGGGTTAATATCAAATCACTATCTATTGTGCCTTGGAAATTTGTTGTGCCTGAAATGGAGCCATTATAGCCGCCATACGAAGAGCCACTTTGTTGGCCAAGCCCTGCATTGTCACCGCCGTCCAGATCGGTTTCAACAAAGCCTGTCAGCGTATTTTCGGCTGTGCGGCCATAGGCAAACCAGTCAAAATTGCCCGCCTGATCATAATGCATACGAATTTCATTATTGGTGCTGTCAATTTCGATCACGACGGCATATTGGGTTGATGTGCTCAAAATATCGGGGGAGGTCAATAGCGGAGTTGTCTGCGCCAATCCCGCATACCATGCCAATCGGCCCGCACTATCCAGATAAAGCCCGATACCGCGACCGGCTCCGCCGCTTTCAAATAAAACCTCGCCCGGGGTACTGTTTGGTGTGGAAGCAGGTGTCGTGAAAACAAGCGAGAATTGCGTATCCTGATTATCAATAAACCCTTGTATATTGGGTTGATCACCAACGCCGCTGAAACGCGTGATTTCGGTTCCGAATTTATCGGGAACTTCAGAGCCGATCTGGACGCTGTCACCCATGAAAACATCCGCGCCGGCATTTGTATCTATACTCGGCGGATCATTGACCACGGTGATATTATAGGTTTGGTTTGTAATGGTTGTTGTGCCGTCACTTACGCTGAAAACAAAGCTATCAGGGGTGGTAGAGCCGCCGCCATGGGTATAGGTGACAACAGCGTTATCCAGATCTTCTTGCGTGAAAGTATCGCCAAGCCCGAGCAGGACGC
This sequence comes from Alphaproteobacteria bacterium, assembly GCA_046541095.1. Classification (GTDB taxonomy): domain Bacteria; phylum Pseudomonadota; class Alphaproteobacteria; order Micavibrionales; family Micavibrionaceae; genus UBA2638. The sequence goes on from JBKHDZ010000014.1 coordinate 9,635, forward strand.
CATTATTGTATAATTCGCCGTCCGTTGCATCGGTGGTAATTGTATAGATGATGTTATCGGGCGTTGTATCGGCATCCGATGTAACCAGCTTGTCATTTTCTATGATTGTCGCTCCGGCGGGAAAGCGCGTGATTACAAAATCGCTGTCGATTGTTCCCTGAAAGGCCGTTTGTCCGCTGACAGACCCATTAAAACCGCCGTAAGAATTGCTACCGACTACTCCTAGCCCTGACCCATTTCCACCTGAATTATCGCCTGTCCAGCTACCGAGCGAAGCTTCGGGCGAGCGGCCGAATTCATACCAGCTGAAATCTCCCGCTTGGGCATAATGCATACGGATTTCATCGGTGTCATGGTCGATTTCCATGACAACTGCATATTGCGTATCGGTGGCCAGCGTTAAGGGAGATGTCAAACGCGGAATTGTGCGCGCAGGGCCAGCATAAAAATCAAGCTGGTTTTGATCGTTAATATAAAGGCCGATACCGCGCCCCGAGCCGCCTGTTTCGAACAAAACTTCTCCGGGGTAGCCATTGGAGGGGGTAGAGCCTGTTGTAAAGATTAACGACATTTGCGTGCTGCCTGAATCAATCAGGTTTTCGAAAGTGCCGAACTGTCCTGCTCCGCTTTGACGCAAAATTTCGGTTCCAAAGTCTGCGGGAATATCTGTGCCCCCGATTTGCACGGAATCTCCTGCTACCACTTGCGTACCATTATTGGTATCAAGGCTTAGCGGGTCATCAATCGGATTAATCGTAATGTTGAAGGTTTCGGTCGCCAGCGTTGTTGTGCCGTCATCTACATCAAATTCAAAGCTGTCGCTAACCGTTTCACCCGCATCATGAACGTAGCGCACCAAATCGGAATTTAGATCATCCAGCGTAAACGAAGATATTGCCACGCCTGCATTGCTACTTAATTCTATACGGCCGTTGCTGGCGGCCGATGTAATTGTAAGGGTAACTTCAGCATCGGTGTTATCAGGATCGGTAATGCCCAGCATCGCGCTGGTGATTGTCGTGGTGGAACCTTCATCTGCGGTTAATCCCGTATTGGTGTTAATCACAGGATCATCATTTTGCGCCACAATCGTCACCGTCATATTTTCGGAGAATAAAAAGCCGCCATCGAGCGAGAAATTAATCGTTCTATCCTGAACCGGATTATCCGAATTATTCTGATACGTGATATTTTCAATCAGGCGGTCAATCCCTGCTTTTGTGGCATTGGTATTCAGATCAATGGTCAGATTTGCGCCATTGGCTCCGTTAGAAGAGAGTGTGCCAATGGCCGTGCCTTCATAAGTTATATTTGTGCCATCAAAACCAATCTGCCCGGCGCCGCCCCCTTCATTGCGAATAGAAAGCTGGTCATCCGCCCCGCCATTTGTAGAAATATCAAGGGCCGTTCCATCAAAATCCGTGGTCGAACCTGTTACCGTAACGCCATCACTATCCAGAATATTGGGGCCTGATTGCGCGGTATCTTCGGCAAACACAACAGTCGAGGCCAATCCGCCCAGCGAGGCATCAAGCATCAAACGCTTTTCCAACGCTTTGATATTGAATGACTTTTTCTTGATTTCGGCCAAAAACGATCCCCTTAGCGTTTATCCTCATCTTTCAGGATACCAAAAAGACCTTAAAATTCGTTAAAATTGATGAATTTTCAAAAGTTTAGCATTATTAGGGAAAATTCTTACCCTGATCTAATTCAGATTGATTTCCGCGATGAAAATTTGACCTGTTTTACGCAGGAAAGATAGCAGGGGGATTTCAGGCTCTCCTGATACATAAATCATCCCACTTTGGGCGATTTTCGGAAGTTCTATCGTGTTTTCATCAGGATTTAGGGCGGCTTTAAACGTAACTTTATAAAGGCTTTGGCGCGGTACAATCCGATTTTGAGCGTCTGGCGAATATTCTGCTGCCAAAGGGCCGCCGAAAATAGAAGAAAGCTCGGGCCAGTCCAGATCGGCCGTATTGATGGTATCAATCGCGCTTAAAACATACTGGCTCTCAGTAAGCAAAGAATCCGACGGGCGAAACAGGGCGCGGTTGCCTTTGTGCAGGCGCGCTAAATCTGTCGGGCGGGCATAGGCGCTAATGATCGGGCTGGCAGGTTTTAAAACACGCATCATCATGGTTTCCGGCCCTGCGAATTGCCCAATAGCTATTTCAGTATTCAAATCGCGAATAATACCTGCGAATTCCGCGCGCATAATAAGTTTGTTTAATTCTTCCTGCAAGGCGGCGCGTTTTTGAAGGGCGCTTTCCAGTTCAATGTCAATGACGGCCAGGCGCTCTTTGGATAAATCCCCGCCTGATTGTAACTGGCGTTTTTCCCGCAGCAGGCTTTCATATTCAAGGCTGGCCAGTGCAAAATCTTTTTCAAGAGCGGGGGAAGAAAGCTCTATTAACAGATCGCCTTTTTCAACCGCCTGATTATCACGCACGTAAATCTTCTCGATCTTTGCGGCAGCAGGAGGGTGAAGGCTTTGATATTCGGGGGCATGCGCCATGGCGGGCAGGGCTATTGTGTGCGAACTGGGCAAAATAGTGATCAAGCACAGCACAGCTAACAAGGCGAGCGTAATTTTACTGCGTGTCTGTTTCCAGATTTCTGCGCGCTTTTCAATCCAGATTTTAATCTCCGACCAGATAGGCAGCCCAATGAACCACAGCAATTCGATAATCATTAAAAACAGGCCGAGCGGTTTGAAAAATATGTAATAAACCAGCAAGGCAATTCCTAAAAACAGGAAAAACCTGTAAATCAGCGTGGCAAAGCCGAAATTGATGAGGAACCGCAGGCGTGCTTTGCTTTCTTCGGGCGGATCATCGTGAAGGCCGAACAAAGTCTTGCGGATAAACCATCTGGCAGCGGCAAAGCCGCGCGCATGCAGATTTTCTATGCCCAGATAATCACTGAATATAAAATATCCATCAAAGCGCATAAGCGGGTTAAGGTTTATAAGTAAGGATCCTGTCAGTGATATGGCTACAATGCTAAAAGCCAGTGATTGCGCGATTCCGGGGGGCAGGAAATGCCAGGCCGCCAGCGCATAGGCTGCCAGTATTAATTCTGTTCTAATGCCCGCAAGACCGATGGCCATGCGATCATAACGGTTATCAAGCCTCCAGGCGCTTGTCGTTTCGGTATATAAAATCGGATACATCACGATAAAAGCCATGCCCATATGCGGCACATCCACGCCGTATTTATGGGCGGTATAGGCGTGCCCCAACTCGTGCAGAATTTTGATAAAGAAAAAGACCACTGTGATTGTGATCACACCTTCCAATGAAAAGAACTGGAAAAACGTATGGATGAATTCATCAATGCGGCCCAATGTCAGAAAGGAAAAGAACAGCAACACCAGCATGGAGAATCGAAAGAAGGCTTGCGAAAAGAAAGGCCGCACATAAGGCCAGCTGGCGTTCAGAAATTTTTGCGGTTTAAATAGCGGGATGGAAAAGAAAAGATAATTGTGCACAATCTTTTTCCAAAGTGGCATTGTCTTTTTGGCCTTAAACTCAGGCGGCAGGCTCTCTGAACTGGCCAGCAGTCCTTTTTCATTCAAAAATTTTATCAAAAGCGGAATGTCATTGTCATCCAGCTTGAGCGTTGTTTCGGCCTCGATTTTATCCTTCAGGATTTGCGCAGTTTCACACGTGGAAAAACGGCTTAAGGCTTCAAATTCCGCCCAGCCGATATCATAATAAATATTGGAAATGGCATCATAAAGCCGCCAGCGCGGCGCACCGTTTTTATCAGGCTCGGCACGAAAAAGTCGCAAGCTGGGTTTTAGCCTTGGAATTTTGATACTTTCAAGTGGCGGTACTTCAAACAATTCGGGGATACCCTCCTTACAAGCCGGTAATGTTGCGCAACGCAATCAAAGGACGACGCAAGATGGCATAGCCTAGTATGCTCCATTCATCGTAAATTTTGGCGGTGCCTTTCCAGCCGATCCGCAGATTTTCGTGATCGGGAATGGCGGCGCGGACTTTATAGGTTAAAAGTCCGTCTGGATCCGCGCTGGCCTGATAACCGATCGAAAGAACGTGACCTTCATAGCTGGATAAAGGGGAAATACCGGAATAAAATTTTACTTGCGCATTTTGATCGAAATCCATCATGGCCTCGGCGGGAACACGGATCAGTAATTCTTTGCTTTGCGGGTCGGCAATTTGCACGAGCCGCTCGCCCGATACAACAGGTTTGCCGCGCAAAGCGTTGGTAGAAGGAAAAACGGCAACGCCCTTTTGCGGTGATGTAATAGCGCTTTTTTCGAGCAATGTATTGGCATACTTATATTCGATTTCCCGCGCCTTAATTTCCGCTTGCAATTTGTTAAGTTCGGCTTTTTTTTCCGGGTTGGCCAAAGCTTCGCGGCGCACGCGCGATAAAGACACGCGTGCCAGTTCAAGAGCCTGCGCGGCCGATTGCGCACGGCTTTTCAGCGCATCTTCATCCATCCGCAGCAATATTTGTCCTTCTTGAACGCTATCGCCGGGTTTTACAAGGACGTTATCAATCATCCCTTCAAAAGGAGCGCTGACAATTTTGGATTTTTCGGCCACAATCTCTGCAGGAGCGCTGACGCTCAAGCGCACGGGCAGAAAAAACAAAAGCAGGATAAGAACCGCGGCCCATTTTTTGCGGCGGGTCCAGCCGCCAAAAATAAAAATAGAGCGCATTTTCTGCTTTTGGCGTAAATGCTGCAAGGCCAGAGCGTGAGAATAAGCTGACGCTAGTTCCTCCAGAATGGCTTGCTCGGCTTCATCAAATTTTTTTTCGCGCTGAAGAAGTAAAGCGCCCAGATCTTTTTCCAGCGGTGTTTTGAAAGGGATAAGCAGATTATGAGTAGCCGCAAAATTTTTCCAGCTATCCTGATCGGCGCCGGCAATATCATTGGCTGGATCAATCACAATGATTGCGGAGGCGCTTTCATTAGAAATTTGTTGTGAAAGGCGCGATTTGATAATTCTTTCAATAATGCTTGTATGGCTGCCTTTCGGGTCAATCGTAGCATTGCCCGATACGGTTTTAGCTTTGAAAATGCCGTGTGAATTTTCAAAAAATATGGCCTGATCGTATTTGACGAGCTGGTGGGTTTTGTTGGTGATCTGGAATACACATTCTTCAAGGCTTTGCGCTTGAAGCGCGTCTTTTTGTAGGGCGATGAGTGTGAGGGCTTTATCCATCACTCCTCATCCGTATTGGTGGAGCCAGCATAGCGCGGACGCTCTAAAAATCCTTCAATACCGGCGGCGCGAATTCTTTCCACATTAAGGGTGATTGTACCGCTCATGCCTGGTAATAAAGGGCTTTCATAAGGCTCCAGTTTTGCTGTCATTTGAATGGACTGGCTGACGGGGTCAATTTCCCCATAGATGCGCTTGATAATGGCTTCGTAAATTTCGCCCGTTTCATTAATAAGCACGCTGATTGGCGCATCAACATTCACCCAGCGCAGCCAGCGCGAAGGCAGGAGAAATTCAACCTCCAGATCGTCCAGCGAGGCCACTTCCATCAAAACGCGGTCTGTGCGGGTATATTCATGCTCATTGGCCAGCTTATTGGTCACGCGGCCGTCATAGGCGGCGCGGATATAGCATTGTTCTATGCGTTGCTCGACAATGCGGGCTTGAGCGGCCGCTTTCACATCTTCGGTTTTGAAACCGAGATGCTCGATATCCGAGATAATATCCAGCTTTAAAAGTTTTTCATTACGCATACTGCGCTTTTCGGTGAGGACTTTTTCGGCTTCGGCGGCGGCCAGCTCGGCCTTTATATCCTCGCATTCATATTCGATCAGGATATCGCCCTTCTGGAACATATCGCCATTATCAAAATTGATGCTGGCGATTTTGCCATCGCGGCTACTGGAAATGACGGTGGCGTTTTGCGGAACCAGAACGCCTTCCACCTCTATGGCGGGGTCTTCAATCTCGTAGCGGAAGGAGGGCCGCGCCTCTATAGGGGCGTTTTCGACAGGTTCGAACGTATAATTTTCATCGCCGCTGGCCCCCGCCAGTTCCATAGGTGCTTCTTCGTTGCCGGCGGCGGGTTCGTAAGAGAGAATATTGCGGTATTCGAAATCATCCGCCGACGGGAAAAAGGAGAGCATATAGTGCGGCAGATTTTGCGCCGCGCCAATTATTTTGCCCCATCCTGATAGGCTGGTTTGATGAAAGGCTTTGAATTTCTGCGCTATGTTACTTACCGCATCTGAGATACCGCCTGTCATTCCCTGATAAACAGCCTGTAAAGAGTTGATCGCCATATCCCTTGCGTTTTCTATGGCTTGAGTGAGTGTTTTGTAAGTCGCACGGGCAGAAGAATGGCCGGCATGGAATGTCGCACTGATGCTTGTGGTTATAGCAGATGAGAGTTTCGATAGCCCATGAAAAGCCGCTCTATGGGCTTGGCCCGGTAAAGAAAGAAGCCTGTTTGTGCTGTGGGAAATATGGTTTTGCGCGGCGCTGGTAATATGCCCGAGTGTTTGCCAATAGACGGCAGTGTTTATATCGGGCATATAGCGCATACGTCTTGTAATCGTAACCTTTGTTTCAAAGGAAGGTATGGTAAGAGCGGGGATTGATACAGCGTAAGTGTTGAATGATGGCAAAGACGATGCTGCCCTGTTCAATGCATTTTGAAAAACCGGTGTAGCTTGCGCGCCAATATTTATATTATTCTTATATAAGCCATAGCCCGTAAAACAGCCCAGAATACTGAACAGCAGGAATAATAATGCGGTATTTTTCAGGGAGGATTTCATATCAATCCCTCCTTTTGCAAAGGTATATCACGGCCCAATGTGCTATACATCGAGGCCAGAGCCTCCATCATTGCGGCTTGGGCTTGCAGGGCGCGAACTTCATCGGCTTGCGCTTTTAATGCAACGGGCAGGACATCGGACATAGAGGTCAGCCCTTCCGTATAGCGCTGTTGCGCAGCCCTTGCAAGTTCGGATGCGATTTTACCCGAGCGTTTGGCGTCCTTATATTCCTCTAACGCCGCTTGCATGCGGTGGCGCGCCAGATGCACTTGCGTTAGAATTGCGGCCGCCAGAGAAATGCGCCTTGCATCACCTAGCGTTTCAAGGTTTTCCGCCGCACGCTTTCTGGCCGGAAGCGTAAAGAGTGAGATGAGGTTTTGTGTAAGGCTGGCAGAATATGAAAGCCAGTCGCTATCGGCCAAAAACTGGTTGGTATCTTTGTTTGCGGCAAAAAACAGCTCTGCCCCCGGCAAGGTGCGCAAAATTTCATTACGCACATTTTGGCGGTCTATATTTTTCTGGATATAGGTTTCGCGCATTTCCGGTCGATAAAGCAAGGCTTCTTCTTCCAGTGTTTCCAAATCAGCCTTTAAAAAGGCTGATATTGCCTTTTGTTCTTCTAAAGACTCGGAAACCAAATGGAGTGTTGTGTCTTGGGGGAGTGATAAAAGACTTTTCAGCTCTATTTCCGCCAAGGCCAGATCATTGTTGATCTCGCGCAGGGCTTCATATTGCTGGATAAATTCGTTTTTTAAATCGGCCGCCCGCGTTTTGGATAAAAGGTCCTCAGCTTCGGCAAGCTCTATATTGGCAATATGTTCTTTGGTTTGGTCTATGAGTGCGAGTGTTTGTTCTTTGGTGTCTATAAAGGCTTTGGCGCGCCAATAGGCGCCGAACACATCGCGTTGGATATTATCGATCACCTTTTCATGGCGCTGGCGCGCTATCAAGGCTTCATCCTTGGCAATGCGGCTTTGTGCGACAGCCAGCATAATGTTTAATATATCCCAACTGGCGCTCATTTCCGTGGTGGCGCGATAGCGGTCTGTGGAATAAGACGGCTCCAAAGACTGGTTGCCGGAAATAACAGAGCGGCTGGAGCTGGCGCCTTTATTACTGCGGCCTAAATAGCTGGAAGATATTTGCAGATTGGGAAGGGCTTGCAGGCGCGCCAGATCAATATCATCTTCACGGCTCAAGGCTTCCAGAGCCGATACGCGGGCATCCAGATTATAGGCTAGCGCCCGCTGTAAAGCCTGTTCGGTCGTAAGTTCCAGAGTTTTCGGGATTTGAGAGTTTTGTGTTTCACGGAGATCTTCGGCCAGCTGTGTTTTGTGCGAAGGTGCATCCAGTGTGACGCGGTTTGCCGTGCAGGATATCAGAAATCCGCACGCGCCAAGCACCACCAGAACGTTGCTTATCACATTCGTCATAAAAAGACTTTATTTAAAACCGGGCAAGACACTGCCCAAAGAACACAAAACACTCACCTATCATGGTATGTGAAATGAATAGAGGGAATAAAGAGTTAAAGTGTTGTTTTATAATAAATTTAGCAAATCTGTTGATAACTTTTGTATAAATTGGGGAGAAATGGAAAAAGCCCTCTGTATCGAGGGCTTTTTTTGCTTTTATGTGATCAAATTAGTTGTCTAAAGATTTGGCCAGGCGAACAAGATTGATGAATTCTGCACGATAGCCGAACTCATCGGTTCCTTTGCCTTTTCGGGCCAGCGCGATAATGTCATCATAGCTGTAATTATTTAGATATTTCCCGCCTTGTAGTTTCTGGCCAAAGGCCGCCACGGCCATCGCAAATTTAGTTTCTTGATCACCGTCTGATTTAAGATCGGAAGTAATAGGCGTTGTAATGAGCTTGGAAGTATCCTCATTAGGCAATTTATAACGCATTTTTAAGAACGCATATTCGCCGCCAAAATCAGTGTCCATCCTTTGCTGTTCAGCTTCGTTCTGCGAGCTGTAGCGCAGAGGATCCACCACGCTCATTGCATCCGATCCCACAGGCGTAATCTCATAGATGGCCGTTACCGTATGTCCTGCGCCGATATCACCCGCATCTATTTTATCATTATTGAAATCCTCGCGGTTCAAATGGCGTGTTTCATAGCCGATCAAGCGGTATTCGGCCACAGTTGCAGGGTTGAATTCCACCTGGATTTTCACATCCTTGGCAATCGGGAAGAGGGAGGACGTGGCTTCTTCAACCAAAACTTTACGCGCTTCGGAAAGCGTATCTATATAGGCCGCAACGCCATTGCCGTTTTGTGCCAGAGATTGCATTATATGATCATTGTAATTGCCTTGGCCGAAACCGAGGACAGAGAGAAAGATGCCGCTTTCACGCTTTTTCTCGACCAGTTTTTTCAGCGCATCAGGATTGGAAATGCCGATATTAAAATCGCCATCGGTCGCCAGAATAATGCGGTTCACCGCGTCCTCGTTAAAACTTTGCTCTGCCAGATTGTAAGCGAGTTCTATGCCTGCGCCGCCCGCTGTTGACCCCCTAGCGCGTAAATTTTCAAGGGCATTGATGATTTTGGATTTTTCGGAGACTTTTGTCGGCTCCAAAACCGCGCCCGCGCCGCCCGCATAGGTAACAACCGAGATTGTGTCATCCGGATTGAGGGTATCCAGCATCATTTTCAACGAATTTACAACCAGTGGCAATTTATCGGGCGTATTCATCGAACCCGAGGTATCCAGCAAAAACACGAGATTGCTCTTGGGTTGAATGTCGTTGATCTCATACCCCTTAATGCCGATATGCACTAGCTCTTTGCCGTCCGCCCAAGGGCTTGGGGTAATGGTAACATTATGTTTGAAGGGCACGTCTTTTGTGTCAGGCGCTGCGTAATCATAATCAAAATAATTGATCAGCTCTTCCACGCGAATGGAATTTGGAGCGGGCATGCGCCCCTGATTAATCTGTTTGCGCATAAAGCTGTAAGAGGCCGTATCCACATCGACGGAAAAGGTCGAAACAGGCTCTTGCGCAACAAGTTTGATCGGATTGGTATCAAATTCTTCGAACTTATCGCGTCCTTGTTCCTGATAATAAGGGGAGGGCATATCAGGCGGCGTTATTGGCGCAATCATGGAAGAAGCCATAGGCGCAGGGGTTTGTGCAAAGGCTGCATCGGCTTCGGCCATACGTCGTTGCGGAGCGGCCTTTGCTAATTCTTCTTTGCTTTCCGACATCGTCATACGAGCGACAGGTGGCTCGATTGGAATAGGGCTTGCGCTATCTTGCTGGTGAAGGGCTCTTTCCCGGTTTTGCTGGTTTAAATTTTGAATGGCTTCGACATAAGCCGGGCTTTTTTGACCTATCAATTTGCTTTCCATTGTAGCATCGCCGCCAGCGCTTCGAGTTTCAAAAATACCGCTTTGCATTTGTGTCAGGCTAACGCCTGCGATTAATACAACCGCCATTGCTGTCGCCATACCGCCGTAAATAAGTTTCTTTTTTTGTTTGGTTTCCATGGTTTCTCTCCTTGAGTTTTGTTTGTCTTTGCCCATAAGACGAGAGAGGAAAGGAAATCCTTGGGAATTTTTTTTATTTTTTTGTCTGGCTTGGTGAAACTCATGCACAGCGGCGTTTACCGCGCGTTTTTTCGCGTTCGGATCTGGTTCCGGAACATCGAGTTTATGAAGGGCATCGCTTATTTTTTTCTCATCCATGGCGTTGTCCTTTCTTGAAGGTGTCATTGCGTGCGACCATAAGGGAGCGCGGCAATCTATTTCTGGGGTCATAAATTGCCTCGTCGTGCTGTTCCTCGCAATGAGGGTTGATAAGTTTAACCATAGGCCGCTCCTTCCCCGAATTTACTTTGCAGTTTTTTCTTGGCCTCGCTTATGCGCCAGCTGATTGTGCCTTCTTTGGTGCCTAAAATATCGGCGGCTTCGGCATGGGTATAGCCATCATTGAGTACGAGCAAAACTGCTTCGCGCTCTGATAGTGGTAATTCATAAATGGCGGCCAGCACTTGGCGGGTATAGATGGCGTCTTCCCCTTTGGCTTTGACAGGCAGCTTTTCCAGCCCATCAGGGCTTTCAGGATGCCGTGCATCGGATTTTACAAAGTCACGCCCTGTATTCAAAACAAGCGTATAAAGCCAGCTTGTAAATTTGCTTTTGAATGAATAGCTTTTAATCCCGCGCGCCAGCTTAAGGCAGGCTTCTTGTGTTATATCTTCTGCCATATCTTGTCTTCCGCACCATTTGAAAGCCATTTTGAACATCACCGCGTAATAGAGATTGATCAATGCCTCAAAAGCATCCGCATCGCCGTTTTGAGCGGCTTTTATTAGTTCTTTATGTTCGCTTTCGGTCATGCAAAGTGAGCCTTTTAAGGATAAGACGCTTTCAAGTGTAAATTCCTTGGTAAAAAATGAAAAGTTTATTTAATGATGCACGCCTTGCACTTTATGGCGGCTGTCATAGGTATCGCCTTCGGGATCCATATGGATGATGATATCGGCATGCGGAAAATCTTCCAGCAAGGCGAATTCCAGTTCGCGGACAATGGCGTGGGCATCATGCAAGGTGAGGGCAGGGTCCAGCTCCACATCAAAGCTTAAGGAAACATTCATGCCTGTGCGCCTCGTGCGTAGGTCGTGCATGCCTTTGACCTGTTTATTGGCAAAGACGATTTCTTTTATGCGCGCGCGTTCATTCTCGCCAATTTCCTTATCCATCAGCATGTCCGTGGCTTTTATTCCGATTTGAAAGCCTGTCCAGCAAATATAGAGCGCAATAACAAGACCCAAAATACTATCAACAAAACCAAGCCCCCAATAATAATGCGCGCCAAGGCCGAGAATGGCGGCGCCGTTAATCAAAACATCATTCATATAATGGCGCTGGTCGGCTTCTATAATAAGAGAGTCAATTTTCCTTAAGGTAAAACTTTGTACTGCGATAATGAGCAGGCTTGCTATAATAGCCAAAATACTGACCCATATACCGAGCAAGTGATAATCTATTTCTACGGGGCGGAAAAGTCGCATGAAGGATTCAAACATGAGAAATACAGCCGCGCCCACCAGAAAAGAAGCCTGTATAAGGGCGGAAAAACCCTCGGCCTTCCCATGGCCGAAACGGTGGTCTTCATCGGCGGGCATCATGGAAATACGTAAAGAAAAATAGGCAATCAGGGTAATAACACCATCGCCCAGCGTATCCAGCAAGGAGGCCAGCATGGTGGC
>JBKHDZ010000015.1:0-21387 GCA_046541095.1 Alphaproteobacteria bacterium
AGGCTTCTGCGCGATCTAGGGTAAAAATGCGCGCTGTTTCACGTGAAACACTGGAGGCTTGTAAAGCGGCGTTTGTACCGGCCATTAGCCCTTGCGCAGCTGCTTCTTCATATCCGGTTGTGCCATTGATCTGCCCCGCTAAAAATAATCCTGCAATCTTGCGTGTTTCCAAAGTAGCTTTCAAAGCACGCGGATCAATGTAATCATATTCAATGGCATAGCCCCATTCCAGCACTTGCGCATTTTCCAACCCGTCAATGCTTTGTATATAGGATTTTTGAACATCAATCGGCAGACTTGTGGAAATGCCGTTGGGGTAAACAGTGTGATCATCCAGACCTTCTGGCTCCAAGAATACCTGATGACGTTCTTTATCGGCAAAGCGCACAATTTTATCTTCGATGGAGGGGCAATAACGAGGACCGGTACCGGAAATACGCCCAGAATACATAGCTGATTTATGCAAATTGTCAGCAATAATTTTATGCGTTTTAGGGTTCGTATAAGTAATGTGGCAATCAATTTGCGGCACGGTAATTTTATCATTTAAATAAGAAAACGGAATTTGCGGATCATCGCCTTTTTGTACATCCAGACGGTTCCAATCAATCGTGCGTCCATCAAGGCGCGCAGGCGTTCCTGTTTTTAAACGACCCAAAGGAAAAGCATGTCTTTCAAGGGTTTCCGCCAAGCCAATGGAAGGTTTCTCCCCGACCCGGCCCGCAGGGATACGCTCTTCGCCGCGGTGAATAATGCCCCGCAAAAAAGTACCCGTTGTAATAACGACAGCCTTGCAAGACAGCGCACGCCCGTCCGTCGTTTTCAAACCACATATGGATCCATCATTATCCAGTATAATATCATCAGCACCGCCCTCAATTAGCGATAAATTGGGATAATCGAACAAAATATCCTGTATCGCCTGACGGTATAATTTACGATCAGCTTGCGCGCGTGGCCCACGCACAGCGGGACCTTTAGAGGCGTTCAGCATCCGAAACTGGATCCCGGCTTTATCAATAACGCGGCCCATCAAGCCATCAAGCGCATCAATTTCCCGCACAAGATGCCCTTTTCCCAAACCGCCAATAGCAGGGTTACAAGACATCACCCCGATAGTATCCAGCTTATGTGTTAATAGGGCTGTTTTTGCGCCCATGCGCGCAGACGCGGCGGCGGCTTCACACCCCGCATGCCCGCCGCCAACAACAATGACATCAAAGCTATGGTCTTTATCTACAGTCATGGAGCAAACTTATACGCGAGTTTTCAACAAATTTCCAGAAAAACCGGATCACTTGCCGATACAAAAATCTTTAAAAATAATATCGAGCAAATCTTCTACATCCACGCGGCCCGTAATTTGACCTAAAGCGCGGATAGCAAGGCGCACATCTTCGGCCATAAGCTCAGGCAGGGCTGCCTCTTTAGAACGCTGCAAAGCCTGCAAACAATTCTCCAAAGCCGTGCGGTGACGGTGGCGCGTTAAAGACGGTCCCTCTCGAATCTGTGCGATCGTTTGAATCTTTTCCAAAATGGCATCTAATAATTCGCTAATGCCTTCGCCGCTTTTGGATGAAATATCAATAATTGGGGCGGGATAATCAAATTTCTTTTCCAAATCCGCCTTGCTGGCTACCACCAGCGCATGTTCATCCAATAAAGCTAGAGTATAAGGATCGGGGCTTTGTTTTTGCCCATCAAATAGCAGGATTTTTATATCCGCCTGCTCGGCGCGCTTCATGGCGCGTCTTATGCCTTCAGCTTCTATACTATCCTGACCTTCATCGCCAAGATCATCGGGGCGCAGCCCAGCCGTATCGGATAACGTCACAGGATAACCCTTTAAATCGAGATGGACCTCGACAATATCGCGTGTGGTACCCGCAATATCGGACACAATAGCAACATCACGCTTTGCAAGGGCGTTTAAAAGGCTGGATTTGCCGGCATTGGGCGCACCGACAATAGCGATTTGCACGCCATTTCTCAAGATTTCACCGGCATGATTATCGGCAAGATGCTCCTGCAAATCCTTTATAAGCGTATCAATAACCGGAATAACCTCGCGGCTCACGCCATCTGGATCATCTTCATCAGGAAATTCAAGATCGGCCTCGATATAGGCCAAAGATTTGCTCAAACGCTGCGCCCAGCCCTCATAAAGATTTTTGAGCGTTCCTGATAATTGATCCAAAGCCTGGTTTTTTTGCAATATTGTCTGCGCATTGATAAGATCGGCCACCGCCTCGGCCTCTGTTAAATCCATCTTCCCGTTTTCAAAGGCACGGCGGGTAAATTCCCCCGGTTCTGCGATCCGGTGATTGGGCTGGCGGCCTAAAACGGTGAGCAATTCATCAATAATGGCAGGGGATCCGTGAATATGATATTCCGCAACATCCTCTCCGGTAAAACTTGCAGGGTTTTCGAAAAAGATAACGACAGCCTTGTCAATAAGGGCCTTGCTTAAAGGGTTAATCAAATTACAGTAAAGCGCCTTTCTGCGCGGCGGGTTTTTCTGCCCGCTGATCACCTCCAAAGAATGCAAGGCTTGCGCACCCGAAACCCTGATAATGGCGACGCCGGCCTTACCGCCCGCGCTGGATAATGCAAAGATAGTTTCACTCATTACTCTTTATCGCTGTCACTATTTTTGGAAGCCCCGGGAACACCGCCCATCTGCGCCCAGAACATTTTCTGCATTTCACCAAAACCCTGCATAGTGGCCGGCAGCCACGTTTTCACCATCGTTTCGGGATCAAGATTACGAATATTATCCTGCATTTTGGCTTCAATCTCTGCCATCATCTTTTCCTGCATGGGCGCAACATCGGGCAAGCCTAGAAATTTTCGCGCTTCTTCGGGGCTACATTCAATATCAAATTTAATTTTCATGGTCTTATATTGTCCTTTTAATTTTCTATGATTATCATGGCATTTAATCTTATGCCAAGAATATAGATTTACAGGAGAAAAAACCATGCCGGAAATCAAAATTACCGCCCATGATGGCGGAGAATTTAGCGCTTATATTGCCTATCCCGACGAAACGCCCGCCGGCGCCATTATCATGATTCAGGAAATTTTCGGCATTAATCAGGAAATGCGCGATAAATGCGATTTGATGGCCGATCATGGATATATTGGTATAGCGCCCGATTTATTCTGGCGCATCGAGCCAGGCATAGAGCTGGTGGACAGCGTTCAAGAAGAATTAGAGCGCGCTTTCCAGCTTTTTGGTGAGTTTGATCAGGATCTGGGATTAAAAGATCTGGAATCAACCTTAAAAACCATACGTTCCCATAAAGAGTGCAACGGCAAAGTCGGGTGCGTGGGATATTGTCTGGGCGGTAAAATGGCTTACATGATGGCGGCCCATACCGATATTGATGCGGCGGTAAGCTATTATGGCGTTGGACTGGAAACCATGCTGGATGAGGCGGACAATTTCAAAAACCCTGTCTTGTTGCATATTGCGGGGGAAGATGAATTCGTCCCCAAAGACGCGCAGGATAAAATCATTGATGCCATGAAAGACAATGATTTTGCACAAACCTACCGCTATGCAGGTATGGATCATGCCTTTGCCAGAGGAAACGGAATGCATTATAATAAAGATGCTGCCGAACTGGCCAATGCACGCACATTCGAATTTTTGCAGCAAAATATAAAAGCGTGATAACGGCCACTATCAAGGGGGAATTTTGAGCCAGGACGATCAAGACGCCCATTTATTCCCGGCCAGCCCGGGAAATACCCATAGCACAGCCGTATCCCAGATTGACGAGAATTTCAAAGACCGCGCAATGGATCAAATCTGTGCGGTCTTTAAAGGCAATGGCATCAAGCAAAGCAATATCAAATGCGAGCATTTTGATGGCGCGACCCTTGAATTTCTTGCCACAACCACCCTCAAATTTCGCTTTAAAGTATTAGAGCATGTAGAAGCCGGGAAAAAACCCGGGCCCAAGCAAATAAACGGCAAAGGCCAGCTGGAAGAAGAAAAAGCCAAGCTGGAGCATAAAATTACGCACCGCGCCGATGTCGCCAAACAAATCCAGAGCTATATTGTCGAAAATCGCGAAGATATGGGCTATGGTGTTGATGGGCAGATGATCAAACTGCCGTTTTTATATACGCGCTTCGTGCAATATGAGGGTTGCCAGAATTGCAGGGCACAGGGCCGTGTTCAATGTCAAAGATGCCATGGGCAAGGCATGGAAATGTGCCAGCGTTGCCACGGTCAGGGCCTGGAAATGTGTCCGGGCTGTAACGGGGCGCAAACTATACAAGGCCCCAATGGAAACCAGCAATGCCAGCGCTGTATGGGACGCGGAAAAATTTCATGTTCGCTTTGTAATGAGCGCCGCAAAATACAATGTCGTGTTTGCAAAACCAAAGGCACAACCCAATGCGGCGTGTGTAATGGCCACGCCTGGAATTCGCATCTCTATGATCTCGAAATCGATGCCATGCCAAGCTTTGATTACGACCGCGAAAAAGTGGAAGAGCGCATCGGCACAATTATCGAAGACCTTGGCCCCAAACTGGTCGAACATGCGCATATTCACCCGATCTTTAAAGAGCGCGATGAAAAGAAGGCAGAAGACAAGCGCGATTACATCACCATCCCTTATCTCGTGAAACTGCCCTATGGCGGTATTCGTTTTTCCATTGGGGACGGGGAAAAATATAACACACTGATCTTTGGAAATAACTGCACGCTTTTTTATATGCCGTTTTTACTGGATAGGATTTTGAAAAAACCGCTCGCCCGTTTAAAAGAAGCCGCAGAAAACCGCGGCGATGTTGCTGCAAAAGTTAAAGCCGCCGCTAAATTCAGAACCCTGCGCCACGCTATTCTTGCGGCCGCAAAATTGCCGCTCGGCAAGGCCATGAAAAAGGTTAAGCTGGCCAATCCTCACGCCATACAAAACGAAACTATTCAGGCCGCTGTAAACAATGCCGACAAAGCCCTTAAAAACATTACACGCAAACCGCGCCAGCACGGCTTTATTCTTGGCTGTATTTTGATGACTCTGATTTTTGGCGGATATTTGCCGGGTGGCGGGCGCAGTATTTTGGCCGGGGAATTAAAGCAGCCCCTGATTTTACTAGCCTTGGACGGGCTTGTAATTATAGCAGGCTTTTACTGTGCTTTACTAACCGTAAAATTTATGGCGCGCAAAGCCATCTCGCAAGCATTAAGCGGAATTGTACCCAAAAATAAGGAAAAATCCTTCACGCCCAAAGCCGGAAAAATTATTGACCGCTTGCTTATTGCAACGCCTGTTTTATTCCTGATCATGTTGGAAGCCAGCTATCAGATACAACATGCACCGGACTGGTATGAAAATTTTCGAGGCATGATCGGCATTTAACGACATATAAAAACGAA
The DNA here is from genome assembly GCA_046541095.1 of Alphaproteobacteria bacterium. Taxonomy (GTDB): domain Bacteria; phylum Pseudomonadota; class Alphaproteobacteria; order Micavibrionales; family Micavibrionaceae; genus UBA2638. The sequence continues at coordinate 5,399 of JBKHDZ010000015.1, forward strand.
GAAGCCGTCTCGCTTCCTTGTGTAAAGAAACTGAGACGGCCAACGACGTGAGGGACAAAAACTTTCGCCTTAAGACGAGGCTTGAAAATGAAGGAGGTTATCGTGTCCAGCGAAAGTCGTGTATTGCCTGGATAGAAGAATTTAAGGCTTTTTCTTTCTGGCATTTACGATAGTCGGCAATAGCAAGGGCTCGCTGATCACCGGCAAACGCATTTTGAGGTTGCCAGACATCCAGACGTGGTTTTGGCGATTTGGCTTTCCGGGATGGCTCAAGGGCAAAGCGCATGCCGAAAACAAGACCCAAAGCCGCCGCTTTTCCAGCCGTGCGCTGGTTCCGGTCCATGACAGATGTTGCTGAGGTATGACGGATAGATTTAAGCAGGGGAAGGCATCCATCAGCCATGTCCGGGGAGGAGCTTGTTGAAAAATTATAGGCTGTATGTGCGCCTTCGACGGCGCCAGCTGGATCAAAACGGTCAAGTGACCATGCCGATCCTGCCCCCATTGCGAGGACAATAATAAATACAGCCATTGTTAAAGATAAACTCGCGACTTTTTTTGGTCCGCCGCGAAACGGATTGTCATTTTTAATATAAAGACCCATTTTTCCCACCCTAGTTATGTGCGTTTTTTTATTTGTGAACCTGATCTCTAGGATTTCGCCGGCTTATTTTTTTTGTTTTTTACTTTTGCTTTTTGCACTCGGCTTATATCTTCATCACACCATATATTTTTTATTATGGCAAATACTTTCGTTTCGAATTTAGGATGAGATTAACCAAAAATATTATCAAATATTTCAGGTATTTAGATTTAATTTTAGAAAAATAGAGCGGTATCTAACAAGCCGGATCGGGCAAAGAATGGCCGCGCGTACCAAACTGTAATTGCACGGATATACCATTATCATTGCCCGGCGATTCGACACCAATAGATAAACGCCCGCGTCCTTTGGAAAAATCTTTCTGATAGACAATGCCATCAGATAAACGATCAAGAATATCCGCACAGGAAGATGGCCCATCTTCAGAGGAATAAAGCGGCGTACCTTCATGCTCACCATAACGCTCTTGTATGAAATCCCACTGTTCCTGGGTTAAATGTGGGGTGGCCTGCGTGGGCGTTATAAAAGAAGCACTAAGAAATGCAGAGGCCAAAGAGGTTTTGATAAAAGCATTACGCATAGAAAATTTCCCTGTTTATTGGATGCACTAAAGCACATTAAACAGGGTGAAGCCAAACCCAAAATATATTGCACTGCAATTAAGACTTGGTGTTTTAGTAAATATTATTGATTCATAGATTGGAAGAATTCGTCGTTATTCTTGCTGGTCTTCATCTTGCCCAGCAGGAATTCAACTGCATCCACAGTGCCCATAGGGTTCAGAATACGGCGCAAGACCCACATTTTTTGCAATGTGTCTTTATCAACCAGAAGCTCTTCTTTCCGCGTTCCGGATTTTTGAATATCAATAGCCGGGAAGACGCGCTTATCGGCAAGTTTACGGTCCAGAACAATTTCAGAGTTACCCGTGCCTTTAAATTCTTCGAAAATAACTTCATCCATACGGCTTCCGGTATCAATAAGCGCTGTCGAGATAATGGTTAAAGACCCGCCTTGTTCAATATTACGGGCCGCTCCGAAAAAGCGCTTAGGCCGCTGGAGAGCATTCGCATCAACACCGCCTGTCAAAACCTTACCGGAAGACGGAACAACCGTGTTGTAAGCTCTGGCAAGACGCGTAATCGAGTCAAGCAAAATCACGACATCGCGCTTATGCTCGACCAGACGCTTGGCCTTTTCCATCACCATCTCGGCCACTTGCACATGACGAGAAGCCGGCTCATCAAAAGTCGAAGAAATAACTTCACCGCGGACTGTGCGGGCCATATCGGTCACCTCTTCGGGACGCTCGTCAATCAAAAGAACGATGAGATAAGCATCGGGGTGATTCTCGGCAATAGAGGTTGCAATATTTTGCAACATGACCGTTTTACCTGTTCTGGGCGGTGCCACTATCAAGGCACGCTGGCCAAAACCAATGGGCGCCGTTAATTCCATGACGCGCTGGACATTGGATTTTTTGGTTGGATCATCAAGCTCCAACTTGATTTTACGCTCGGGATAAAGCGGCGTTAAATTATCAAAATTAATGCGGTGACGAATTTTTTCCGGTGGCTCGCTGTTAATAGAACCAACGCGCAACAAGGCAAAATAGCGCTCGGAATCTTTTGGCGCTCTGATTTCGCCTTCTACGATATCCCCTGTACGAAGACCAAAACGGCGCACTTGTGACGGAGAAACGTAGATATCATCAGGCCCCGGTAAATAATTTTCTTCAGGGCTTCTTAAAAAACCGAAACCATCTTGCAGAACTTCCAAAACACCTGTGCCGGAAATAGGGACATTTTGTTCGGCCAGCTGTTTGAGGATTGCAAACATCATATCCTGTTTGCGCATGGAACCGCAATTCTCAATTTCTAGCTCTTCTGCAAAGGCGGTCAATTCTGCGGGAGATCGTGTTTTCAGTTCTTGTAAATTCATGATTTTAAATCTTTTGTGATGTCTAAAGAATGATTATGGAGGTGAAAGAAAGTTCTCATCGGCTTTTAAACCGGTACATCCTGTGTGTTAGGAGTTATAGATCGTACAATTCTATCCTTGTTAAAGTTTATCTAAGTTCTTGAATTTCAAATTCCGGAATTTGCGGAAAAAATTCAAATTACGGGCTTGGCCCAAATTCTTACCCAAAATGTTATGGATTTACTTTAGATAATGTTTGTATATCCAAAGGTTTATGAAGAGTCAATATATTTTTACATGAAAGATCTAAAGAAAAAATTAAAAAGGTTGTATCACAGCCATTATAACGATAATGACCATGAAAACAGCAGGTATCTCATTCACGATACGATAGAATTTATTGCTTTTGGCTCGCTCATCACGGGCAAATTTTTTCACATGGGCCGCAAACATGCCATGCAAACCCGATAAAATGATCACACTGGTTAATTTTACATGCATCCAGCCGCCTTCCAGCAAAGCCGGATTGGCCAATAACATGCCTATCCCGAATATCCACGCGGCAATCATGGCAGGTGTCATGATGATACGAAGCAATCGCATTTCCATGATTTTAAATTGTTCGGATATTTCACCGCCCACAGGCGCATCAGCGTGATATACAAATAAACGCGGCAGATAGAGCATAGCGGCCATCCAGGTAATAATTGAAATAATATGCAATGCACGCAGCCATTCATAATTTATCATTAAAAATTCGCTCATAATCCTGCCCCTAGAGATAAAACAAATATCAAGCCTGATGAAATTATAACGCCTGAAAGCAAGCCGTAAACAACAAAAGCGCGCAAAGTCTTTCCTTGATTCATTTTTATAATCGCGCCAAGGCTACACAGATAGAAAAAGGCAAACAGCCCATAGGCATAAAAACGCGCGCCGGTTTCAAAGGCCGCGCCATGCATGACTGATAACAGAAAATATAGATATGCCCCGCTTAAAATAAATAAAATTACGGCAGGGCTTAACGCATACATAAAAACAGGTTTCAAATTTTCATCATCGCCATGGCCGGGATTTTTCATTTTGACCAGCAAAAACGCTAATGATGATGCCGCAATAAACAATGCTGCAAAATGCAGAATTGTCAAAGGCATGAATATAAAATCAATATGCGCGGCAAAATCATCAATTCGAAAACCCGCTATTTCAATAGCGCTCCATCTATATTCCGTGCTGGTGTTTTCTTCCATCATTGAACCTTAAAATCACGGACTGCGGCGATTGTTTGTTCGACATGGGCAATCGGCGTATCTTTATGAATTCCATGGCCCAAATTAAAAATAAAAGCTGCTTTTCCAAAGGCTTGCAGAATTTTTTCTGTTTCCAAAATTAAACTGTCTCCTCCAGCAAAGAGGCAAAACGGATCAAGATTGCCCTGCACCGGCATTTGGGATTGCAACGCCCGCACCGCCCAATCCGTTGGCACAGCCGAATCAAGCCCTAATGTGCTAACCCCTGTATTCTGGGCGTAGGGCAAATAATTATACCCCGCCCCTTTTGGAAAACCGATAATTGGAATTTTCGGATAAACTTCGCGAACCAGCTGGACAATTTTGCGCGTTGGCTCAATTACCCAGCGTTTGAACTGCGTTGCATCCAAAACACCGGACCAGCTATCGAATAATTGCAAAGCTTCTGCGCCCGCTTCGACCTGTTTAATCAAATATTGCGCCGTATATTCAACCAATGTATCAATAATCTCTGCAAAAAGCTGCGGGTTTTGATACGCCATGATCTTGGTTTGCATAAAATCCTTGCTGCCCTGCCCTTCAACCATATAGCACGCAACCGTCCACGGGCTTCCTGCAAAACCGATCAAGGCTACATCCTCGTAGCCTTCCGTTTTTAACGCCGAGGAAGTAAGGCGCAGGGTTTCATAAACGGGCGATAAAACATTATCAAAATTCCTATAACTTAAACGCGCTAGATCATCTTGCGAGCGGATAGGCTCCAGCTTTGGTCCGTGCCCTGGGACAAAATCCAGTTTTTGTCCCAAAGCATGCGGGATCACCAGAATATCTGAAAACAGAATAGCAGCATCCATGTGAAAACGGCGGATAGGCTGCATGGTTACCTCGCATGCGCTTTGCGGATCATAAACCATATCCAGAAAGCCGCCTTTGCTGGCACGCAATTCTCTATATTCCGGCAAATAGCGCCCTGCTTGCCGCATAAACCACAGCGGTATTCGATTTGTTTTCTCGCCGCGCAAAGCATCAAGGAACAATTTTTGTTTTTGTGCGTTCATAGATTTAGCCGTTCATTCGAATCTCTATTTTCTTGTATACTAATCATTATTATATTTTAAAAAAGGTTTTTGATAGTAGTAGGGCGTGTGAGTTACGGGGATAGCTTTTATACCCAGATTTGCCCCCAAAAAGAATCGCCAAGCCGCCATTCATTTCTGCCGAGTCGCTTCGATTCGCCCAGATAAGAACACTCATAACCTTTTTCGTTTTGCACAAGTGGATGAGTCCTCATGATAAATGTTCGTGAATTCGGGATAATTTCATCCTCATTTTTATACAGCTTTTAGCGTATGATTCGCTCACATATCTATCCCAAGGTGTTTTTCTATGCTATTTAGAATAGAAGTAGTGATTAATTAAACCCGAAAACTCTTATATCATCTTATGTTTCAAGAAGCCTTTAAAAAGCTGGAGCTTGATGAACTGGCCACAGTTTTGGACCAGATCAACCCGCATCTGGACGGATCGGATTTTGATCCGGTTGATACAACGGCATTAGGGCTGGAATTGTCTTTTTATCCCGGTTACCGCTTTCTTGATCTTGCCGATTATTCGACAATGCCGGGCAAACGCCGCTTTGTATTGTTTAAGGATGGCGGCACGCCCGAAAAAAGCGATGTGATTGTTCTGGATTGGACGAATGAGCCTATTTATCTTCTTAATCACAATTTGCCGATTTCTTTGAATAAAGACAATGTGTCCGAATATATCCGCTTTTTCTTTACTTATGTGCGCGGCAAGCATGGCCGTTTTATCGTCACGGAAAATGTTGATGATATAAACTGGAAAGAAGACCCGCCGCCACAGGCCCGCAAAGCCATTGCAAAAATGCTGGTGCCGTTAGAGGTTCTGGATGAAAAAAATGGCGCTTATTATCTGAAATCTACCATGATGTTTCGTGATTCGCTCTTCAAAGCGGATATAGAAGTAAAGCCAAACGGCCTTGTGACCTTGATGAATGAAGAACTTCTGGTTGAAGACATGCCTGTTTTGGATGATACATTTGGTCAGTAATTCTTATACATACGCAAATCTATAGAGCATTGAATAATTAAGACGCGCTTTTTTAATTTTAAGCCGCTCCGATTTTATATTTCCACTCTCGCAATATATTTCATTAATATTATGTAAACTATTGTTTATATTGAATCTTTAATTCGGCTGTTTTTTCACTTTTTCCGTATTTCAGTAGGAAAACGTTAATACATCCATGCGCATAATAAAAATATAAGGCCGTTCATTCGGATGGTCTTCGGGGTTCAATACTTAAATAAAAAAACGACGGTTGGGTGACAACACATGAGCGATAGTCCAGAAAATTTCACAGGCGGTAAAAATTTGCTTGAACATTTATATGGCAGAAAACCCTGCCGCGTTGCATATACGCTAAATAATGGTCAGCCAGTGGCCTGCACCATTATTGGCGATCAGCCAATGTTCTACATGGATTTTGAGGAAGATTACGAAGAAGAAAGCTTTTTTGATGCCGAAGAACTTGCGGTTTTAGAGCGTGAAGTATCAAAATTGAAAAAAGAAATAGATGATTTTGAGCGCTTCGCCCAAAGTTTCGAAGATGCCGAAGATAAAAAAATCTACGATCTTTTTGAAAATGCCAATACGCTTTGTTCTTCCGATACAACAACCGATTTCAATGATATAAATAAAGCCTCTTTAAAACAGAATCTGATCCAGATCTTGTCCAAAAGCCGGATAGGTAAGGAATATCTGGATATTGCCGCACACTATAATATTGATATTAAAATCAGCACGCAGATTGAAAATGCGTTTTATGATCGAAAGTCTGGCGAAATTCTTATTAATCCGGCACATGATTTTGAATCGTCTGTTTTATTATTAACGCGCGAATTGCGCCGTCATTGGCAGCACCGCCAGGGCGCGCTGGTTAACCCGTTATTTTTCCAGCCGGATAATGCCATTTTGATAAATCGCATCCAGACAGCCGATTTAACAACCTCAATCATTCGTGTAGCTTGGGAATTACAGCTTTCCGGTTATAAAAAGATTTGGGAGCGCGTGGAAAATTCTTCCATGGCCGATCTGGCCCGAGCTTTTGCGCATGAAGCCTTTATGGATTTCCGTACGATTAACAATGGAATTGCCAGTACGGCCGCTTTTGAGGCCTGGTTCTTATCAGAACGTTGTAAAATCGAAGACAAAGAATTAATCCAGCATATGCTCTCGGATTATCAGGGATACGTATTTGACGGCACAAAAGAAACCCAGTCCTTAACGGCGGAATTGATTGCCGCATTGGGAACCATGCCATTCGGCAAAAATTACCTTGCCATGCATGCACCAACCATTATGAACGATCCGATTTTTACCGATGTGCGTGACCGCTCGAACGCGAATTTCTTGTGGTTTATAAAATTCGAACGCTCTTTTCGTGAAACGGAACAGGGTTTGCAAAAGGGAAATCCCTCTTCAAATCATAGCCCGCATTCCGGGTTATCCCCGAACCGTTTTACAGGAGACAGTGATGCACTGGCGCAAACAGGACAAATTATTTCATTCAAGCCGCAACAGAACAATGCGGCCAAGCAAACAGATAAAGGACTGCTCGACGCCGAAAACACAATTATTTCTCAACAAAAAACACGCGGAAATTTCACTTCCGATGAGAACATCGTGCATCTCAGACATTGGCAATCAGACCAATAATTTTGATCTGCCGGATGAGAGCGATATGAAAACCGAAAAAACAATTATAAAAACCAGAACAATCGATAAATCGGTTTTACAGCCGCCTATATACGATTTTACAGCTTCCGAGCGTGATATCCTTAAAATCAAATCCTTGCTTCAGGCAACTGAAGAGCTTTTTGATGGAGATGATCCTGCCAATCTCTACGATATGTTTTTAATGCAGACATTGAATATCATATCGCTCAGCCCGGTGGGTGTCGCTCTTATTAATGATGCTATATCCGAAGGGTGGTATCTGGGCATTGATGATCTGAATGGCAATGATTTCTCTATTGATGTGACCGAGAAAACGATTTTTGTGTCCCATTTCGGGTTAAGCCCCGAAGGCATTATGCGCTCGGCCTATTTCAGTAATCTTGTTTTGATTAATTTGGTACGCGCCTTGCGCGATGTCTGGCATGAAAAACGCCACGGCGCATTTGATAATCTCTTTGGTCCTGAAGCCATTTTAATGCTGGAGCGCGTACGCGCCGCAGATTGCGATGTTATCGGTATTCTTGTTGCCTGGGAATTGCGGAGCGAAGGCCATAGCGATATCTGGCGGCATACAATCGGCTCGGAAAATGGCGATTTGGCCATGGCGTATTCCCACTATCTGGAGCACGATCCTTCCTCTCAATTCAACGGCAAAGCCCTAAAGGCCGCTTTCAAGGAATGGTATGCCTGTGAAGAGCGCTTGAATGCCTGCGATCACCAGACGCTGGAATATATGGATGAAATTTTGAAAAATTCACAAGAAAGCAATCCATTTGGCCGGAAAGTACCAACGCATATTGCGATTGAACTTTTATCCTGCTTGCCCGATAAAACAGCGTATTTACAAGGTTTCGGGCGCGAAATCTTAAACGATCCGATGTATTCGGGCCTGGATGATCCGCTCAATCAATCTCATTTGATGCATATTTTGTATGATCTGGAAGTGGTGTTGGTGAATAACGTGCCGTTCCGCGATGCTGGCCTTGCTGCACGTATCTTCCCTGAAGAACCCGATCTTCTCTCTGATTTTAGCGATATAGATTAAAAAAAACGGTTTTGCCGCGTTGCGCCGTTGCTGTTATGATAAGGCCGCAATGGTAACAAGGATAATGGCGCGCTAGTGAGTAATAGCTGTGAGTGATAGTAATAAAAAATTTCATCTACATCTGGTTTCCGATGCGACGGGGACAACTCTTCTTGGGCTTGCCCGAGCGTGTCTGGCCCAATTTGAGGGGATAGAGCCGGTGCAAAAATTCTGGCCGCTGGTGCGCACGCAAAAACAGCTGGAAAAAGTCATCACACAAGTACAAGACAATCCGGGGCCCGTCATATTTACGCTGGTCGATGAAAAAATGCGCGCTCGATTGCTAGAACGTTGTGATGCTCTGGGCGTGCCGTGCGTTTCGGTGCTTGATCCAATTATGCGGGGGCTTTCCTCGTATCTTGGCCAGCACGCCAAAAACGTTCCGGGTTTACAACACACTATGGATGATGCCTATTTCCGGCGCGTGGAGGCCATTGATTTTGCCATGCGCTTTGATGACGGGAAATCTTTTGAAGGTCTGCGCGAGGCCGATGTCATTCTGGTTGGCGTTTCGCGCACATCGAAAACACCGACCAGTATCTTTTTGGCACGCCGCGGGATAAAAGCAGCCAATATCCCTCTTGTGCCCAATGTCAATGTGCCCGAAGAATATTTTCATTTGGAAAAACCGCTTTATATCGGCCTGTCCGCTTCGGCCAAACGTCTGGCAGAATTGCGCCGCACGCGCCTTCAAGCCGATAATCACGCCGATAAATTCGGCCAGAACGAATATCTTGATTTGGAACGTATCGAAGATGAAGTGCGCGCCGCGCGGCGATTATTTTCAAAAAACCACTGGCCCGTCATAAATGTGACCAACCGCTCTATCGAGGAAACGGCCGCTGAAATCATGGCCTATTGGCAGGCCTTCGAAGACAAAAAGAAAAAGCAGGCCGCTCCATGAAAATGCACGAATCGCTCATACTCGCTTCAAAAAGTGCTTCGCGCCGCCAGATGCTGGAAAATGCAGGGCTGAATTTTACGTGCGTGCCTGCAGAGATAGACGAAAGGGCGGTTGAAAAGAAATTACAGGCCAGCCCAAAAAAATTGACAGCAGAATTGGCGCGCCTTAAGGCGTTGGCCGTCGCCGATAAGCATAAAGACGCGCTGGTTATCGGCAGTGATTCGACGGTCGAATTTGACGGCCAAAGCCTTTCCAAAGCCCAAAATAAAGAAGAAGCCGTACAAAAATTAATGCGGCTTAGCGGGAAAACCCATTATTTGGTATCCTCCGTCGCGGTGGCCAAAGGCCGCCTTATATTGTGGGAAACAACGCAAAGTGCGCGCCTTAAAATGCGCAGCTTTGATGAGGCTTTTGCGCGGCGTTATATCGAGAAAATCGGTGATGCCGCGATGGATTGCGTGGGCGCATATCAATTAGAAGCGCTCGGCCCTTGGCTCTTTGAAGAGATAGAGGGCGATTATTTCACAATATTGGGAATGCCGCTTATCAATCTGATAGGATATTTGCAGGATTATCACGGTCTGGATTTATGAGTAAATTTATCAAAACAGGGGTGATCGGTCATCCGATCAGCCACAGCAAATCCCCGATCATTCACAAATACTGGATGAGTGTGCATAGCCGTGAGGGTTCTTATGAAACTATCGATATCACACCTGAAAATTTAAAAGAAGGTGTCCAGCGCCTGATTGATGAGGGCTATGCGGGATTGAATGTTACCGTACCCCATAAGCGCGCTATTATGGATTTATGCCATGAAATTGATGATCTGGCGCAAAAAGTGGGCGCTGTGAATATGGTTTCTATTCGCAACGGGCTTTTATATGGCAGCAATACAGATGTGTTCGGTTTTGCCGAGAATTTGAAAAAAGCCTCGCAGGATTTCGGCTTTTCATGGGTGTGTGAAAACGGCCCCGCTATCGTTCTGGGCGCTGGCGGCGCGGCGCGGGCTGTTATTCACGGCCTTATCAAAGAAAATGCGCCCGAGATAATAATTGCCAACCGCACGCCCGAAACAGCGCGCGAATTGGTGGCGATTGATCCGGCTATTATCCGCGTTATTCCCTGGGAAGAGCGCTCTAAACATCTATCTCAAGCCAATTTGCTGGTGAACACAACCTCTGTCGGGATGAATGATGAGGGGGATCTGGACATGGATTTCAGTGAGGCCAATGAAGATTTGCTGGTCCATGATATTGTCTATACCCCGCTTTACACCAAATTGCTCAAAGAGGCACGCGAACATGATCTGCGCGTTCTGACCGGGATTGGTATGCTTTTATATCAGGCCCAGCCTGCCTTTGAAGAATGGCACGATGTCTTTGTGGAAGTGAATGAGCAATTGCAAAATAGAGTATTGGAATCATGATTATCTTTGTACGTCATTGCGAGAAGCGGCAGCGACGAAGCAATCCATATCAAACGTGGATTGCCGCACTCCTTTCAGTCGTTCGCAATGACGTTAATGTGAAAGTGCTGGTATCATGATCGTAATTGGCTTAACAGGCTCGATAGGCATGGGCAAATCAACGGTTGCGCAGATGTTTGCGCGTTTGGGGGTTCCCGCCCATGATTCTGATGCTGCCGTGCATGATCTGATGCGCCCGGGCCAAAAGGGTTACCTAGCCGTTGCGGCCAGCTTTCCTTATTTTGAATACCCCGAAATTTATAAAAAACGCCAAGGCCCTCTGGGCAAGATGCGCTATATCGACCGTGCGGAATTCGGCAAGCTGATTTTTGCCGACCCTGAAAAGCGCAAAATGCTTGAAAATATTCTGCACCCCCTCGTGCGTAAAGCGCAAAATGATTTTATAGCCGATATGCGCCGTATGGGAAAGAATATCGTTTTGCTCGATATTCCATTGCTTTTTGAAACGGATGCGCATTTAAGCGTGGATGTGGCGATCAATGTAGAAGCGCCGCTTCACATTCAAAGCGCTCGTGTGCTGGCAAGGCCGAATATGAGCGCTGAAAAATTCGCCCATATCCTGCAAAGCCAGATGCCGAGCGCTGAAAAATCTCTCTATGCGGATTACGTGATTAAAACGGGATTGTCGCGTGCGGCCACATTCTCGCAAGTGCGCCAGATTTTGGATGATATTCAGCAAGATGCCCAGTTCAAATATAAAGTGGAGCCTGAAGGGCGGATTTATTAGGGGATTGCCATATCAGGAATTTTATCCTATTATATCGTTATGGTGAATTTGTTAAACAAGGGATACGACTACTAATATGAATAGGGGCAGTAAAATAAAATTGATTTTGGGGCGTAGCGCGTTTACGCGCCTGAGCTATTTAAGAAAGCGTAGCGCGTTTACGCGCCTGAGCCATTTAGAAAAGCGTAGCGCGTTTACGCCTTTTTAAAAATTTACCCCACCCCCCTTCAAAAATTGGAAACGAACTAAAGAAAATGCGTTTTTCTTATTAAAATCAAAAGTTTAAAGGTCAAAAAAATGCGTGAAATTGTATTGGATACGGAAACAACCGGCATGGACCCCGATCAAGGGGATCGCATCATAGAAATTGGGTGCGTCGAGCTGGTCAATCATGTTCCAACCGGAAAGCATTTACAGCTTTATATCAATCCCGAGCGTGATATTCCCGCCGAGGCCACGGCTGTCCATGGTATCACCAATGATTTTGTCAAAGATAAACCCGTCTTTTCCCAGGTTTATGAAGAATTCATGGCTTTTGTAAAAGATGCGAAGCTGGTCATTCACAATGCTGAATTTGATATGAAATTCATCAACTGGGAATTAAAGAAAGTTGGTCATGCGCCCATTGGCTGGAATCATGTGATTGATACGCTGGCTATTGCCCGCAAGGCCTTTCCCGGCTCGCCCGCCAATCTGGATGCGCTGTGCCGCCGTTTTGGCATTGATAATACGGAGAGAACCTATCACGGCGCGCTTTTGGATTCGGAATTGCTGGCCGAAGTTTATCTGGAGCTGTTGGGCGGTCGCCAGCACGGGCTATCATTGCTCTCGGGCGGCTCTGCAAGTGACAATACCGCGCAGAGCGGCGCGCAAAAAGAGCGTCCATACCGCGAGCCGCGCGGATTTAAAATTGCAGATGAAGAACTGGCCGCACATGCAGAATTGCTGGAAAAAATCTCGGATCCGCTTTGGAAAAAGCTGGGATGAACGGTTTTCCGCTACGCGGCTTAATTCACGGTTTCACTATCTTTTTCGGCCATAGCCTTTTGCGCGGCGGCGATTTCATCTTTGAAGCGGTCCATATACAGGGCCTGGAAATCAACCGGATTCAGCAAAAGCGGAGGATAGCCGCCCTGTACGGTCAGATCACTCAAAATCTGGCGGGCATAGGGGAAAGCCATGCGCGGAATTTCGATCAAAAGCAAGGGGTGATGCTGGTCTTCTGGAACATCGTTCAACGATACCGTAATGCCGTATTGAAGCTCGGCGATAAAGACAACATTGCCCTCATTTTTGGCTTCGGCGCGCACATTCAGCGCAACTTCGTACAAAAACGGCATCTCTTTATCATCCAGCTTGCGCGCATCCATGCCGATATTCACATCCATTTCCGGCGCTTTCCCATTACCGCGCAGGCTTGCAGGCGTATTGGGATTTTCAAAAGACATATCCTTGATATATTGTGCGTGAATAACAATCGGCAAATTGCCGCCGCCGGGCATTTTGCGCAGATTTTCGGGCTTGGCTTCAGTATCGGTCATTTTTATTCCTTCTTTATAAGACGTGGTAATGATTTAGCACGAAAAATTTTGCACCTCAACCGCTTAATAAGGTGTAGCTCTAAGGCTTTTTATCCTCGTCCACGCGTTCATAATCGCCTTCGATTATACCGCCCGGATCATCGCGGTAAGGATTTTGTCCATAGGGACTTTGCGAGGGTGGAGGCTGCATTTTGAAATATTTGCCTAAAAACCCACGTAACATATCGCGCAATGGCGGCACCAGTAGCAAAAACCCGATCGTATCGGTGACAAATCCGGGTGTAATGAGCAAAGCGCCAGAAGCCACAAGGCAAAACCCGTTGAAAATATCGGCTACAGGTGTTTTACCCTCGGCCAAAGCAAGTTTAACGCTTTCCATGGTCATAAAGCCCTGGTATTTAATGATGGTTCCGCCCAAAATGGCGGTTCCCAGAGCAATCAGCAAGGTCGGCATGACGCCAATGGCCCCGCCAATATGGATAAAGGCGGTGATCTCGAGCAGGGGAATCAGAATAAATATAATCAAAAAGGGCATAAAACCTCTTGTTCTTTTACCGCAAAACACTAATCTATATAAGAGTTAAAGGCAAAGACTATTAAGATTATGGTATTTACACCCTCTTTACCGAAACTATGTTATAATTGTGATATAGTCGGTTTTATTTATAAATCCAAGGATAGGTCGTGAGCGCAGATTTAATTGTATATGGAGTAATAGCCGCAGGGCTGGTTTTCTGGTTGAGAAGTATTTTGGGAACGCGCCACGGCGAAGAACGTGAGCGGCCAAGTTCGTTAGCGGGTACGGGAGAGATAGCTTCTGATTTGCCTGAAGAAAAACAGGCTATGCAAGAGCATGCTTTGAGCGGTTCTGAGCGGATTCAAGATCTTGCGCAAAATCCTAAAGGCGCATTTTCCATTGAAAACAAAACGGCAGAAAACGGCTTGATCGCCATTGCCAGAGCGGAAAAAGATTTCGATATCGATTTCTTCGGCGAAGCTTGTCAGGACGTTTTTGTTATGGTTGTAGAAGCCTTTGCCAGAGGCGAGCGTGAAGCGCTGGAAGATCTCTTGCGCGAAGATGTTTATAAAGCTTTTGAGGCTGCTATTTCAGAGCGCGAAGCTTCCGGGGAAACACTTGAAAGTGAAATCCACGCCATTAAGAAAGCCCAGGTTATTTCCGCGATGGTGGAGGGTAAAACCTCGTATATTACTGTGCGCTTTGTTGCTGAAGAAACGCGCGTTTGCAGAGATAAAGAGGGTGAAATTATTTCCGGCAATCCTGACCGCGTCAGTGAAATGATTGATATCTGGACATTTGCCCATGATGTATCAGGCCGCGATCCGCGCTGGCTTTTGATCGAAACGCGCAGTGAAGACCCTGAACAGGATAACGATCTGGTGCCCGATACGAAGATTGATTAAACGCCAGAGCTTTTTTCGATTTTAGTGTATTTTGAAAAGCCGCAATGATAGATATAAATCATGCGGTTTTTACTTTTTATATCCCTTTTATTATTGGCGGCTTGTGGTCAGGAAGAGCCTGAAATAGTGCCTGAAGATCTCATTATAAAGCCTGCGGAATTTTCTGAGTTGCCGAATTGGGGGCGTGATGATTACACGCAAATCGTTCCTGCCATGGTGCGCTCTTGTGGCCGTATTCTTGGTAGAAATCCTGCGCAAAAATTTGGTCCTTTGAAAGAGGCGGGAAGTTATGAAGCCTGGCAAAAAATTTGCGAGGATTTCGCGCTGGTTGCCATGGAAGATTCGCAAGCATTGCAGGAGTTTTTTGAAAGCCGTTTTCGGCCTTATGCTGTTTACGCCGGAGAAAATCCGGAAGGGCTGTTTACAGGTTATTATGAAGCCAGTTTGCGTGGTTCTTTAAAGCGCTCAGAGGTTTATAAATATCCTTTGCACAAACGCCCTGATGATTTGATCATGGTTCAGCTTGGCGATTTCCGCGAAGATCTGAAAGGCCGCAGAATTGCAGGGCGCGTTGTGGGTGGAAACCTTAAGCCCTATGAAACGCGCGAAGATATTGTGAATGGAAACTGGCCGCATGACGATGAAGTTCTGGTTTGGGTTGATAATCCGGTGGATGCTTTTTTCGTTCAGATCCAAGGCTCGGGCATTGTCACGCTGGATAATGGCTCAACTATGCGCATCGGCTATGCTGGGCAAAACGGCCATCCTTATTATGCAATCGGGCGTGAATTGATCGAGCGCGACGCCTTAACCAAAGAAAGCGTTTCCATGCAAAGCATCCGGCGCTGGCTGGATGAAAATCCTGATCAGGCCGATGAGATTATGAACACCAACAAATCATATGTTTTCTTCCGCGCCTTAGAGGGCGAAGGGCCGCTGGGCGGAGAAGGGGTTGCTTTAACGCCTTTGCGCTCTTTAGCCATAGATCGCTCCTTACTGCCCTATGGCATGCCGCTTTGGGTGGATATTGCAGAGCCTGTAGAGGGACATGGTCGCATAAACCATATGATGATGGCGCAAGATACAGGCGGGGCGATCAGAGGCCCTGTACGCGGCGATGTATTCTGGGGTTATGGGCAGGAAGCGGAATATCTGGCCGGTCACATGAAATCGCGCGGACGGTATTGGATTTTCCTGCCACGCGCTATCACATCAAATTAAAGGCGTTCTCAATAAGGAATAGGATAATCTTTATAAACCTGTTCAATATCTTTAAGCACGTCTTC
>JBKHDZ010000016.1:0-21260 GCA_046541095.1 Alphaproteobacteria bacterium
GCCCATTTGCGCGGCCGCGTACTCGAACAAATCCGGTGCAGGCTTGGCATTTTTAACCTGTATTTTTGTGAAAATACAATCATCATTCCCGCCGAAGAAATCATAAAGCCCTGTTAATTGAAGGCTTTTGATAACGCTGGAGCGTTCTCCGTTCGAGCCGATGCAAATTTTACTTATACCAGTGCAAAGCATGAGTAAATCAGAGGCATTGGCAACTGCCTCGATATTCTTATCCATTTCAGCCTGCGCGCGGGATATATAAAGCTCGGATGTTAAAACGCTTGATAAATCAAGGTTATGGGCGCGCTCTACTTTTTCGCGAATATGGCTTAAAGTCAGGCCCGTAAATAATTGCAGGCAGGTTTGAACGTTGTAATCTGTCAGACCCGCTTCCAGCAATATATCTGAAATGATTTTATTGTAGAGAAGTTCGCTGTTTACCAGTGTTCCATCACAATCAAAAATAACCAGCTCCGGAGAAAATATATTTGACATAATTTATTGTTTGTTTTATTGTCCTTTAACTCGGAGAGTACGATGGCATTTCTTAGTGATTACAGCAATTGTTTTGGCGATTTTTCTGATGAACCGGAAGCGTTTGAAGTCTGGAAAGATTTTGAATTTCTTTTTAGCGATGTTTTGCCTGCGTTAGGCGTAACATTCAATGCTTTTGATCGCTATTTCGAGTGCTTCGAAGACCGCACACAAAAATTTCTTGTCAAATTATTTGGGGAAACTCAAAATCAGAATGCTTTTGACTTCGGTTGTGAGATCATACAGAAGCTTGAGAGCGCAGAAGATGCTTATTCTTACCAAAATTCAAACAAACAAGAACGCATTCTAGGCGGCCATGCGTATTTCATTCGCCAAGCCATTTTCGATGTCTTGCAACATGTGTGCGTAGAATTCGTACATGAAGATTTTTGTTGTAAAGAGCAAAATCCACACCAAGAATTTCATAAAAGATTTGCGCCTTTTCAAGAGCGTTATTTGGAGCATATTGCCGATCAGAACGGTTTTATTCAATCCGAGCTGGGGGCGCACTATGCAGGTTATGCCGACATTAACGAAGAATATAGTGAATGGCAAAAAGAAGGTTTACAACGCTTTGCCGATCTTTATGTGCAAAATTACAAACTTGTAGAGGCATTGAAAGAGCGCGAAGCTTTTCTTAAAAGTAAACAATGGCTGGTTTCAATTGCGCAGGATTTTAACCGCGAAGAAGAAATTATAAAATGCAAATATGAATTCTGCGCTTTGGTTGAGAATATGTTGGCCCAGACTTTCGACGTCGATATTCCAAAACGGCATACAGGCAATTTAAGTGGCGCTTTGGCAGAATTTTGGGGGGATCAGCGCAAAATACGATATGATAGACAGCATATTTTCAGCACAAGTTTTAATGAATTGCTCAATACAATCTTGCATGAGTTCTGTCACCATCTACAGCGTAATTTGCAAGTAGAATGCGGTGAAACAAAATACATTCACCGCGATGAATATGAGAGAACGGTGTTTTTCTTTCATTCATCATTGTATCGCAACAGTAAGCAAAATAAGTTTTTATATGATCAAAATATAAAAGAACGCGATGCCAATAAATTCGCCTCCAAGGGCATATGGATTTTGGCTAAGGCGCAACTATCCGATGATGTAAACCGCGCTTTAAATGGCTTAATGCAACCAGATGCCGCCAAAGGATAAGAACAGCAATCCGCTGACTATAATCGTGATTTGCAAGCGAAATAAAATGTAATCTTCCGGTAATTTGGTTTGATCCAGCCATTGCCAATCGAAAATATAAATCGTGATAAACATCAGCGCGTATATTAAAAAGAACGCGCTCAAGAGAATTTTGGATGGGATCATCATCAAAAGTCCGCCAAAAAGAATAACCAGCCCTGCGCCTAGCATAAGCAATGATAAAATGGTTGGAATCATAGCGCAGAGCATTTGTCCTTCGCGGTGTGCGGGAAAAGAGTGCGCCCAATGTATGCCAGCCAGAAAAGAGGCAATCAGGGAGGCGTAAAACATTTGCATGGCCATGAAATATTTTCCGATCGCAGCATCAAAAAAATACAAGCCCAGCGTAAAAACAAAGAACGGTATTACCCCGCAATATCCCAGAACTTTATAAAGCGGCATCATTGAATCATGGCCTTAGATCATCGCCATGCCGCCATTGACGTGTATAGTCTGGCCTGTCACATAGCCCGCTTCATCAGAAGCCAGATAGGCCGCAGCGCTGGCGATGTCTTCAGATGCCCCCATTTTCCCGGCGGGGATGGTGGTATTAATCTTGTCTTTTTGATCATCGGTCAGAGCATCCGTCATGGCCGTGGCGATAAAGCCGGGCGCAATACAATTCACGGTGATGCCGCGAGAGGCCACTTCTTGGCCCATTGCTTTGGACCAGCCTATCATTCCTGCTTTGGAGGCCACATAATTACACTGGCCCGGATTGCCGGTCACGCCGACGACAGAAGAAATATTGATAATGCGTCCCCAGCGACGTTTCATCATGCCGCGCTGAACGGCTTTGGCAAGTTTAAAAGGTGCTGTCAAATTCACATCCAGAACTTCCTGCCATTCTTCCTCTTTCATACGCATGGAAAGGTTATCACGCGTAAGCCCTGCATTATTCACCAATATATCAATCTGGCCCATTTGCTCTTCGGCGCGTTTGACAAGCTCGGTAATAGCCTCATCAGAGGATAGATCGGCGGTTAAAACGCTCACGCGCTCGCCCAGTTCTATAGCCAGAGCTTCCAGCTTATCTGTATTGCGCCCCGATATGCCAACATGCGCCCCTTGTGCATGCAAGGCTTTTGCAATCGCGCCGCCTATACCGCCTGTGGCTCCTGTTATCAGGGCCGTTTTACCAGATAGATCAAACATGAATTCATCCTTTTAATTTTTATATAGAGTTTAAAATTTAAACAACGCAAGCATTACATATTTTCAGGTGTGATATAAGGGAATTCCCTTATTTTACGCAGAGTATCGCTATTATCCAATAAACCTTTTGCTTTCAGCAAAGAAACCGGCCCGGATAAATCATCATGGGTTTCGAAAAACTCCGGTCTTGCTTCTTCTTGCTGAAGGGTATGGGTAGCACCAATGCCGCCAGCCTTCATAGACTCAATTTGACTTAGTCCCAATTCCCGTCCTAATCGATAATAGGCCATAAACGCATCGCCCGCGCCCACTTTATTTACAATAGTTGACGGATCGATGGGATCGGGAGTGAATGTGTAGTAATGATCATTATTGACAACATAACCTGTGTTACCCCCATCGGTGACCACACATTCCAGATCGTAAGGAATATTTGATCCCCATTCATTCATAAACTTTTCAATAGTATGAATATTGGCTTGGGTTTTGGCCGCTCTATAGGCATTAGAGGCTTTTTTTGCAGCTTCCAATTCACGTCCGCTTAAACCTTGAAAGTCTTTTTGGGCTTCTACACGCCAGTTCTCATCATTGTCTAACAAGCGTCTGAATTCACCGGTATTGGCATGAATACTAACATCTGTTAGTTCGCTTGCCAGCTTGACAAAATTTCTAAATACCGGGTTATTGCATATATGCTGGGCTCCGGCGGTAATATTTAATCTGATAGGGGTTTGTCCCATCATGTCGCGGTGCTGATTTCCGGCAGATACCGCAGTCAAAAGGGTTTTGGCATCATTTTCAAAATCCGGTGCATCAGCCAGAAAACCTTCGATGTAAATTTCATCATATTGACCGCCTTTGACCATATTAAACAACGGCACAGATAAAGGGTGATGAGCAGGTTTATGATCGCTATAAGTGGGAAATTGCGAGCGATCACCATCATAGGGAACAACATGCACTTTTAAACATTCGCCATGTACAATATCTTCCAGAACGACGCCTTCGGGATAGCTGTTTTTGAAAATATCTCCTGCTTCGCCTTCATCTAAGACCGTTAAAATTGTTGTATTTACAAGAGGCGTACCATTTTTGCTTGAGGTAACGATTGTAGCCATTGTATTGGCTAAAGATCCTCCCGGCGCCAGACTGGGCGTGCCAAATATATCTTGTAATGTTGTGGCCGCATCATTGAAATCTGCGCTGATCTGAAGGGCGGTTTTTGCGGCCTTTTCAAGTTGGCTTTGAGAAAGTAGGACAGTATCACCTGCCCGGGGAGTTTCCATTTGTGGCAAACCAAGCGTTTCGGGCAAGGATTTCAAAAACTCTTCCATTTTTTCGTGATTGACGCTATGAGCAGCATACAAATGATCTACTACACAATTTAAAACGGCAAGAACGTTTTTGGGCGAGGTATCGGTATTGGTCGTCATTATTGACTGCTCCCTGTAAATTTATATGACTAATGAATTTGCAGTTCTTTTTTAAAGATTTGCCCTGAGATTACAAGATATTTTTGGTTTATAAGCGCTTGAGCGCGTTATTCAATTTCAAAAATAGCATCAATTTCCACCGCCACACCCAAGGGCAGAGAGGGAGCCCCGACAGCAAAGCGGGCATGTTTACCGGCGTCGCCAAGGACCGCCACTATCAGGTCTGAGGCACCGTTTACAACAGCCGGATGGTCGTTGAAATCCGGGGTGCAATTTACAAAAGCCCCTAATTTTACGCATTTTTTTACGCGCGACCAATCACCGGTTACGGCGGCATTTACTTGCCCCAGAATATTCAAAGCGCAGGCTCTGGCGGCTTCCTGCCCGTCTTCAATTTGCAAATTATCACCGAGCTTTCCCATATGCATTTTCTGGCCGTTTAAAAAAGGAATTTGTCCGGCCACGAATATGTGTTTGCCGCTTATGACATAGGGGACATAATTGGCCGCTGGAGAAGCGGCTTGGGGTAATTCATAGCCCAGATCTTTAAGTTTTGCGTGAATATCCATGTACTATCCTTTTTGTTATTTGGAAATTTAAATCATAAAGGCGAAAATACCTTTGTAAAGCGCCAATCCTTCTGTCATAATCAGCCCTTGATAAAATTATGGATTGATAATCATAGAAGTTAATCATGGGTTTTTGGAGCTTTTTTGGCGTTTTATCGCCGGCGCATATAAATTTGTTTAACTGGCGTATGCGCGGTGAGTTTGTTGGCGCAGACCAATTCGGTAACAAATATTATAAAGGCGCACCTCGCAAAGGCTATAAGCGCGAACGGCGCTGGGTGATGTATAAAGATGTGCCCGAAGCATCCATGGTGCCACCCGAATGGCATGGCTGGTTACATTACCAAAGTGATATAGTGCCTAGCGATGAATCATATCGCCGCGAGTGGCAGGCACCGCATAAGCCGAATTTAACAGGTACAAAAGCCGCTTACAGACCGCCCGGGCATATCCTTGAAGGCGGCAAGCGTGATAAAGCCACCGGGGATTATGAAGCCTGGCGGCCAGGCGATTAAAAATTGATGATTAAGAAAAACTAGATTTTATAACCGATCTGTCTTAGATAAAGACTGGAAATTAGGCAGATCTTTTATTTTGGAGCAAAAATGAAGCGTAGCGTTATAGAAACAATTTTGGGGGCAGTGGTCATTGCCGTGGCCGGGTTTTTCTTATATTTTAGCTATGAAATGGGGGGTGTCGCCAGACCGAGCGGGTTTCAGGTTCATGCCCATTTTTCCAGTATTGGCGGCTTGAATGTTGGCGATGATGTGCAGATTAGCGGCGTGAAGGTAGGCAACGTTGCTTCCGTTGAATTGATCCCTGAAACTTATCTAGCCAAAGTCACAATGAGTCTTGATTCTGAGATCAAATTGCCTGTTGATACTGCGGCTTTGATTAGCAGCGAAAGCCTTCTGGGGGGGCGCTATTTGGCGCTTGAGCCGGGTGCAGAAGAAGAAATTCTGGAAAATGGTGGCCGCATTTTCTATACGCAGGCGCCGCAGAATCTGGAACAATTACTCGGTCAATTCATTTTCAGTATGCAATCAGATGATGATAAAAACGAATAAAATCTTACTTGTTTTGTGGAGCTTGTGTTTACTGGCTTTTTTGAATATGGCCACTATTCAAACAGCTTCCGCCCGTGAGATGAGTGATTATCCGTTTGTTAAATTACAATCCCTTGATAAAATTACGGCCAGAACAGAAATTTTTGAAGCGCGCGTAGGTTCCACTGTAAAATTTGGCCCGCTTTTTATTAAAGTGCGTGCCTGCCGCAAATCTTCACCGATGGATGAACCTGAATCGGCGGCTTTTCTGCAAATCTGGGAAATTGATGAAGAAGAAAAAGCGCAGTGGGTATTCAGTGGATGGATGTTTGCCTCCTCTCCTGCGCTTTCGCCGATGGATCATGCGATTTATGATGTGTTGGTGCTTGATTGCTTATCCGAGCAAGCGCCTGATAAGCAAGATGATGAGCTCTCCGATGGGGAAGTCCCATCCCAGCCTGAAGAAGGGGGGGCAAGCCAAAGCGGAATCGAGAGTGAGATTTTACCGCCTGAATAGAATATTCTTAACCCTCGTTTATTTGCCCGCTTTTTTCATTTCAAAATAATCCTGAATTAATATTTGTTCACTTATACCTTGTAGTTCCCAATCGGTATTTAAAGATGCGGCTTTTTTAATGGCTTGAACATAGGTTTTGTGGGGAATTTCATAAACGCCGAATTGTTCGAGATGATCATTGGTGAATTGCGTATCCAATATTTGAAATCCGCCTTTCCAAAGCCGTGCGGCCAGATGCACAAGGCAGATTTTGCTGGCATTGGAGGTGCGCGAAAACATACTTTCCCCACAAAACAGGCCGCCGATTTTCAAGCCGTACAGCCCGCCTTGTAATGTGCTGTTTTTCCAATATTCAACGCTGTGGGCATAGCCATTTTCATGAAGCATGGTAAAGGCTTCAATGATCTGCTCGTTAATCCAGGTTTCGGGGCGGCTCGCATTTTCCTGGGCGCAGCCACGGATAACGTCCTCAAAAGCGCTGTCTATTTTAATCTCTATATCGGGATTTTTAAGCGCTTTATTCACTTCCTTTTTCAGGCTTTTGGAAATATGCAGATCTGGAATAGAAAGTTGACCGCGCATTTCGGGACAAACCCAGTGTATGAATGGGCTGCCCGCGCTATACGCCATAGGAAATAGCCCTTGTTTATAGGCTTCTATTAAAACCGCACTCGTCAACACTAGTTGCATAATGCCTATTATAGCATAGAAAAAAGCGCCGGAAGCGTTTTGAAATGCGAGAAGATTACTTACCTTGCTTTTCAGCCAGTTTTTTCTCTAGCCAATGAATGGTGTAATCACCGCTGATGAATTCGGGCTGATCCATAATCCAAAGATGTAAAGGCAAGGTGGTTTTGATGCCATCGATCACCGTTTCACGAATAGCGCGTTTCATGCGGTTGATACATTCTTCTCGATCACGGCCATGCACAATCAATTTCCCGATCATCGAGTCATAATAAGGAGGGATAGTATAGCCGCCATAAATAGCACTATCAAAACGTACGCCCAAACCACCCGGTGCATGGAATTGCTTGATCATGCCCGGAGAGGGAATAAATGTATCGGGGTCTTCGGCATTAATGCGGATTTCAATCGCATGGCCGCGCAAGCGAAAAGGTTTGCCATCAACTTTAACCGATAATTTTTCTCCGGCGGCCACGCGGATTTGCTCGGCAATTAAATCAACGCCTGTAATCATTTCTGTTACGGGGTGTTCAACCTGAATGCGCGTATTCATTTCCATGAAATAGAATTGCTCGTCTTCATATAGAAATTCAATCGTACCTGCGCCCAAATACCCAAGCTTACGGATAACATCGGCGGCCAAAGACCCTATTTCTTCCCGCAATTCCTCGCTTAAAACAGGGGAGGGTCCTTCTTCAACCAGTTTTTGGTGGCGGCGCTGAATGGAGCAATCACGCTCGCCCAGATGGATAGCGTTACCGTGAGAATCTGCAAAAACCTGAATTTCGATATGGCGCGGCTTTTCCAGGAATTTTTCCATGTAAATTGTATCATCACCAAAATTGGCTTTGGCTTCGCGGCGCGCAGTATTGTATTGCTCGATAAAATCCTCGGCGCGGCGAATAATCTGCATGCCTTTTCCGCCGCCTCCGCTGGCCGCTTTAATCAAGACGGGAAAGCCCATTTCCTTGGCAATTTCAAGGCCGCTTTCCGCGCTTTCAAGAGCGCCGTCAGAACCGGGAACAACAGGTAAGCCAAGCTCTTGCACGGTTTTTTTGGCAGTGACCTTATCACCCATCTTCTCGATTAACTCGGCAGAGGGGCCAATAAAGGTAAAGCCATGCTCAACGACCATTTGGGCAAATTGCGCATTTTCCGATAAAAAGCCGTAACCGGGGTGAATGGCGTCCACGCCCGTTAGAGAGGCCGCGCTTAATATTGAAGGTATATTCAAATAGCTGTCTTTTCCTTGTGGCGGGCCGATACAAACCGATTCATCGGCCAACCGCACAGCCATGGAATTGGCATCGGCCGTGGAATGAACAGCTACGGTTTGGATACCCATTTCACGGCAGGCGCGAATAATGCGAAGGGCAATTTCACCTCGGTTTGCTATTAGTATTTTATTGAACATTTTTACCACCAAGACACCAAGTCACGAAGTTTTCTTTAAAATATGTTGGAAACTTGGGCCAATTTGACATGGATAAATTTCAATATCATCCCACACATTTCCTGTTACGTAAGGCTCGTTTTCAAGCCATTCATTCAGTTTTTTTCTATCTTCAAAATCTACCAACATGATAGAGCCAGCCATTTCTTTGTTATCATTGAGTATGGCGCATCCTAAAATTTGTTCCCCTTTTTTAATTGCTTCTTCACTTAAAGCAATATGCTGTTCACGAACTGCCAAGCGCCTTGCAAGAGCGTCTTTATCAGTCCCATCTTTGGCGACCAGAAAAAATAACATCTTTGTGTCTTTGTGCCTTGGTGGTTAAAATTATTATTCGATTACCATCAGAACATCGCCGAACTCAACAGGCTGTCCGTCTTCAACCAGAACTTGCGTAACTGTACCTGCTTTTTCAGCCTTAATAGGGTTCATGACTTTCATGGCCTCAATAATGATAAGCGTGTCCCCTGCATTAACGCTGGCTCCTTTACTGACAAAGGGGGCTGCGCCGGGTTCGGCCTGCAAATAGGCTGTCCCGACCATAGGCGAGGTCACAGCGCCCGGATGACTATGAGCCACGGTATCAGAATCCATGCTTGCTTGACCCGGGGTGGTCGGATCAGAGGACATCTGCACAGGAGTAGCAGGGGCCGCTCCGGCCACAACCATGCCCCCGCCTTTACTAACGCGAATACCCTTATCGCCGTCAGCCACTTCGATTTCATTCAGGCCTGTTTCATCCAGTAATTTGGCCAGTTCCTTAATCGCGTCGGAATCAATTTTCATTGTTATCTTCTTTGTTGTTGTAAGTAAGGATTCATTGTGAATACAAAAAAAGGGCTTCGATGTCAAAGCTATAGATGTTTTAAGGGTATAAAATCCCGTGTAGCTTTTTTATGGCTTCTGCATAACTTTGCGCGCCAAGGCCGCTGACATGAACTTTTGCTAGCGGCTCAATGAAGGAATGATGGCGAAAGGCTTCGCGGCTTTTGGGATCAGAAAGGTGAATTTCGGCAATCGGCAAGCCGGTTAATTTCAAGGCATCGTGAATAGCCACGGATGTATGTGTATAGCCGGCCGCATTAATACCTATGGCGGCATATTTGCCTATCGCCCCTTGTATCCATTCAATGATCTCTCCTTCATGATTGGACTGGCGAAAATCAATATCCATGTCCAATTCCTGCGCTGTTTCGCGGCAAAGCTTTTCAATGTCAGAAAGCGTTTGCGCGCCGTAAATTTCCGGCTCGCGGCTACCCAGCATATTCAAATTGGGACCATTAATGATGAGAATGATCGCCATGGTCATGGTCGTGGTTGTGATGGTGAGTGTGGTCCTGGTCGTGATCGTGGCCGTCAGTATTTTCTTCAGGTATGGCGCCGGGAGCAACGATTTTTACACTGACCTCCTTATCCTCTCCATTATCAAAAGACAGGGTCAGGGTGAATTCACCGCCCTCTTGCAAAGGCTCGTTTAAACCCATCAGCATGATATGTCCGCTCATCGGGGTGAGCTTTAAAGAGGTTGATGCTTCAATTTCAAAATCCTCAACCATTCGCATCACCATCTTATCACCGTTCATATCCATATTGTGCAATTCTACGCTCTCGGAGATATCTGTGCTGGCAGTTGTCAAGCGAATATCCTGATAGGTATTGTTGGCCACTTCCATAAAGGCCGCGCCGTTTTTCTGCGATTCTGATGTTGCATAAGCGTAGGCTCCGCTGACGCTAATCTCGTTCTGGGCCGCTTCTTCCATAAGAGATTCGGCCAAAGCGGGAGCGCTGATGATGATGGCCAGGGCAGGGATTAGTAATGCGATTTTTTTCATGGTTATTCTCACTTTTTTAAATGTTTATTGCTGTGCTCGGGCTTCTTCGAACATAATAAGAAAATCTTCTACACTTGGCATCCCGTCCTGGGGAACGAAAAGGATATCAGGGCCAATCATAAAAGTCGGCGTTCCTGTAGCTTTTAAATTTCTGAATGCGGTATGGTTATCCTGTACATGGTGGAACACATCGGCCGAATCCAGATGGGTTGTAAATTCTTGTTCATCCACGCCCAGATCCCTTGTTATTTCAGGTAAACGCTCGCGCACAAGATTTGTATTATTCTCGATGAAATATTTGTGACCTTCTTTAAATTTACCCATTTTGGCGGCCGCATAAAGAAGATAGGCCGCATTGCCGCCATCGGAATTTACGGACAAAATCGGCATCGGCGCGTATTTGACATTGCCGTCCTGTTCGACGGCTTCCATAATAATTGGGTGCACTTCCTGGCAATACGGGCAAGAGTAATCCAGAAACTCGACAACTGTTAAATCCGCGTTGGCAGGCCCGAAATGATAACCTTCGGGAATATTGGTAATATGCGCACGCGCAGAATAGATATAATAAACCTGCGCGCTTAAAAAGCCTGCCAATACAATAATGAAGATATAGAAAAGACGTATAACCATCTTTTTAATTTATCCTTCTTCGCGGGCTTCTTGAACACTTTGCAATAAAGCGTCTTCACCGATATAGCCGCGGAAAAGCTGATCGCCCACGATAAAAGCGGGCGTACCTTGAACCCCCATTTCACGGGCGATTGTCACATTTTCATTAATCTGATCCTGCACGGCTTGGCTGGCAGCATCTTTTTTCATTTGTTCAACATCCAGCCCCAGATTTTCGGCGATATTTGTCAGTGTTTCTTCGTTTTTCGCGCCTTTATGTTCCATCAAGGCCACGTGGTATTCAAAATACTTGCCTTGATTTTTGGCGGCTAGCGCCCATTGCGAGGCACTAAGAGAAGAGGGACCCAAAATCGGCATATCAATAAAAACAACGCGCACATTGTCTTCTTGCTCTAAAACAGCCTGAATATCGGGCAGAGCACGTTTGCAATAGCCGCAATTATAATCATAAAATTCAACAACCATTACTTCGCCATCTTTATCACCGGCGTAAGGAAAACGATCTGATCTGAAATCGTCTTTATATTCTTCGATTTTAGTTTTGGCCATTTCCTGAGCTTCGCGCTCTTGTTTCATGCGAAGCTCTGTCATGGCTTCGGTAATGATTTCGGGGTTTTCCATCAGGTAATTTTTAAAGATTTCTTCAATCTGGCTTTTTTGAGTGTCGCTAAAGGCTTTGTCTTCTGCGGCTTTAACGCTCACGCTTGTTAAAACACCAAGGGATATGCCTGCCAAAAGCAGGGTTTTGATGGTTTTAGAGGTGGTTGGTTTTGGCATATCTTTCTCCTTAAAGTTTTAGCAGGCAGTTTTTTAATTAATTCGTAACATTCACGTGCCGAAGTTACATATCTTCATAATTTAAATCAGGGACACTATAAAGTAATTCCTTTAATTTCCCAAATCCTTTTGAACATCGACATAGCTGATAATATCTTCGGCCTTTACGCGGTATGGCGAATTTTCCGGCAGGCTTTGCAGGGCGGTTTCGGCCTGACGTTTGGCGTATTCGAATTTGCGTTGTAAGACCGCTTCTTCGGCGAGATGCACTTTGGCAACATCTTCCTGCCCCAAACGGCCATAGGCTGTGGCCAGCAATCTATGGGCACGGGCCGAGCGTTTTTCCAATGTTAAAGCGCGGTGCAGATTTTCGATTGCTTCATTGTAGGATTGATCGCCTGCGCGGCTTTCTATGAGGGCGTGCGCATAAGCGATGCGGATCAGCGGGGCATTGGATAATAGTGCAACGGCGCGTTTATAAGCGCTCAAACTTTCATTGATGCGGCCAAAATCAACCAGCATTTGCCCCTTTAATTCGTGGAAAAAAGGGTTATCCGGCTCGTCTGCGATCAGCGCGTCAATAGCTTTTAGCGCCTGATCGACATTATTTTGGCGGTAATCGGCAATCGCTCTGGCATAGCGCGCCGGCATGGATTTATCGCTATCGCTATATATCCACGGTACGCGGCCGGGATCGGTGAAGGCAATAAGTTTTGCCTTCATACGGGCATGTTGCTCCAGCCAGTGCGCGGGCCATGCTTTATTGTAATGCGGCGATTCTTGTGCTCTGTTTTCCAGAGCGTTAATACGGTTGCTGGTTAAGGGGTGCGTGCGGACATATTCACTTTGCTGGGAGCGGGGTATGAGCTCTTCTGATTCCAGCTTTTTCAAAAAACTGGTCAGTCCTTCGGGGTTCATACCGGCTTTTTCCAGATAGCGCATAGCTGCCTGGTCGGCGGCGGATTCATTCACGCGGCTATGTGATAGGAAGCGCCGCGCGGCAATATTGGAGGAGCCTGAGATGATGGCATTGGCCACCTCGCCATTGCCCGTCGCGATCGCAGCGCCGACCCCTAAGACCATTCCAAGGATACTTTCATAGGATGCGCGTTCCAACGCATTGCCTGTGCTGATGAGGTGACCGCCGGAAATATGGCCTAATTCGTGCGCAAAAACACCGATCAGCTCGCCGGGGTTTTCCGTGCGCTCGATCAAGCCGGTATAAAAGAATATATTGGCCCCGCCTGCCACGAATGCGTTTAATTGCG
This sequence comes from Alphaproteobacteria bacterium, assembly GCA_046541095.1. Taxonomy (GTDB): domain Bacteria; phylum Pseudomonadota; class Alphaproteobacteria; order Micavibrionales; family Micavibrionaceae; genus UBA2638. Next base: position 13,114 of record JBKHDZ010000016.1, read on the forward strand.
GGCTTTGAACCAGAATAATATTAACGCTGTTTTGATGCATATTGGCGGCCTTTAAAATGGGCGCACTCCATTCGGTGATGATACCTTCAATTTCGGTATCACGGATAATGCCGATACTTCTTTGAGCGAAAGCAGGAGCAATACTGGTCCACAAAAACAGGCAGGTCAGGCTAAATGTTAAAAAAAATCGCAAAGATGGTAATTTGGGATTCATGAATAGGGTCTGCCTCAATCGTAATTTCAATGCTATCATACTCTTTATGAGAACCTTTATGAAGGTAAATAGTATATGAGCGTGCTATATCAATGGCTGGATATAATCTGGATCCCCATTGTTCTTTTGATCGTGACAAAAGAACAGCGCATCTGGGCGCTCGGTTTTTTGTTTTCCTGTATGCTTATGATGCGTTTGCAGGTGGAAGTGATGCACGAAACAGGCTATCCGCAGGGTTTTACAAATTTCATGACTTCCGATGCGTTTGATCGGGGGCTTGTGGTTTACAGTGTTTTTTATGTGGCATACCTGATTTTAACGCATTATTCGCCCAATACGCGCGGGGCCCTTTTTATTGCAGGCTCGATATCAATTTTCTTCATGGCCTTCTTTTCTTCCAGCCTGATTATGATACTGTAACAATTATGAGCCGCAACAAAGCCAAATCAAAAGTCAAAACCGCCAAGGGGCGCAAGAACTCCTCGACGCGTTGGCTCAAGCGCCAGCTAAATGACCCTTATGTGCATGAGGCTGAAAAGCACGGTTATCGTAGCCGCGCGGCATTCAAGCTCAAGGAAATTGATGAAAAGCTGGATATCTTGCAAAAAGATATGGTCGTGGTCGATTTGGGTGCGGCACCCGGCGGATGGTGCCAGATTGCCGCCGAAAAAGGCGTGCGTAAAATTGTGGCCATTGATCTTTTGGAAATTGACGAACTTCCGGGCGTTGATTTTGTGCAAATGGATTTTATGGATGATGCCGCACCCGATAAATTGCGTGAAATGCTGGGCAAGGATAGCGAGGTCGATCTGGTGATGAGTGACATGGCGCCCAATACAATCGGCCATAAGCAAACCGATCATTTGCGCATTATGGCTGTCGTCGAGGCCGGATATTATTTCGCGCTGGAAGTTTTAAAGCCGGGCGGCACGTATATCGCTAAAGTTTTGCAGGGCGGAGCGCAAAACACATTGCTGGCCGATATGAAATTACATTTCACCAGTATCAAACATATGAAACCGCCGGCCAGCCGTAAGGAATCATCCGAGCAATATCTGATCGCCCAAGGCTTTAAAGGGCGCTAATCCGAATAGGCCGCTTATCGCAGTGCAAAAAGAATTTTCTTGATTTTTCAATAAAAAAGCGTATAACTCTCTTGCAAATTAAACCTCTCAGATAGAGAAAGAATTTGCGCTATGCCCAAGATTAAATCCCCTGCTGATATTCCTGAAGCCTTGACTTTCGATGATGTTTTGTTGGTGCCGAGTGCTTCCGAAGTACAGCCTTCCGAAGTAGATACATCCACCAGATTAACGAATGAAATTGAACTGGCTATTCCGTTATTGTCGGCGGCGATGGATACGGTTACCGAACATGAAATGGCTATTGCCATGGCGCAAAATGGCGGGCTTGGCATTCTTCACCGTAACATGGATATAGAAGATCAGGTAAAACAGGTTACCCGCGTGAAACGCTTTGAAGCGGGCATGATTGTTGATCCCATTACAACGCGCCCGGATACTAGTCTGGAAGATGCGCTTGCTCTCATGGATAAATATTCGATTTCCGGTATTCCCGTAACCGAAAGCAATGGCAGGCTTGTAGGGATTTTGACCAACCGCGATGTACGTTTTGCCGATGATATGTCCATACCGGTAAAAGAATTGATGACCTCGCAAAATCTGGTGAGGGTTTATAATACGGTCGATAAAGCCGAAGCACGCAAATTGCTACATAAGCACCGCATCGAAAAATTGCTTGTTGTTGATGATAATGAAAAATGCATCGGTTTGGTTACCGTCAAAGATATTGAAAAGTCCAAGCTGTATCCGCATGCCACAAAAGATGGCAATGGCTCTTTGCGTTGCGGAGCGGCGGTCGGAACAGGCGATGTGAACGGCGTGGAACGCGCCGAAGCCATGATGCATGCCGGCCTTGATCTTGTGGTTGTGGATACCGCGCATGGCCATTCCCGCGCTGTCATTGAAACCGTAGAAAAAATTCGCAAAATTGCCGGCGACCGCATGCAGATTATGGCGGGTAATGTGGCCACAGGTGATGCCGCGCTGGCGCTGATAAAAGCGGGCGCTGATGCGGTAAAAGTCGGAATTGGCCCGGGTTCAATCTGCACAACGCGCGTTGTGGCGGGTGTAGGCGTTCCGCAATTAACCGCCATTATGAATGTGATGCAGGCTTGCGCGAAAAAAGGCGTGCCTGTCGTGGCGGATGGCGGGATCAAATATTCGGGCGATCTTGCCAAAGCCATTGCGGCCGGAGCTGACGTGGCCATGATGGGTTCAATGTTTGCGGGAACAGATGCCGCGCCGGGCGAGGTTATCCTCTATCAAGGGCGCTCGTATAAATCCTACCGCGGGATGGGAAGCGTGGGCGCGATGGTGAAAGGCTCTGCTGATCGCTATTTCCAGGCCGGAACAACCCAATCCAACAAGCTGGTGCCCGAAGGCATTGAAGGCCGCGTGCCTTATAAAGGCCCGATTGGCGGGGTTGTCCATCAAATGGTGGGGGGGCTCAAGGCCGCTATGGGCTATACGGGTTGTCCGACAATCAAGCAGATGAAAGAGCGCGCCGAATTTATCCGCATGACAGGGGCGGGCTTCAAAGAATCCCATGTTCATGATGTGACAATCACGGCTGAAGCGCCCAATTATAAAGCGGGCTCATGAAACCTCAAGCGCGCATACAGGCTCTCATCGACATTTTTGAAAAAATAGAAGAGAACACCCGCGTTCCTATGGATACGGTGGTGGGCGATTATATGCGCCATCGTCGCTATATTGGTGCGAAAGATCGCCGCAATCTGGCCGAGCGCATTTATGAAATTATACGCCATCATGCGCGACTTGGCTGGGTTTTGGATAGCGCGCAAACCCCCGATACACCGCGTAATCGCATCATCGCCTATAGCGTTTTGTGTGAAGGGGCGGATGACAAGCGATTGAAAGATCTTTTTGATGGCTCCAAGTTTTCCCCTGAAAGATTAAGTGATCAAGAGCTTGCGTTTATAAACACTCTCTCGAACTTCTCCATTGATCATCCCGATATGCCCGAGGATGTGGCGTGCGAATGTCCGCCGCTTTATGCGGAAAAGCTCAAATCCTATTTCGGGGATGACTTCAGGGCTGAAATGCTGGCCATGCTGGAGCCTGCGACACTCGATTTGCGCGTGAATACATTTCTTTGTGCCCGTGAAAAAGCCAAAAACTATCTGGAGGCCGATGGCGTTGCAACTGAAGAAACGCCTTATAGCCCGTGGGGTCTGCGCTGCGAGAATAAAGCGTACTTATCCCGCACCAAGGCCTTTGCTAAAGGCTGGGTAGAAATTCAGGATGAAGGATCGCAACTTATTGCGTTGGTAGCGCAAGTGCGGCCCGGTATGCAAGTTCTGGATTATTGCGCGGGCGCTGGGGGGAAAACACTGGCGCTGGGCGCGGCTATGGAGCGTAAAGGACGCATTGTCGCCATGGATAACGATTCCAGGCGACTGGAAAAAGGGCGCCAGCGCTATAAAAAAGCGCAAATTGCCGATATTATCGAAGTGCGTAGCCTTGAAGATGATAAAAACCGCAAATGGCTGAAACGCCAAAAAGAAAAATTTGATCTGGTTTTAACCGATGTGCCATGTACGGGAACGGGCACATGGCGGCGTAATCCCGATATGCGCTGGAGCGTGTACGGCCCATCCTTGGAAGAGCTGACGATCATTCAGGCTGATATACTGGAGCGTACGGCGGAATTTGTGAAGCCGGGCGGCGCTTTAGTTTACGCCACTTGCTCGCTTTTGCCCGATGAAAATGAAGCGCAAGTTGAGCGTTTTTTAAAGGAGCAAAATGATTTCACGGTGGAGCCTATTGAAAATAAAGATTTGGGCGAGCCTTTCATGCGTTTAACGCCTTACCGTCATAAAACCGATGGATTTTTTGCCGCTGTTTTAAGAAAAAATATTTGACATATTTACAAAAATTCTTTACCGTTTTGGAAATTTTCAGGGGTAAATGTTAACTTTTTTCTCGTAAATTCCTTGGCGCCGTATTTTTTACGGTGGTTATCGCGCAAAGCTTCATAATCATTGTTTTACGGTAGAGAAAAAGTTTATTTTTAAGGGCAGGTATGTCTTTAAATTGACCTTTAGAAAATTCTTTTAAAAACGTTGCCAAGCCTAGGTTTAAGGCTTGATTGCAACCGAAGGGCGATAAATCATCTCAATCTTTCCAAAGGTTTATATTGCCTAAAATTCAAATTAAATTTGTCTAAAATTGTATTTACATAATAACTTTTTCTTAAAGTTATCCACATAGACTATGTCGTGTGTGTGGAGAAATAATAAATGGCAAAACTAGAATTTACGCAAATAGCGGCCATAGGGTATAACGCCCCCGAAGAACAGGACGAAGCTTTAAGCATGGGTAATGCTTTTGCTGGTGCCAGTGACAAAACAGCGCATGACCGTGAAATGTGGAATGCGATGCACGCGCAGAATATTTCCGGTGATGATGCGTTTTCATCCAGTATCGCTGGTGCTCAGGCACGTTCGGCCAATGCTTCCAGTGTTGGCGCTGCGAAGCGGGAAAAAGATGCAAGCAGGCGCGGCGCCCAATCATTCTACAATGCGATGATGCAAAAGCAATTGGCTGATATGGGTAATACTTTGCGTGATTGGGGCAAGGCCTTACGCAAGGAGCAAAAAGACCTTGGTGAGCAAATTGAAGCTTTGGGTGAATTGAGAGAGCTAATTGCTTCCGGCCAGTATGATGGAGATAATCCCGATCATGCCAGACTTTATCAAGAAGCTTTCCCGGAGGATAGCAAGGCGGATAAGCAGGCTTTCGATGATATGACAATCAGCCAGCAATTGGATATTGTTGATGATACGAATGATGCCGCGCAGGAGCGTATTGATGAGATAGAAAATAGGCTTCCTCAAATTGATGAGGCAATAGAGCTTATTGAAGATGCGGAAAACGGTATAGAAATTCCTATGAAAAATGGGCGATTTCTTAATCCTTTATTGGAAGAAGCACGTCAAAATATAGGGCTTGATTTACATGACGAAATGTTAAATTCAGATCACCTAGACCAGTTGAGCAATCAGTTAAGAGATATAAAGAACGATGACATCACTGAGGGAATCATAAATACAATAGACAATGAAAATATAAAAATTGACAACGAGGATTTAAAAATAACCTCAGAGGCAGTTTCGGGCTTTACTTTTGGGTAATTCTAACCTGCTTCTAAAGTGTTACCATTGTCATCTTCTGTATTTAAAGCATAAATATTTAAATTAAATTTATGCTGTACTCCAGCTATAACCCCAATTAAAACATCATGAGCAGTCTCTGCGTCAAAATAATCAGGTGCCTGTCCTCCTGCAATAAATAGCTGCAAATGATTATCGCGATCACCACCTGAAAGAATTTCATAGTTATAGTTTTCTCGCTGCATACTTCTTTCAAGACTAGCCAAAATCTCAGGATCAAAATTTTCACCGACAAGCAAAACTACTTTACCGGCGCCGCCTTCAACAGCAGGAGCGGAAGCCAGACGGGCTTCTTCAGGTGTTGCGTATCTGATCTCGTCTTGCTGCAAAGATACAGTTTGCGTATCATTACTCGCCACCTGTTCATTGGCCAAAGCGTTGGAGCCTGCGCCAATACCGATTGCCAAAGCGGCGGCACTGAAAATTGCTGATGTTTTATCCAATAAAGTTTTCATAGCATGATATCCATGTGTTATTTGCCCGCAATATAATATGTAAGCCGCTGATTTGTCAAGAAAATGAATAGGATGCTTATTACGGGGCAGGAGCGGCCACAGGTACCGCATCCGGAAAATCATTATCAAATATAGCAAAGCCCTTTAAGCGCGCGGTCAGATCATGCTCCCATTCGCGGCCATAATATTCACACGACAAAGAAGCAATAATATTGGCCTTATGCAGGGCTTCATCGGGTTCGTTTTCGCGCGCCAGAAAATACATAAACGCCGCATCACGCAAATCCCCGGCACCCAGTGAATCCCTGGTATTGACCTGCAAGGATGGAATTCGAGCCTCGTGCCCGTTCCAAGCGCGCCTTGTGTCTTTGCTGGCATCGGAAATCGCGGCATAGGGAATATGTTTTCCTGCATATTCCAAAAGGTCGTGATCACTGGAATTTTCGGGCATAGCGGTAAAACGGAATTCTGCGGGTATCAGGGCAAACGTGCAATAAGCCAGCAAAATATCGGGGCATTCTTTGTTGCTGAAATCTACCACTGCGGGCACGTTATAGGCATCTGCCTTTTGCGCCGCCATCAATGCAATATCGGGATGCTTGGTCTGAATTAAAACCAGATCGGCATCTTTCACTGCTTTTTCGATTTCCAATTCTTTATCTTCTTCAATCGCCAGCGCGGCATAATTGAATTCGGCGCGGCGGAAAATCGCGCGCCCGCCAGTGTGGGATATAACAGTGTTGTGGGGCACTTCGGCGTATTGGCCTTTAATCGCATCTATGGTTGTGATGTTTTCACCGTGGTTTAGAACATCGCTAACGAACTGGTTTTCCTTGCCATGACCGATTTTGGTGATCAGCGTTAAGTCATCATCCTGTTCGAAAATGCGTCCCAATATGCGTAAGGCTAGCGCCGAATTGGCGCCGCCGCCGCCCAGGCTTTTGTTGGAATAGGCGGGGCTTACTTTGGCATCTTGCGGCATCGCGCCATCCAGAATGATGACGTCATCAATATTCGTGCCGCCAACAATAACAATATTTTTCTTTTTCCCTGTCATAAATCTTTACTAGCACAAGTGAATATGAAAAGAAAAGTTTTTTATAAAAACCTTTGTATCTTGCCGATTTCGAGGTTAAATATTGGCCATGACACAGACACAAAAATCTCCTGATCCTATTCATGTTGAACATCACGATCGTATTCTGATCCTTGATTTCGGAAGCCAAGTAACACAGCTCATCGCCCGCCGAATTCGGGAAAGCGGCGTATATTGTGAAATCTGGCCGTTTAATAACGCTGATTTGCCGCGTATTCAAAAATATGCGCCCAAAGGCATTGTCCTATCCGGCGGGCCTTGCAGTGTGCTTGATAAAGATTCGCCGCGCGCGCCTGACGGCCTGTTTGATTTGAACCTTCCTATATTGGGCATTTGTTACGGCCAGCAGGTTATGGTGCACCAGCTGGGCGGCAGCGTGGAAAAAGGTGTAGGTGGAGAATTTGGCCGCGCCTATGTTGATGTCATCGAGGAAAGTAATTTGTTGCAGGGCGTCTGGAAAAAAGGCGCCCATGAGCAGGTCTGGATGAGCCATGGCGATCACGTGGCTGCGCTCCCGGACGGTTTTAAAATTGTCGGTAAATCCGAAGGCGCGCCCTATGCTTTTATTGCCGATATGGATCGCCGCTTTTACGGTGTGCAATTCCATCCGGAAGTCGTTCATACACCGCACGGGGCAGAGCTGTTCCGTAATTTCACCCATAATATATGCGAATGTGCGGGCGATTGGACCATGGCGGCCTTTAAGGATGAAGCCATTGCCAAAATCCGTGAACAAGTGGGCGACGGGCAAGTTATTTGCGGTCTGTCGGGCGGGGTGGATTCTTCTGTGACGGCTGTCTTGTTGCACGAGGCGATTGGCGATCAGCTGACCTGTATTTATGTCGATACCGGATTAATGCGTGCCGGCGAATCCGGGCAGGTCGTGGATTTATTCCGCGGGCATTACAATATCCCCCTCATCCATGAAGATGCGAGCGAGCGCTTCCTAAACGCGCTGGAAGGGACTTCCGATCCCGAAATGAAGCGCAAGATTATCGGCTCCACATTTATTGATGTGTTTGATGATTGTAAAAAACGGGTGGGCGGCGCGGATTTTCTGGCGCAAGGCACGCTCTACCCCGATGTCATTGAATCGGTCAGCTT
>JBKHDZ010000017.1:0-21169 GCA_046541095.1 Alphaproteobacteria bacterium
AAGAGCCTTATAAAGCCATCGAAGAAGAAAGCCTTTCCGAAGAAGATGGCGAAAATCAGGATAATGACGATCAAGATACCGATGATATAGAGTCAGATAATATAGAGTCAGATGATTCGGGTACTGACGAATCAGATGAAATCGATGAAGATGAGGCTGAAGAACGCGCCGAATAATGGCTCTTCCACAAGACATTCCTGAAACAGAAAAAGATTATATCACTCCAATGCCGCCCAGCGCCGACCAACCGCGCTGGGAAGCATTGTTTCGGGGGCAGATATTAAGCACAACCACAACCAAGTTTTTCAATTATGTGGCACTGGCCGATCAAAAGGCGCAGGGGCTCATATTCATGAATTCAATATTAATTCCTGTTGCGCTTAATTGGATTGATAAGCCAAATTATCATTTAAGCAGTGTGATCTGTATTTTTACAGCCGTGTCGTCAATTTTAACGGCGATGATCTGTATTTATCCCAAGCGCAGGAAGGGAAAAAAGCCAGATGGCACGTTCAATCTTTTGCATTTTGGCGATATTGGCCGCATGAAAGAGCCTGAATTTATGGACGAATTTTTGCCGGTCTTTAATAATCCATCGCAACTGGCGGAAGTCGCGGCCAAGGATATTCATGATACGGCGCGCCGCATTATCCGGCCGAAGTTTTTCTGGTTGAAACTCTCTTACCTAATATTCTTTTTTGGAAATCTGGCCGCCATTGCTTGTGCGCTGTATATGATCTGGTATCTTTAAATTTAATCACGCATCATTTCAAATTATAACATTACAAGGTGTAACTCTGAATTTCTCTCTGGAATTTTTCAAGACTGGTTTTGTTAAGCAGCCCCTGTTTCCGGCTATGCTAGCATTATGTTTATGCTTGTTCCCTACTATAGGCGTTCTTGTGCCGCGTTCTTTCGGGTTTTTACCGGCTGTGATCGGGCTTGCATTCTATGTGTTCTTATGGACGAAAGAAAAAAGCAGGCCAGCCTTACACAAGCCTTCCGTTTTAATTGCCTTAACAATTTATGGGCTGGCTGCAATGAGTTGTTTATGGAGTATAGATTTTGAAATATCGTTCGAGCGCTGCCTGAAAATGGCTCCTGTTTTTTTAGGGGGTGTTTTATTGATTTCCGTGATCCAAAATCAGGGGGCAGAATTTTTCAGGATTTTCGAAAAATATTTTATATACGCTTTATTGCTTGCCGCAGGTTTTTGCGTGTTCGAAATGCTGTCTTTTGGCAGCCTGCATAGTGCGTTCAGAGGCGTAGATGTAGAATATACGTCCAATCTCTCGCATCTGAACAGATCGGTAGTTATTGTCACCTTGTTTTTATTTCCATCTTTATTCCTTTTGGGGCGCTATAAAGAAAATTGCCCGGTGCGCGCTATTGTCTATGGAGCGCTGTTCTTAATTCTTATCGGAATTATTTTTTACAAAACAGATAGCCAGTCTGCGCATTTGGCCTTTTTATTGGGTTTTTTAACATTACTGATTTTCCCGGTGCGCAGCCGCTTAGCGTGGAAACTATTATTCGGCGCGCTGGCTTTTTTATTGATTATAACACCGCTGTTAACGCAACTATTGTTTAAGGTTTTACCGCCTCTGGTTGAAGATATATACTGGTTTCGCACAGGTTACGCGCTGGAGCGTTTCGAAATTTGGGACTTTATAACGCGCTATATGCTTGATAGCCCGTTCATAGGCCATGGCATTGAAGCCACAAGAGCGGTTGAAAGCTTTGCTACACAAATGCTCTATCATAAAGATGATACTATTTTGCATCCCCACAATTTTGCCGTGCAATTCTGGATGGAATTCGGGGCGATAGGAATTGCCGTTTTAACGGCTGTTATCGCGTATTTAATAAAAATGATGTCTTCCCAGAATGAGCATGCAGCGCGCATGTATCTTGCCACCTTCATTGCCTTTTTATCTGTGGCCGCCACAGGCTATGGGTTTTGGCAAGGCTGGTATTTGGGGCTCATGACATTGCTGGTGGTTATCTGTATGGCTGCGGCGCGCGGCGAGCCGCAACCAACGGATAGTGAAGCGCAATAATGAAAAAACCACACTGTGTTTTAATCGTGGACCAACACATCCCGCAAAGATTTGCAGGTTAATTTATCCTGTCTGATCTGGTCTAACTGATCTGCAATGGCTTTGGCTTCTTTGGTGAAATAGACGCTTTCATTATGCATCCAGCCTTGCTTTCCTTGTTTTTCAAGGGCATCAATTAAAAATTGTAATGGTGTTTTATCAAGCGGTACGGCCGGAAAATAGGAGCAAGGATCACCTTTGCAACAAGCCAGTACGCCTCCTGATTCCAGAATATCAGCCAGTTTCTGCACAGCCAGAATAGGCACGTTTAATTTTTTGCTTAATCTCTCCAAAGTCCAAGGCTCTTCCTTTTTGTAATGGGAATTGGCAATAAGGCTCATTATGCTAAGGCCCAGCATCATGCGCATATAAGGTGATAAAACCAGCGGAGAGCGCGATACATACAAATAGCGCGGATATTGCGCATAAAAAGAAATATTGGAGCCGATAAGAATAACCAGCCAGCTGGCATAAATCCAGATCATCAAAATGATCATGGTGGCAAAGGCGGCATAAATGGCCACGTAATTGGCAGAGCCCGCAATAAAAGATGAAAAAATATAGCCCATTGTTTTCCAAAGAAGGGCGGCAATTAGCCCGCCGGCAAAAGCGGCGCTGATTTTGACTTTGGTATTGGGCATATAAACATAAAAGAAGGTGAATCCGGCCGCCATCACAAGCCAGGGCAATAAAAAGCTGCCAACATCAAAAAGCAAGGCAACGCTGGTGTAATTTCCCAAGGTTGATAAGGCGGTGGAATTTCTGACAGCCGTTGTTATTCCGGCCGAGATAAAAATCAATAAGGGTCCCATTAAAAGAACGCTTAAATAATCGCTGAAACGCTGGGCAAAGGTGCGATCTTCACCGACGCGCCAGATATAGTTAAATGCAGCCTCGATCTTTTGCATTAAAGCGATTACGGCATAGAGCAACAGTGCCAAACCCAGAAAACCCAGAACACCAACTTTTACGTTATCGACAAATTCGATTACTTTCTGGGTCACTTCCTCGCTTTTTTCAGGTCCAAGCCCGGCAAGCATGCCGCTTAAAAAAGGTTCAATTTCGTTGTGTACGCCAAATCCTTTTAGAACAGAAAAAGAAATGGCCAGCAAAGGAACAAGAGTAATCAGCGTTGTATAAACAAGGCTCATGGCCTGCAGGGATAATTGCCCGTCGGCCAAATCCCGAAATGAGGCGTAAGTGACTTGTGCGATGCGTATAAGGACAGCCTTCCAGTAAGGTTTATCGCTTACATCGGTTTCAATCAGGTGGCGCGTAGAATTTTGTAAGGCTTTAAACATGCATATATTCTATCACAGATAACGGGCTCTGGCTTTAGTCCTTACGTTTTTCAGCAATCAGGAATTTATCGCCATATTGATACTCGGCCAAGTGCATGAACATCGTACCATAGGCTGTTTTAACACGTATTTTAACCGGAACCGCGGGCACACCATCGCTTATGGAGGCCATCCATAATGTTGGCATCATGCCGCGCTCGCGCCCTTGTTCTTGAATAGACATCCAGCCGCGCGGTTTATCGCGCCATTTTCCGGCTACAGGTATGACTTCAACCGTACATTCTCTCGCAGGGCCGCCATAAATGTTATAACGTGACGCGTTTAACAGCGTTTCCCCCTGATCTCTAAAGACTTTTTGAAAGCGGCGCTTGCCATCGAAAATCTCGGATGTTCCCTCGCAAAGGCCGCCAGAGGCAACGTTTTCCATGATTAATAAGGTAGAGGATAATAAATCCAGCGTATTATTGGTGAGTTCGAGATCAGGCTCCTGAATTTCTTTGGGCTTGCCTTCTTCCTGAATGACATAGGTTTTAAAATTGCCGTCTTTGGCGTAGTTATAGGTGTGGGTTTCCACTTCATCGCGCCAGCTGGCAACAGATTGGTGCTTTTCGGGCTGGCGCTTATCGTCCATAACCCAGCCTGTCGTGGTATAGGTTCCGTGCCACGGGGCCAGTTTTCCTAAAAATCCATATGTGCCAGCATCCAAAGACAGATCATAGCGATCCTTTTTGGAATAATCGATCACCAGTTTTGCCTGCACCACGCGAAAGCCGCCCGCATAAACATCGTAAATCATGCGCTGGGTCGTTTCGCCCGCAAAAGCCTCATTAACTGTAAAGACCAGCATAAGACACAAGCTCACCGCCCATGCCTTCTTTAAATTGTTTAACGCCCTTGGCTGTTTGCTCATTTACTCCTCCGAGGTCTAAGTCCCTTATGCCTTTGCTTTTTAATGCGAGGCAAGCCTCCCATAATAACTTGTTTTGTGCGCCGATGCCACGGCCTTGAGGTCCTGTCCAGCCGATCTGATAAGTGGCGCTCCTACCGTGCAACAAAAACAGACCATAGCCTAAAACAGTGCCGTTTTTTTCCGCGCGTCCTATAAACATACGCTTTTGCGGAGCAAAAGTTTTGGCCAGTGCGATAAGAGTTTCCACGTGGGGGCCATCATAGCCTTTTTCTATTTTATCTGTCGCGTATAGTTGCAAGCATTCTTTTAAATGCGCGGCATGATTTTCTATAGCAATATGCACATCTTCTTTTTCTGCCCTGTTCAGCATGCCGCGCCAGTTTTTTTTTAGATTTGCCCGCAATTCTTCTTGGTTTTGCGTTAAATCCATCCAGAGTGTCTGATACTCAGCGCCGCCTTGCTTTTGGTATCCGTGTTCTCTCATCACCGCATCAATATTATAGCCGGTTTCAGGAATGAAACGCATTTTGCGACCGATGCGTTTGGGAAATTGGTGGGCAAAGGCTTTCATAAAATCCTTGAAATCATCTTTTCCGCCAAAACCATCAAACCATAAAGGCCCGCGGTCCAGAGTGGCAGCATGAATTAAATTCCCCAAAGCGCCCGCTTCCAGAATTTGAATCAGCCCGGCTTCTTTATCGTCCATTTTTATAAGACCCCAGCGGCCCTTTTGTTTATGGAGCGGAGCCATAGCGCGGGCATAATCATAGCTTTGCAAAATATTGGAGCGGCGAACTTTAGCAAAATTCTCTTCCCATTTCGCAGGGCTTAAACTATTCCACTCAATTTCGCAACGCATTTTAGGCTTGTACTTTCCGGCTTAGTGTTTTAGCTAAAGAAGAGTTTTAGCAAAAGAGTACCATAACATATAGCCAAGGAAAGAATTATGAGTGTAGCCCTCGATTTACAGCCCTCCAATCTGGAAAACATCATCAATAATGCGTGGGATAACCGCGATACTTTAAATGCTGATACAAAAGGAGAAGTGCGCGATGCTGTGGATACGGCCTTGCAATTTCTGGATAGCGGCGAGGTGCGCATTGCCGAGAAGCTGGATGCCAAGTGGCATGTTCATCAATGGTTGAAAAAAGCCGTCCTTTTATCTTTTCGTTTGAACCCTATGGACATTATCTCGGGCGGGCCGGATGGGGCGAATTGGTATGACAAGGTCGATAGCAAGTTTAAGGACTGGAACAACCGTGAATTCGAAAATGCGGGATTTCGCGCTGTGCCGAATTGTGTGGTGCGCAAGAGTGCCTATATTGCCAAAGGCGTTGTCCTGATGCCCTCTTTTGTCAATATCGGCGCTTATGTAGATGAAGGCACAATGGTTGATACATGGGCGACTGTCGGGTCTTGCGCGCAAATCGGTAAAAATGTGCATTTATCGGGCGGCGTTGGCATTGGCGGGGTGTTGGAACCTTTGCAGGCCGAGCCGACAATTATCGAGGATAATTGCTTTATCGGTGCGCGCTCTGAAGTTGTGGAGGGCGTTATTGTCGAAGAAGGCAGTGTATTATCGATGGGGGTTTTTATCGGCGCTTCCACAAAAATTATTGATCGCAATACGGGCGAGATTTTCATGGGCCGCGTTCCGGCCTATAGCGTAGTCGTCCCAGGAACTATGCCTGGCAAGCCGCTGCCAGATGGCTCTCCTGGGCCGAATTTAGGATGCGCCGTGATTGTTAAGCGTGTGGATGAAAAAACACGCTCGAAAACCAGTATCAATGAGTTGCTGAGAGATTAGTTAAAGCTAATTCGGCTCGTATAGAGAATGAGCAGGCGGTGAAATTTCGTCTTTCATTGCAGGTTCTTTATCTTTCGGCCCTTCAATTTGAAGCACAATAGATTTATTTTCCAGCAAAGCTTGCGGAGTTTTTGCTTCGATTAATAAACGCTCGCTTTTCTCTATGCTTTCCTGTTCATTTGCAAAACTCCTGGCCTCTTCAACCATTTTGGCCATGGAAATATCCCAGCGCGCTTGATCGCGTTTTTTCGGGGATAAGGCTGCCAAAGTTTCCATGGCTATAGACGGCCTTACCTGAAACAATATTTTAAGGTCTGGAATATATGTTTACAGTACGCTTGATCTCTGGCACATCTAGGCATAACACTTATAACCATTGCTTATGATACAGAGCCAAAATGCACGTCATTGACCTTACAAAATCTCTTATTGCCTGCCCGTCTGTTACGCCGGAAGATGAAGGCGCGCAATATATATTAAAGCAAGCGCTTGCAAAAGCTGGGTTTGAATGTTTTGACCTTGCTTTTGGTGGCGGTGAGAAAGCGGAAATACAAAATCTTTTCGCGCGTTTTGGAAATACAGGAAAGCATCTTTGTTATGCGGGACATACCGATGTGGTGCCTGCGGGCGATGAAAACGCTTGGAGTTATGGGGCCTTTACTCCGTATATAAAAGACGGCGTATTATTCGGGCGCGGTGCCAGCGATATGAAGGGTTCTGTCGCCGCCTTTACCTGCGCGGCTATAGATTTTGTAAAATATCATCCAGATTTCGGCGGTTCTATAAGCCTTTTAATAACCGGCGATGAAGAGGCAGAAGCCATTAATGGCACGGTCAAAGTTCTGGAATGGATGAAAGAAAATAATCATGTTCCGGATGTTGCTTTGGTCGGCGAGCCCACAAATCCAGATCATATAGGGCAGGAAATTAAAATCGGGCGCAGAGGATCTTTAAGCGGATATATAACAGTTAAAGGCAAGCAAGGCCATGTTGCTTACCAGCATAAAGCCGATAACCCTTTACCGCGGCTGATAAAATTACTGAATGTTTTGGCCGAGTATAATTTTGATCAGGGTAATGAATTTTTTGATGCGACCAATCTGGAAATCACGACCATTGATGTCGGCAATCCGGCCGGGAATGTTATTCCCGCCAACGGCAAGGCGGCTTTTAATATCCGTTTTAACGATAATTGGAGTAGCGAGAGCCTTAAAAGCAAGATAACAGAATTGCTGGATAATACCGGCCTTGCATACGAGATCACATTTGAAGGTAATGCCGAGAGTTTTATCACCAAACCCAATGATTGGACGGCGCTTGTTAAAGATACTGTTCAGGAAATAAGCGGGCATGAGCCCGCCTATACAACTACGGGCGGCACATCGGATGCGCGCTTTATTGTAAAATATTGCCCGGTGGTAGAATGCGGAGCGATTAACGCCACGATCCATCAGGTCGATGAAAATGCAAACGTGTCAGATCTTGAAGACCTGACACGCATTTACTTTGTAATTCTTGAAAAATATTTCGGTGTGAAACCGTAGGGGCAGACCTTATATTTGCCTCTACATATCTGAGGCAAATTGTAAAACCGTATCGGCTTGCTCTTGTGTGATGCGGACATCAAAACGGCTTCCATCTTGAATATATTCAAACGAAGAAAAGGGAATAGCGACGTTCTCACCGCGTACGGATTTATAATTCACGCGTAAAAGAAGGGCTTCAGCGCGTTGACCGCTATCCGAAAACATCACTTCTTCCACTTTGGCAATGCGGCGGCCACTCTCATCTGTAACATCCGAACCTATCAAATTGTCCACACCGATGCGATCATTGTCATCTCCCGCGGCGGTTTCAATATTTGCCAGAAGCTGCGGGTAGAATTCTTCGATTTGATCGTCTTCGTAACCAAGCGCATAGGAACGCGCCGAAGCATTAATTGCCATTTCATTATAATTCAAAAAAACATCACCCAACTGCAGGCGGTCTAATTCTACATTTAAGAAAGCTATAGCGCCGCTTGGCGTGAGGATAATGTCGTTTAATTCGCCAATAACCTTGTTTTTATTATCCAGAATGCGACTTTTCATCGTTTCGGATGAGCGTTCCCAGTGCGGGTTTTGCTTCGGTTTTATTTCATTATAATCATTCAATACTTCCAAAAAAGGATTTAAACCTTGGGCATAGACATTTGCAGGGGCCATCGCTAAAAGAATGCAGGCTAGAATACGAATAAACATAATAATCTCCTTGGTGTCAATTTAGCGCGAACCATAAAGCAAAAATTACGAAAAATCAAATTTTATTTCTGCGACGTGGTATTTTCCGGCCAAATGATTTCTTCATAATAGATAACAGGATCATTGAAAGGGTGCGCAGGTTTTAAGATATTAATAATAAATTGCCGCGTTTCTTTTTCTTTATAAGGACAAAGAAATTCCAGCCGCGTTGTTGGGATACGCTTTGTTTCTCCAATATGACCGCTGGCTGGCTGGGCACCTTTCAGTGCTCTGAACTGTTCGGTACCGGCTTCTATTCTCGGCTCGCTCCACCACATCACACGGTCATAGGGGGCATCAAAGGCCGGAATTTTATCTTGAATAGCGGCAATAAAATCATCCAGCGCATCTTGCGATATAAAGACGGTTATACGATAGGCTTTGCGGTTTTCATTCATAATCCACCCGCACAAGATATAGCCCGTCCGCGGGTGCAGTCATGCCGCCCTTTGTGCGGTCTTTAGCCTCTAGCGCCTGTTGCAGATCTTGCGCACTCCATTTGCTCTCGCCAATAAGGGTGAGTGTGCCCACCATATTGCGCACCTGATGATGCAAAAAAGACCGCCCTTCTGTTTCAAAAATAATTTCCTTAC
Source organism: Alphaproteobacteria bacterium (assembly GCA_046541095.1). Lineage (GTDB taxonomy): Bacteria > Pseudomonadota > Alphaproteobacteria > Micavibrionales > Micavibrionaceae > UBA2638. The sequence goes on from JBKHDZ010000017.1 coordinate 8,990, forward strand.
CATGATGAGCATCGTATTCACGTTCAAAAACATCCAGTCTGTCCAGCGTTTTTATGGGCGATTTGGCCTGACACTGTGAATCGCGAAACGTGGTGAAATCATGCTGGCCCAGTAATAATTGTGCGGCATCGTGCATGGTTTTTGCATCAAGCGCTCTTTTGAAATGCCAGACGCGTCCCTTATCCATAGCTGGGAAAGCGGGGCGCTGTAAAATGCGATACCGGTATAATTTGTTAATCGCGCTATAGCGGGCATGAAAATGCTTAGGCACTTTTTCGGCGTGAACAACGGATATGGGTGCAGGTTGCAGATGATAATTCAATGCTTTTAGTAGATCATATCCATCCAGCGTGCGCTCGCCATAATCCAGATCAAAATGCGCCACCTGCCCCAAGGCATGAACGCCCGCATCCGTACGCCCAGCAACAAAGAGGGTTATTTTTTGCTGGCAGAATTTATATAAAGCTTCTTCAATAGATTGCTGGATTGAGGGAACATCTTTTTGACGTTGCCACCCGGCAAAGTCTGTACCCTGATATTCAATAATAATTTTCCAGCGTGTCTGCATTCCATGTTAATAGACGAACACGGTCATCAATGTCAAAGCTCTCGCTTAATTGCATTGTGGAATTATAGTCCTGCGCGATTGCGCATAATTCCTTGAATTCATCAAAGCTGGGCAAATGCGGGCCTTGTGAAGACAAAGCCATTGCGGCACTTTTGCCTGTCAAAGTATCCCAGAATTTCATACAAGCCGCTATCTGCAAAGGACACAATGTACCAGCCGGGCCTTTCCATTCTATTGTTTGATAGGGTTTATAATCTCTTTGCGGATAGAGTGTCATAGTTTTTCTTGATAGTGATTTTAAAAACATTGCATTGCCATCGAGAATATTTTGCGCCATTTGCCGTGCTTCGCGCATCGAGCCGATATCAAAAGCGCGCACAATAGATTGCCTTTGTAATTTGGGGTGGTGCAAGCGCAAATAAGGGTAAAGCATTGCGGGTTCAATTAACGCATAATTGGCAAAACTTTGTTTTTGAATATCGGTCCAGCTTTGCCATGGAAAAGGTTTAAGCCCGGCATGTATATGCAGGCCGCAACATTCATTGACTATGCCGCCGCTTGCGCGCACATACTCTGTTATATCTTCTATTTTCGCAAGCGTATCTCCATCATATATGGGGGATTTTAACTCTTGTCCACTCCAGGCAAGATCAGTGCTTAACCCTTCGGGCTGTAATTCCCACCCTTTTTCGATGTCCCAGATATCTTTTAAAATATTTCGGCTGAAAGATTTGGCTGGCAAAAGAAATTCCAGCTCCACCCCTATAGTGGTGGACCATTGCATGGACAGTAAAATATCAGAGGCAGAAATAAACATGCAGAAACGATAAATTATTTTTTACATAATTACAATAGGTTTATGTGCTGATAGGTCCGCTTTTGAACTATTGTGCCGTTTTGAGATAGCCGCCATTGATCGCGCTCGCGACGTCCATGGGTTTTTTACCCTCGGGCTGGAGGGTTATAAGTTGCAAAACACCCTGCGCGCAAGCCACATGTCCTTTTTTATCCAATACTGTCCCGGGTGCTATATCGCTGTTTTCATGGGCAGGTTTGGCTTCCAGAATCTTTATCCGCTGATCTCCAAAAATTGTCCAGACCCCTGGCCAAGGATTAAGCGCGCGGATCTGGCGATCAATCTCAATAGCGCTTTTGTGCCAGTCAATAATACCATCTTCCTTTTTTAACATGGCGGCATAGCTGGATTGATTATCATCTTGCTTTTCGCTTTGTAGAAATCCGAATTGTTGTAAATCCTCCAAAACCTCAACAATCATCTCGCCCCCAATTTCGGCCAGATCATCATGTAAATTGCTGGCAGTGGTCTGAGGTGTGATGGCAATTTCCTTTTTTGCAATCATCGGGCCTGTGTCCAGCCCGCGCTCCATTTGCATGATGGTCACGCCTGTTTTGTCATCACCTTTCCAGATGGCATATTGAATAGGCGCCGCCCCCCGCCAGCGCGGCAATAATGAGGCATGGATGTTCAAACACCCATAGCGCGGCATATCCAAAATCTCTTGCGGCAGGATAAGGCCATAGGCGGCCACAACCGCTACATCCAGATTATGTGCGGCGAATTGCGTCCGCGCTTCCTCGCCCTTGAAATTTTGCGGGGTATAGACAGGTATATTTTGGCCTTCCGCATATTCATGCACAGGCGATTTTTGCAATTTATGACCGCGGCCTTTGGGGCGGGGCGGCTGGGAATAAGCGCAAACAATGGAATGGCCGCTGGTTACAAGCTTTTCAAGCGCGGTTTTTGCGAAATCAGGGGTGCCCATAAAGCCTATGCGCAAGGGTTTTTCGCTCACAGCAAACCCTGCTTTTTCAGTTTATCGACTTTTTTCACAATCATATTGCGTTTGAGCGAGGAGAGATAATCAATGAATAAAACACCGTTTAAATGATCGATTTCATGTTGAACGCAATGCGATAGCAGGCCGGAAGCCTCCATCTCTGCTTCCTTGCCGTTATAATCAAGATATTTCACACGCACGCTGGCCGGGCGCTCCACATCGGCATATTGATGGGGAATAGACAGGCATCCTTCCTGCATGACGCTCATTTCTTCTGATTCCCAGATAATTTCAGGATTGGCCATGCGCCAGGGTTGCGGGTCCTCGCCATTATCCTTATCGGCCAGATCCATAACGATAACGCGGTTTAGAAGACTCACCTGATTGGCCGCCAAACCGATACCCGGCGCGTTATACATGGTCTGCAGCATCTGATCCATTTGCTTTTGAATATCAGATGTGATGGAACCAACAGGCTGAGCCTGTTGTTTTAAAACAGGGTCGGGAATTGTAATTATTTCATAAGCGCTCATAGGATTTGAAATAATTGTTTTTTTTCGCGCGGTCAAGTTTTCTTAGCCCCGCCTGTCATGTTAGGGTAATAGCAATCATCCCCTATAACGTTAAGGATAAAGATAATGAAATTTTTTATAGTTTTAAGCACTCTTGGAATATTGGCGGCTCTGCCCGCTCAAGCCCAGCAAGTTGATCAGGCCGTTATGGCTCATGCCAAGAATGTGGCCGGGGCTTGTGTTGGAAATTGGGAGAGTGCGGGTTGCATTGAGGCGATGGGAAAATCCAACAAAGATCTGGCGATTAATTACGCCGAAACTTTAAATGCGCAAGGCCATAAAGCCTCATTGGATGCGATTAAAAACGGCTGCGCCGCCGCTACCGTTGAAGAAAAAGGCGAATTTCCCGCTACTGCCTTCGGAAGCGCTTATGTGGAATGTGTGAACACCATTTATGATACAACAACCAAAACCAGCGTAATGCCTGATCAAAGCCATTATCAATTGCTTGTGGCGGGCGGTCTTTGCATAACAAAAGACCCGCGTTGTAATGCTTTTGAAGAGCAGATGAAAAACTGGTAAGGGGTCAAAGCGCGCACTTTTGAAATAATCAGGCGCGTTTTTTCTCTGCTTCATCCTCTTCGGTTAAGGATACAAGGCGTGGATTGCGCTCGATAGCATCCAGCTTTTGTAAATCATCGCTTTGCTTTCCTTGAAGTTCGTGCATTTTGCGGGCTGAAGGAAGCACTGATTTTTCCAGAGAGCCGATTGCCGAATCATAGCCGTTCATGGCGTTTTGCAGGTTTTTACCCACCTTGCCGATATGATCGGTGAATTTCAAAAGCCGTTTATAAAGCTCTCCGCCAAGCTCCGATATTTCCTGTGCGTTTTTGGCCAGCTCGACTTGTCGCCAGCTCATTCCGACCACGCGCAAAAGCGACATCAGCAAGGTCGGCGAGGCAATGATGATATTTTGCGCTGTTGCATAATCCACCAAAGTAGGATCAGCCCGCAAAGCCAGCGAATAAATATGCTCGGAGGGTAAAAACAGCACTGTAAAATCAGGGCTTTCCAGATTTTCCCAGTATCCTTTTTTGCCCAGGGCCTGCACATGCGATTTGACCTGCCGCGCTATACCGCGCATCACTTCGTTATATTGATCCTCGTTCAAATCGCTCCCAAGACGCTGGGTGAACTCATTGATCGGGGCTTTGGCATCAATAATAATATTAAAGCCGTCTTGCATATTGATCACTGCATCGGGGCGCACGCGGCCATTTTCGGTTTCAAATGATACTTGCGTTTCATAGTGAATGCCTTTCATAAGGCCGGATTTCTCCAAAAGCCCTTCCAGAATATATTCGCCCCATTGCCCTTGCGCCGAAGGATCGCGCAAAGCGCCGACAAGCTTGGCTGTTTCGGTAGTCAGGAATTTAAGCTCCTTGCGCAATTCCTCATCTGTACCTTTGGTTTGCTGAACTGCTTTACCAAGCCCGTCTAGTTGCTCTTGAATAGGTTTTACAAGCGTTTCAATGGCTTTTTGGCGTTTTTCCAGATCATGGGCGCCATCATTTTGCGCGATTTTCAATTTTTCCTGCGCCAGTTGCAAAAATTGCTCGGAAGACGCTCTCAAGGCTTCTTGCGCGGAGAGTTTAAAGCGGTTATTCATTTCGGCATTAATCGCTTCGAACGATGCGGCTTGCGATTTTATCTGCGCGGTTAGCTCGGCATTCTGCCGTTCCAGCTTGGTAACGCGGCCAAAGAAATAAAGTGTGGCCATAAACAATCCCGCCAGCAATCCACCAATTGCATATAAAATTTCGATATTCACTTGTTCTAACATGGGATAAATCCGTACTATAATATTTGAATAGATCAAGCGTAGCAAAACAGGGGCTCCAATGAAAACAAAATGTGAACATTATCCAGTCAATTCCGCGCAAACCCGCGAAAAAGAACGCGGCAATGCTTTGGTTTATGTTTTGATCGCTATCGTGCTTTTTGCCGCGCTGAGTTTTACCTTGAGCCGAAATACCGATACCAGTGAAGCCGGCGGTCTGGAAGAAGACCGCGCCGAGATTTATGCCAGCCAGATTATTTCCTATGCCGCGCAGGCAAAATCCGTTATCGACCAGATGGAAGCGCAAGGCGTTTTTATAGAAGAAGTTGATTTTACGCTCCCCAATGATCCCAATTTTGATACCAACAACCCTGTTGCTCCTATCTATAAGGTTTACCACCCGCAAGGGGGGGGCCTGAATTTAGGCACGCTAAACGATGTTCTCATTGACGATAGTAATATCACCACTCCGGCTGATCCTGCTCCGGGCTGGTATATGGGGCGATTTAACAATGTGGAATGGAGTGCCAGCAACAATACAGATATAATTCTCGTGGCTTACGGAATAAATCCAACTTTGTGCCGCATTTTAAATGAGAAGATAGATCCCACTTTATCGCCCAATCCCCCTGTTATGACCGATTCGGCCAAGGAAGCCTTTGTAGAGCGCCAAATTCCTTTTGGAGCCGGAACGCAAACCAATTTTACGACGGGGGCCAATGTGGATTTGACCACACAAGGTGGCTCGGATATTTGCACCGCCTGTGATCAGCAAGCCTCGCTCTGTGTTCAAGGATCGGATGGGGTGCACGCCTTTTATAGCGTTCTTGCGGATCGTTAAAAGTCATGGCGTTTGAGTTAGGACTGCGCAAAAGTGCGGATAATAGCGCGGAATTCGCCAATGCCGCTTTCTTCGACCGCGCTGGTAAAGTGCACATAAGGGTAAGCGGCCGAGTGCTTTTTCAGGATTATTTCCAATTCTTCTTTTAAGATGGCTTGCTTGGTGGGGTGTACCTTATCGGATTTGGTCAGGATAATACGGTAGGCCACAGCCGTTTCGTCCAGCATGCGCATAATTTCCAGATCGTTTTCTTTCAGGCCGTGCCTTGCATCGACCAGAATAAAGACACTGCGCAATGTCGGGCGGCCGCGCAAATAGGATCTGATCAGTTTATTCCAGTCTTCACGCTGGGTTTTGGAAACCTTGGCATAGCCATAGCCCGGCATATCCACCAGATGGATTTTACCGCCAAGATTAAAATAATTAAGCTGTTGTGTACGCCCCGGTGTATGCGATGTACGTGCCAGAGCATTCCGCCCTGTAAGCGCGTTCATTAAGGAAGATTTACCAACATTGGAGCGTCCGGCAAAGGCAATCTCCGGTAAGCCGGCTTCGGGTAATTGCTCCAAGCCCGCAACGCCCAGCATAAAATCGCAGGGGCCCAAGAAAAGCTTGCGAGCCTGCTCGATTTCAAGCGGGGAGAATTCCTCTTCTACAGGCATTATTTCTTCTTCTTTTTGCTTTTCTTGGGTTTGGGCGGGGTAATCTCTTTGGATTTATCCTCACCATGATTACCGAACATGGCTTCTTCGAAATCTTCTTCGGCCATCTCGCTTAAAGGGTAAACATCCGGGCCTTCCTGCACTTGCTTTTCCAGCTTTTCTTCTTCCTCGCTCTGCCCGAACAGATAAATAGGTACGCCTAGCGAGCGCATGATAATCATTTGTTGCAGGATTCCGATATAGGCACTGAATGTCCAGTAAATGACCAGACCGGAAGCAAAGCCCGACATAATATAGGCGATAAAAAACGGAAATATATTCATCAAATCGCGCTGGAATTTATCTTGCGGCGGTGGATTTAATTTTTTCTGCAACAACATACCAAGGAGCATCAGGCATGGCCAAACACCGATCATTAAAAATGCCGGAACATCATAGGGCAGAAGGCCGAATAAATTAAAAATACTGGTCGGATCAGGCGCGGATAAATCTTTAATCCAGCCAAAGAAAGGTGCATGGCGCATTTCAATCGTGACAAAGAACACCTTATACAGAGAAAAGAAAATCGGTATCTGGATTAATATCGGCAGACACCCGGCCATGGGATTCACCCCTTCGCGGCTGTAAAGCTCGACAATTTCCTGCTGAAGGCGCTGTTTATTATCACCGTATGTATCCCGCAATTCGCTGATTTGCGGGGCAACCTTTTTCATTTTTGCAAAGGAGCGATAAGAGGTATTGGTCAGCGGAAACACCATTGTCCGGATAATGATTGTCAGGATGATAATCGCAATACCCATGTTGCCGACAAATTCAAAGATATAATGAAGCGCGTAGAAAAACGGCTTCGTCATGAACCAGAACCAGCCAAAATCAACCGACAGATTGAAATTGGGTATATTCAAGGCTTCTTCATACTCATTTAGAAGCAAAACTTCTTTTGCCCCTGCAAAAAGATGGCTGGTGCTTTGCCCGCTGGATCCGGCTGGAATGGTGACGGCCGTACCGGTGTAATCTATCTGGAAACGACCCTTATCCGGCTCTTTAAAGTTCTGGACGTGGTTAAAGCGGTATTTGGCATTCTGGCCTTGCGGCGGGATAACGCTGGTCAGCCAGTATTTATCGGTAATTCCGATCCAGCCCTGATCGGCCGTTTTTTCGCGGCGGCCCTTTTCGCGCAAATCGGAATATGAACTTTGCATCAACTCTTGCCCGATAAAGCCGATTGGCCCCTCATGCATGATCCAAATATTTTGTAAATTCTTCGGCAAGCCCGTCTGTGTAATCAAGGCATAGGGAAAAAGCTGGATATCGCGGCCTGAATCATTAATAACGCGCTGGGTTATCTCGAACATGTAATGCTCATCCAGCGAAATGATGCGCTCAAAAATCAAGCCTTGATCGTTATTCCACACAAGGGTTATGGGGTTATCCAAAGTTAACTGCTCATTGCCGCGCACTTGCCAGATGGTGTTGTTATCCGGTAATTTCACAGTTTTGTCTTTGGCGACCCATCCATAATCCACAAAGCGCGGGTGTTGCGTATCTTTGGGCGATAACAACGTGACTTTATTTTCTTTGGCCAATGTCTGGTAGAAATGATCGAGGGACAAATCATCTATACGCCCGCCTTTTGTATTGATTGTGCCAGTTATTTCATTGTTGGAGAATGTAATGCGGCGTTCTTCTGCTAAAACTTCGTTTCTAGGGCGTACGAGCGTGCGCGGGATAATCTCTTGTCCTGTTTCGGCCTCTTTTTCGGCGATTAAACGCTCAATTTGCTGACGTTTTTGGATAGCCTCCTTTTTGGGCTGCAAAACATAGACTTCAAACAGCGTCCATAAAATAATAGATACAATACCGAATATAATAATATTGCGGATATCATGGGGGTGCATCTGGTCTTTGTTGTTCAGCATGAGGGCCTTTTTTAACGGTCGTTTGATTATTATTGTAAGCGTTTATAGCCGTTGCAAGCAGGGAAGTAAATCCTTTAAGGCACCGGATCATCATAAGGACATTTTGAATAAGGATGGCATCTGAAAACGCGCTTGATTCCAAGCCATCCGCCTTTTAAGGGGCCATGTTTTTCCAGCGCTTCAATCATATAAGCCGAGCATGAGGGGTAAAAACGGCAGGAACGCGGAAGCCAGGGAGAAATAATATAAGAATAAATCCGCACCGGAAATTGCAAAATCTTAATGCTTGTTTTTCTCATCGCGTAAATACCCTGTTTTTTTAAGACACCATTTCAAATCCTGAGAAAGCGCGGCATAGGGCCTTGTTAAACTCTGGCTGCGACCGATCAGAACATAATCGCACGATGTTTTTGCATGAAGAGGCAAAATATCTGCCGCCACGGCTCGCAAACGGCGTTTGATACGGTTACGCTTAACGGCGGATTTCTCGGTTTTTTTGGTGACGGTATAACCGCAGCGGAGTTGGCCCAGATTATTTTCGGCGATTTGCAGGATAAAGCCTTGCGAAACCCATTTCACACCGCTTTTTTGAGCATGAAGAAAATCACTGCGTTTTTTTAGAGTGTGTAAATTGGCAAGCTGGTCTTTGGTGGCATGCATCGGCCTGCCTTACTTGGTTTAAGCGGTTAAATTACGCGCTCAAAGACTTGCGGCCTTTTGCACGGCGACGGGCCAAAACTTTGCGTCCGTTACGGTCTGCCATACGCGCACGAAAACCGTGTCTGCGGGCGCGAACCAATTTGCTGGGCTGGAATGTGCGTTTCATCGCTCAAAATCCTTAAAATCTGTGTTTCTAATACCATTAAGAGCGCCTTTATAACGGCTCCAAGCTCTGCTTGTCAATGAAATAATGACGATTCTTTTTATCAAGATCTATCGGCCATAGCTTGCTTCATGAAAAAGCGCTTGGCGAGGGGAATTTTACCAACGGCTTTTAATCCTAAACGCCGCGCTAGCTTCAAAGGTGGCAGATTGTTTGAAAACAGGCGTACCAGCCCATCGGTAAAAGCCACCATCGCCATATTATCAGGGCGCCTGCGCCGCTGATATGTTTTCAAAAGGTCTGCCGAGCCAATATCTTGCCCGGCCTTATGTGCTTTTAAAACGAGCGCGGCAATTTCTTTGACATCGCGGAATCCCAAATTTAACCCTTGCCCTGCAATCGGGTGAATGCCGTGCGCCGCATCAGCAACCAGCGCCATACGCGGCCCGATGTAAGAAGCGGCATGCACAAGACTTAAAGGATAGACGGAGCGTTCTCCTGCCATTTCGATTGTTCCATAGTCTGCGGGGAAACGTTTTTGCAATAGGGATACAAATTCTTCCTGGCTTAATCGCATGCGCGATTTGCGTTCAGGGCCATGCTCGGTAAAAACAATGGAAGAGCGGTGATTGCCTTCTTCGTCATCCGCCATAGGCAAAATGGCAAACGGCCCGTCAGGCATAAAATGCTCTACAGCAACATTATGATGCGGGTTTTCATGGCGGGCAATACACACAACGGCGCGCTGGTTATAGCTCCAGGCCCTTGTATCAATATCCAGCCATTCCCGCATAAAAGAGTTGCGGCCATCAGCGCCAATGGCCAGTTTGGAGTGAATAATCCGCGCGTCTTCTAAAATTGTTAGGATGCCATCCTTATCTACTTTAAAATCACTGACCTTGGCAGGCGCAATTAAATCAATGTTTTCACTGGCTTTAACATTATTGTTCAAGGCAGCCCGTATATCGGAATTGAGGAAAATGGTACCAAAGTCTTTATTGCCGACTTCCTCACTGAGAAATTGAAGTAAAAGAGCGCTGTCGCCATCCAGAATTTTAATATCGCGGATAGGTGCGCCTCTGCCGTTTAAATCTTCCCATATTCCGGCTTGCTGAAGAATGAGGGCCGAGCCGTAAGAAATGGCTGTCGTGCGCTCATCACCGCGCATGGGTTTTTGCGGATCGGCGGCATCAATAATTCCAACGCGCAAGCCACCATTGCCAAGCAGGCAAGCCAAGGTTAATCCGGCCAGTCCGCCACCAATGATTGCAACGTCATAATTTTGTGTCATAGGAAGTTATATACTCGCAATCGGGCGCTAAGGCAAAAGGCTTTATACTTTATTGCCAGTCAAGATCATAAGAAACGCCGAGGCGAATTTCATGGCTATTATAATCCAGATCCAGATCACCGAATTCGAGATCAGCTGAATCCAGATAGCGGTAGCCGGCCGTCCAAAACCATTTATCGCCCGAGCGGTATTGCAAGCCTGCCCCGGCTTGCCATGTGAAACCATAGGCATCATCGCTAAAGCGGGCGCCGTTTAATGAAACAACGTCGGCATCATAATAACCAAGACCTAATCCTGCGCTTAGATAAGGTTTTATTTTCCAATCTAAATCAAAATCGTAATAGAGATTGATAAGACCGAGCCAGCCCGATAAATCGCCGCCAATATCGGAGCGGCCAAAATTACCGCTTAGAGAATCAATATCATTTTTTCGATAAGATAACTCGGCTTCTGTGCGTAAATTTTTGCTTAAGCGCAATCCAAGCGCTCCGGCAAACGAAGGAGCGTTATTTATGTCGGCGGTACCGGAGATGGTATTTGTGTCTTCGGAAAAATCGAGATCGCGCCCTAAATTAATCCCCATATAGCCGGAAATGTATAATTTCGAAGTATCCTTGGCGAAAGATTGTGCGCTCGCCGTTAATAAAGCGCCCATGATAATAACAGCCGATAATATGTGGCTTGCTATACATGATTTATGTTTCAAAAAGATCAGCATGACTTTCGCAAGGCTTTACGAAATTAGAACAATAATAGTTAAGATAAGTTAGCACAAAAAACACCGCTTTCCAAGATGAAGCGGTGTTTAACACACAATGATAAGCGTAATTTTATAGCGCCTGCAAAAACTGTTTTTAGGCAACAGGTTTTTCAATGCGCACCGGAAGGTCGGCAGCAATGGGTTCGTCATCCAGCATTTCGATCATACCTGTTGGCTGTACAGCAAAATTGGCAATAAATAGCGCGTTTGAATAAAAGACAACCGCATCGCAAAGGAAATGTCCTTGCTCGTTCATACCTTCAAACGTGGCCGGGCGTACGGTGCCCTCAATGACAGAGCGCGTTGTATCATCCATTTCAGTGGGGATATTGGGGTCTTCCATGCTTTCGGCAATATAGAAAGGCCCTTCTTCGCCGCGTACAAAGAAACAGAAAAAACGCAGATATTCCAGAACATTTTCTTCGGTTACCTTGATCGGCGCTTTGGCATTCACTTCGTGAATAGGGGGAGAAGTTCCGTTCAAGCGGAATAGATTTCCCTGATCTGTCAGATAGAAAATATTGAGTTTTTTATTAACCCAGTTAGGGTCGCGCACGCGGATAAGGGCGACGCTATCGTAAAAAGGCAACATACGCCAGTGGACTTCTGTGCTCTCGGCAGAAACGCGGTATTTTCCGTCGATTGGATTAATCTGGTCTAAAAAGCCCGCCAGCTCTTCACCTTGAACCACATTCCAGTTTTCGTCGTTATACATGCTCGCCCTATTTTTGATATACGATTTAAAACGTTTCTATAATGACCAGAAAATTGCATTGAGTGCAAGCCCTGAAAATAAAGAAAGCAATCAAATTCAAAGATTTACTTTCTATCTATTTGCGTTTTTGAGCATTCATCCTATGCTTTATAAAAACCGGCTCAGCCATTTTATGAACTTTTTTTTATGAACTTTTTTATCTAAAGCTGCGTGCAAATCTTGATATGGGTGCAAAAAATCTCTACATCATTAGAAATGTCCGATATTCAAACAACTACTCTTGATAATGGTTTGCGCGTTGTAACCGACCGCGTGCCAAGCATAGGCTCTATTGCTTTGGGCGTATGGGTGGGCGTAGGCACGCGCCACGAAAACATGGCTCATAATGGCGCCGCGCATATGGTGGAACATATGCTTTTTAAGGGCACACAAAAGCGCAGCGCCCGAGAT
>JBKHDZ010000018.1:0-21086 GCA_046541095.1 Alphaproteobacteria bacterium
CTTGTCGATCAGGGCGCGATGATTGTCTTTGTTCCCTTTTGCACGGATGAAAGGCAGGGCTATCTGCGCGTGCGTTATTGCTGTCAGGCTATGGCCGTGCAAAACCAGTGCTATGTGGTGATGTCCGGGACGGTCGGCAATTTGCCCGATGTCGAAAATCTGGATATTAACTACGCCGAAAGCTGTATTCTAACGCCGTGTGATTTTCCTTTCGCGCGCGATGGCATAGCGGCCACAACACCCGCCAATACCGAAACCATTGCCTTTGCGGATTTACATCTCGACACGCTGAACCAAAGCCGTCATTCGGGCACGGTACAAAATCTGCGCGACCGCCGGTTTGATCTCTATAATATTGATTGGCGAAAAAGCTGAATTTGCGCATTACAAAGCATCAAAATCAAAATTGAAATCCTGATTTTGCTGGTAAAAATCATTGCCGCTTTCACCCGGTTTTATGCAGTGCTCGACCATCTCGCCGTTCACAAAATCAAAATGGCAATTAAACAGCGGCTCGGAGAATTGATAGGTTGCGGCGACATAGGCCAGATAGGCTCCCACCATCAAACCGCCCTGCTTGCGGGAAATATGCCCTTTTTGTGCGGCCATAAGGGCAGTAACGCCCGCCGCCGCCCCGGCAAATGTACCCCAGTTGATTTTGCCCTCGGTGGTGTTTAAATTGAGCGTATCGGGGACTTCGATTTCTTTTAGGTATTCAGCCACCTCCAGCCCCAGATTATCCAGCCCCGCCAGCGCAGCAATCGCCCCGCCGACCAAAAGCGTATTGGTAATATTGCACCCCAGAACATTACCCAAAGCAAAGCCTGTTTGTTTTTTCATGGCCGCGCGAATGGTTAGATAGGCTTCTGAAAGCGCCGTTCCCGCCGCAACAATAACCACGCCCATAAAAGTATGGTTCAAATTCCAGTCAGCCGATAAATCCAGCGCGTTTTTCACCACGTAATGGGATACACCGATGAGCGCCCCGAGCGACAATGCCGCTTTGCTTGCCTCTTTCAGGCTAGATGGTGATTTTGCATCTTCATGTTCATGGTCATGCGCATGATGCTCATGGTCTTGGCGATGGTGATGGTCATGACTGTGATCATGATGGGCGTGCCCACAAGATGCGCTATGCCCATGATCATGGGCACACTCGCCGCCCTGTTTTACACGCTTGGCCAGATAATAAAGCCCGTAGCCGAGCATGCCGGCGCCTAGTCCGCTCCAGAGATTACCGGTTAAAAGCTGGCCGCCAAAAGCGCCAGCGCCACCCGCCATTACAAGGGTGGAGTATTTCCAGTCATCCGTGCCGCTAGCTTTATCACCAATGCCTGCAATCGCTGCGGCCGCCCCCAAAATACCGAGCGTATGGACAATAGAGCCGCCGACAATGTTAGAGAGCGCCAAATCGGTATTCCCGCCCAGAACAGCCTGCGCCGATACGGCCGCTTCCGCCCCGCTATGCACAAGACCGGAAAGAATACCAAGCGTCATGGCCGAAAATCCGGCCGCCTTGCCTAAGCCGTTAATATCATCCAGCGCGTATTCCGATGTTTGATGCAATAAATATAGCCCCAAACCAACGCCAGCCGCCGCGGGCAAAGCCAAAGCAGGCGATATAAGCGCGCTGGAGGCGGCCAACGCAAAGGAGCTTGCAATCACAGCTGGTTTTTTGGCACGCGCCAGACCGCTACTTACTTTAGAAAAAGCAGCACGAAGAAATGACTTTGGCTCTGGGTTTTGAGACTCCGACATATATATCCTGATGTTATAAAGTTACACTTGTTGCACAGATATACCATAAAATCAAATTGATAATCTTCGCCTTTGCAAGCCCGCTCATTTCGGGCTATAAATAAAGCTATGAGTGAGCCCGCCATCAAAAAGAAAAGAAATAAATCTGTTTACGGCCCCGGACCCGCGGAAACGGCCATTGAATCCCACACTTTCGCCGTTCTGGTGGATAATGAACCGGGCGTTCTGGCCAAGGTGATCGGCCTGTTTTCAGGGCGCGGCTATAACATTGATTCCTTGACCGTGGCCGAAACCGACCATGATGCCAGCTTGTCGCGCATTACAATCGTATGTTCGGGAACGGCGCAAGTGATTGAACAAATCCGCACCCAGCTCGAAAAACAGGTCCCTGTTCGTCAGGTGCGCGATTTAACCACATACGGCCCTTTTGTGGACCGCGAACTTGCGCTTGTTAAAATTGTGGCAGAAGGTGAAAAACGTATCGAAGCCTTGCGCATTGCCGATATTTTCCGCGCGCGCGTGGTGGATTCAACACTTAAAAGCTTTGTATTTGAAGTCACGGGCGATCAGGGCAAAATCGAAGCCTTTATGGATTTGATGCGCCCGCTTGGTCTTGTCGATTTAAGCCGCACAGGCATTGCCGCAATTTCCCGTGGCGAAAAAGGCATTAAGGCCTGACTTTCCTATTTTGAAAAAGGACTTTTCATGAAAAATATTCTCACCCTTTCTCTTTTGGCAATCACCGGATTATCCTTAAGCGCCTGCGTTGACCGCGCGCAAGCCGATGAGCGTTTAAAACGAGGTTGCGCCGCGGGGGTTGAACTATTTATCCCCGAAGGCTTTACCTTGAAAGAAATTAAAAATGCCAGCTATTCAAAACCCAGGTCAGGCGAAGGAGATCGTAAAGTCACTCTTACTGTGGTCGAAAGTGATGGCTGGTATGACGGCGAGAAAACCTATTCCTGTAATTTTGTCGAGAGTTTCGGCTTTTTGAAAATGAGCCACGATGCCAATATCTATCAAATCGATATGGGCAACGGCCAAATTCACGGTAAAAAAGACGGCAAGATTGTCAGCGGTTTTGATGAATGGCTAAAAATCACCGAAACCATCGATAACGCGATGAATTAATCCTATAGCTCGCAATCATACGGATAATCTGTCCGCTCCCCCCTTGGCAAAGGTTGTGGCACCAGCGCCTTCATATAAAATCGTTATGGGGTTTGATTTTTTCCGCGTTGAATGATAGCGCCCTTTATTCACCACGATTGATTCAAAACAGCTAAAGGCTTCTCCGTAATCACAATCTCTCGCCTGAAGCGTAAAAACCTGCGCCAGAGTGCGCACCACCGCTTCATCTCTATTATTTCCGAGCATACCTTCTGGAATATCGAACCTTCCGGCCTTATCGCATTTTAAGGCTTTCAGCAATTTATGCCCCATATCTTCTATATCCATTAAATTGGCCGACAAGCCATAAGAAACGCCAAGTGCCACATGCCCGGGCTGTAAAACAACTGTATATTTATTGCGCCCCATTTCTTCGGTTTGATAACTACAGGCTTTAACAGCTTGCAATGCTTCTTTCAAAGCAGGATCAATGCACATTTGATCAGGCTTACTATCAGCCTGCACTATTTCGTCATAAAGCTTATCATCATTGCCTGCCTGATAGCGCGCCGCGCCAAACGTATGAAAAGCGCGGGCCACCTGATCGCTCAGGGTTTTGAAAACCTCATGTTCTTTCAAGTTAAGCGTATATATAATAGAGGTGGATAAATGGGGCATTTTCATTATTACGTAAATTTTTCTTGATACAATAAAGGATTGCACGAAGTATTGTCAAATTTACTTGTCTGACAAGGCATCTTTTTATTGCTAATGCCTTATCAATTCTGTTTTACTTTGTTTTCGGACATTTTAAAAACAAAAGGAATTCTCCATGGCTCAGGAAAAACTTGCCAATATAAATGAAGCAAAACACCGCGCGGGCAATATGCGCGTTTATTACGATAATGATTGTGACATCAATCTCATCAAAAATAAAAAAGTGGCGATTGTGGGATACGGCTCGCAAGGCCATGCCCATGCCAATAACCTGAATGACAGCGGCGTGAAAGATGTGCGCGTTGCCTTGCGTGAAGGCTCGTCTTCTATCAAGAAGGCAGAAAATGCGGGCCTGACCTGTATGAGCGTGGCCGAAGCCGCCGCTTGGGCCGATGTTTTGATGATCCTGACCCCAGATGAATTACAGGCCGATATTTACAAGGACGAAATTGCCCCCAATTTGAAAAAAGGCTCGGCCCTGGCCTTTGCCCACGGCCTGAACATCCATTTCGGCCTGATTGAAGTGCCTGCCGATAACGATGTTATCATGATTGCCCCCAAAGGCCCCGGCCATACGGTGCGCAGTGAATATCAACGCGGCGGCGGCGTGCCATGTCTTGTGGCTGTTCATCAAGATGCTTCGGGTAAAGCGCTTGATATTGCCTTGTCTTATGCCTCGGGCGTAGGCGGGGGCCGCTCCGGTATCATCGAAACCAATTTCCGCGAAGAATGTGAAACCGATCTTTTCGGCGAACAAGCTGTATTATGCGGCGGTATTTCCGCCCTCATAAAGGCAGGATTTGAAACTCTGGTCGAAGCGGGCTATGCCCCCGAAATGGCGTATTTCGAATGTCTGCACGAAACCAAGCTGATTGTTGATCTTTTGTATGAAGGCGGGATTGCCAATATGCGCTATTCGATTTCCAACACAGCCGAATATGGCGATCTGACACGCGGACCGCGCGTTGTGACAGATGAAACCAAGGCCGAGATGAAGAAAATTCTAAAAGAAATTCAAACCGGCCAGTTTGTGAAGGAATTTGTGACGGAAAACAAAACGGGTATGCCCACCATGAAGGCCATCCGCCGCATTGAATCCGAACACCAGATCGAGGAAGTAGGCGAGCGGCTGCGTTCCATGATGCCATGGATCAAAAAGAACCAGTTGGTGGATAAATCCAAGAACTAGAATATAAATAAGATTACTCAAAAGGCGCTTCACAAGTCGCCTTTTTTAATGGGCCTCGAATTCCACAGGCGCTAATCCCCAATTTTGAATAATATCGGGAAGACCAGCGCCTTTTTTGGTCATTTGCACAATATCTTCGTGGGTAAAATCAAGACCCGATCTATCAATAAAAGCGTTTCGCACATCACTAGGGAAAGCAGCAATACATTGATTGAACTTTTCTTCACTGATCGGAGCAAGATCCAGATTTTCTGCACTATCCGGATCACCCGCAACATAGCTCTGGCTAAATGCATCATAAGTAAAATCCGGTTCTTGTGTTTCTAGGGCCTGATCGCCGAAAAGCTGCTGTCCTACGCGCGGGAATAGATGACGCAAATAGCTTTGGTCATAGTCAATAGTTCCGGCCTCACTTCCATCAATAATATTAATGACAACGCTGTTTTCAGCGCCAACCATCTCATTTAGATCATATTCATAATCCATATGACCAGCACCATAAAAAATTACAGCTCCCCTCGTATGGTTCTCAACAATACCCTGCGCTATTGCGTCATTGTCGATCTCAACTCTATCTGCTAAAAGTCTATCAATCTCGAGTAGCGCCTGCCCTGGATCTTCATGATCATGGCGCGCCTGGAATATTACTCTCAATCCTGCACAGTCGATATCTGCGTCATAAGAACGCCATAAAGTGCTTATGGTTTGCCTTTCTTCGGGCGTAAAATCATACCCCTGATCATAATATCTGGATTGAACACCGAAATGCCCACGCACCAGCACATCAGCACCATAAAGGTAAAATTGCTGCCTTATGAGATACTCTCGTCTCTCAAAGCTAGAATGCGTATCCTCTAATAAAGTTTCAATCAACTCCCGGTGTTCTTGGCTCAAATTATCGTCGGCTAATAAATTCTCAAAGTCTTCAAGACTTTGCAAAGACCTTTTATACGACTCTATACTTCTGTTATAGCTATCAATATCCAGCTGCTCCCTTCTCGCCTCTGAGGGTGGCCCTTCAAGGACAATCACATCTGAAAGAGTACAGCGCTCGATCGCTGATAAAACTTCAGGACTATTAACAGCCTCTCTGATTAAATCAGAGCCGTGATTGGTATCTCCCAGAAAAATATATTTATGCTCTTGCGCTTGCTCACAAATTAATCCGGCCAAAGCTGTATGATCATTTTGATGCGCAGTAATATACTCCCCTAAAGGATCGGGCACTTCTGCCAAAGAAGTGCTAGCGAGTAATGATCCGGCAAAAACGCCTTTGGTCAGATTATTTGAAAATGACATGAAATTTCCCTTTTATTGAATAATTGTTTTTTCTATAACTTTTAAAAGATTTTATCAATATGAAAAATTAACTTATTATCGACAACCCGGGAATTTTGTTATACTCTTGAATAGATAAGGTGCTGGAATAGCGCCTTTTTTATTCTCCGGCTATAGGAAAAGCCCCCACCTCCGCAAAATAAGAAAACGAACTAAAGAAAACCGGTATTTTCCTGTTAAATCAAAGAATTACAGACGAAAAATATAACCCGTTGCCATTTCGGAACAAGAGGCACATATTAGGAGCATGTCATATAGCGCCCCTGTCAGCCCCAGCCATACCGATTTCCCGCTTAAGGGGATGGCCTATGCGGCGCTCGCATTTTTCCTGCTGGCGGTCATGAATTTACTGGCCAAAATTCTGAACAATGACTACGGCCATCATGTTATCGAGATTGCCTTTTATCGCAATCTGGTTTCGGTTATCCCCTTTCTGGTCTATATTTTAATTACAAAACAGCATCATTTGTTTAAAACACAAACGCCGCGGGCTTTGGCGGCCAGATCGGTAATCGGCACGATGTCCCTTGTGATCACATTTGCAGCCTTTACCATGCTCCCCATGGCCGAAGTCACGGTGCTGTTATTCACCACAACGCTGATGACCCCTGCCCTTGGGTATTTCTTTTTAAAAGAGCGCGTAGGCCCGCATCGCTGGAGCGCGATTATCATCGGCTTTATCGGAGTTATCATTATGGTTGGCCTGCAAGGCTTCCAAGGGGCATGGCTGGGCATTATTCTGGCCTTGATAGCAGCGAGCATGCACGCGGCCTTAGGGTTATTGTTGCGCATGATGAAGCAGGAATCCTCAGTCACTGTGACTTTTTATTTTGTATTTACGGGCATGATTTTAACAGGACTGTGTATGCCGTTTTATGCCAGCCAGCCAAGCCTCATTGCCCTAATCATGCTGACAGCTACAGGAATAGCAGGCGGGCTTGCACAATTTTGCCTGTCCAAAGCCTTTAAAAATGCGCCCGTTGCCGCCGTGGCACCTTTGAATTATACAGGTCTTATATGGGCGAGCGGCTTTGATATTCTTATCTTTTCTCTTATTCCGGGCTGGCCAGTCTTTTTGGGCGCGGCCATTATTGTGGCGGCCAACGGGTATATCATTTACCGCGAGCATATTTTAAGAAAGCGGGGGCAACTGGCATGAAGCAGAATATAACAGCCGCCCTTCTTTTTGCCTCGCTGAATGCTTTTGCCTTAAGCTCTATGAGTTTGTTTGCAAAATTAATGGGCGATTATTACGGGCCGATCGAGGTTACATTTTTCCGCAATCTGGCCTCTTTTGCCCTGCTTGTTATTTTGCTCTTGGCGTTGCGCGAAATTCCATCACTTTTAAAAACCAAACGCCCCTGGGCGCATTTTATCCGTTCTGCTATCGGTACAACCGGTATGATTTTCGGTATGTGGTCGTATCAGATTTCGCCGCTGGCGCTGGCCACACTGCTATATTTTACATCGCCCTTATTCGTGGCCTTGCTGTCTTACCCGGTCTTGGGTGAAAAAGTCGGCCCTTACCGCATAGCCAGTGTGGTGGCCGGCTTTGTCGGCGTTGCAATTATTGCGCTTCCGGCTTTTAGCGAGTATGGAGCGGCGGCAGGGATTACCGTTTTGGGCGTTATTGTCGGCATTATTTACGGCTTCAGCGCGGGATGTGTGGATTTATGCCTGCGCTATCTTGGTGACACCGAAAGCTCGAAAACAACCACCTTCTATTTCCTGCTTTTCGGTATTATTGCAACAGGGCTGTATTGGCCATTTTCGGAATACGACCCTTACCTGCATTCGCAAGCAACTTACTTTATCATTGCGGGGCTTGGTATAACGGGCATTGTATCCCTGCTCGCAAAAAGCCAGAGCTTTCGACTGGCTCCGGCCAGCTTTGTGGCGCCTGTGGCCTTTACCATGATTATCTGGGCGGGGCTGTTTGATTATTTCATCTGGGATAAACTGCCCGGCTGGCCCCTCATTTTGGGCGGAACAATTATTATTGCCAGCAATCTTGTTATTGCCTGGAGAGAACAACGAAAAAAGATAAAAGAGAATGAAAACACTCTTTAAACAAAACCCTGTTTATATCGGCATTGCCTTTGCGCTGGCGCAATCGGTAACGGCGGCTTTTGTCGGGCTATTTGCCAAGCTGGCCAGTGAGATTCACCATCCGACCGAAGTCATGTTTTACCGCAGCTTTTTATGT
The DNA here is from genome assembly GCA_046541095.1 of Alphaproteobacteria bacterium. Taxonomy (GTDB): domain Bacteria; phylum Pseudomonadota; class Alphaproteobacteria; order Micavibrionales; family Micavibrionaceae; genus UBA2638. The sequence continues at coordinate 8,319 of JBKHDZ010000018.1, forward strand.
TTGCTTATAGTTACAGCTTTCCTTGCCGCGCAAAAACGTCTGCCCGAAATAAAGCGCGCCAATAAGAAAAGCCAGATGATCAGAGGCATTGTCGGTACAGCCGGCATGATCTTGACCTTTTGGGGATTTGCCCTGCTTCCCCTATCGGAAATCCAGAGCATTTTATTTGCCGCGCCTATCTTTGTGGCGGCTTTATCCTATCCCGTGCTGGGTGAAAAAGTGGGAAAATACAGAATTATTGCAACGCTCATTGGTTTTGGCGGCGTGATGATGATCGTCCAGCCGGGTGTTATCTCCAGCTTTCTGGGCGGTATGGTGGCACTGGGGGCGGCGTTTTTCCATGCCGCCGTAATGCTTATCCTGCGCTGGATAGGACGCACGGAAGAGCCGATGATTACAGTATTTTATTTCGCCCTGATCAGCACGCTCATCATGCTTCCGATCATGCCCTTTACCATGAGCATGCCAACACCCTATTCGATGTTTTTGCTTTTAATGGTCGGGATTAGCGTTTTCTTCCTGCAAATTTGCCTGACCAATGCCTATGTTTATGCCGATGCAACGATTATTGCGCCTATTACCTATATCAGTCTGATCTGGATGATTTTACTGGATTTATTTGTCTGGGGATACTTGCCGCAATTACCCACAATAATCGGCGCCTGCATTATCATGGTAAGCAGCTTTGTCATTATCTGGCGCGAGGCAAGATTAAAGAATAATCCGAAGCCAAATTTAAGTGCGCAATAAAAGCGATAGAAGGTTTATTGCAACTGTAATCCCGCAGAAGTGTATGCCCCAATCGGATTGCCGCGGCCAAACAAAGTATCGGTGCGGTAATAATAAATGGAATACATCCCTGCTGGCGCAGCCGTTGTTACTTGAAACGCATAATCAATAAAGGTGGCTACACGGCGTTTTTCGCGCCCCGATAAATTCATAAAACCATCGCCCACAACAAGAACGGGTATATCGCCATCCACATCCTGCTCGCGGATAATGTCGTTTTTGTAAAACCCGTCCAATACATCGCGGATAGAACCTTTGGCACGGATCCAGTTTTCGGGATGCCAGTCTTCATTGTTATATAAACCGCTTTGCCATTGGGTGTTATGCGGCAATTTGGGATCGCGTAAATGCGGCATAAAATCCTGATCATCCCAGTGAGATGGCCACCAGCTCCAATACCATGGTTTGGGGGTTGCGTTTGCCTGCGTGGCGCCGAAAAGAACAAAAACCGAGCATAAAATCGCTAAAATCCGCATAAAAAGTCCTGTTTTTATAAAGTTTGATCGTAAGTACAATGCATCAATTTCAATGCAATATTAACTTATCCCATGATATAATAAAAAAATGATTAACACCATATCGATTGCATTATCGGGATTAAACGCGGCCACGCAAAAGCTGAATGCCAGCGCATCCAACGTTGCCAATGTGACTACGGCAGGCTCGCTGGAAGATGGCGGCAAAGCGCCCTATGATGCGCTAACCACACAGCAAAAAGCGCAGGAAAATGGCGGCGTTCGCAGTGACGTGGTTTCTTCCGGGCGGCCATTTGTGCCGGCCTATGATCCGGATTCCCCTTTCGCCAATGCAGAAGGCATCATTGGCGCGCCCAATGTCGATTTGGCCGAAGAAGCCGTGACAATGAACCTTGCCGAAATGACTTACAAGGCCAATATTGCAACGCTTAAAACCGCTGAAGAAATGAGCGATGAGCTACTCAATATATTCGATGATGATGCGTAATGCGCGGCCTATAAAACGCTTTTGCTTGTGATCCCCTTTTAAATGAACAATACTTATATCCATGAAATTCGTTTATTTCGGATATGACTTTATGTTAGGTGCCGTTCACCGCTTGCGGGCCGAAGGACATGAACTGATCGGCGTTTTTTCCTTTGAATGCGATAATGTTTTTAATTTTAATACACAAACGCAAAAACTCGCCGAAGAACTGGATATTCCATTCACAAAAAACAAACCTGCCGATATTGATATGCAGGTTTTTTTAAGTCAGGGGGCCGATGTTTTCTTCTCGGCAGGATATCCATACAAAATTCCGCATATTCCAGAAGATCAGGCTTACGGGCTGAATTTACACCCTAGCTTACTGCCCAAAGGACGCGGGCTGATGCCGACGCCGCATATCATTTTACACGCTCCGGAAGTCTGCGGGTTTACCATTCACAAATTAAGCCCTGTGTTTGACGATGGCGATATTGTGTATCAGAAACCCTTAGAAATCACGCCGGATGATGATGTGGAAACAATCTCGGCGCGGATTGCCATGGCCGTGCCGGATGTTATTGCCAAATTATTTGCGAATTTGCCCGAATATTGGAAACACGCCCAAAAACAAAGCAGAGAAGAAGCCAGCATATTCCCTGTTCCCGATGAAGGTATGCGGCTTTTGAATTGGGATAATTCGGTACGCATATTGAAAAAAACAGGTAAAGCCTTTGGCCGTTTTGGCTGCCTAACCTATCTGGATGGCAAATTATGGGCCGTTTATAATTTTAGTGTCTGGGAAGAAAAACATAGCTATCCCACAGGCACAATCGTTTGTGTTCTAAGCCGTGAAGTGGTTGTGGCCGCGCAAGATGGATTTGTATGCCTGAAAGAATATCAGGAACTCCCGCAATAGACGGGATCAAATTTACCGGTCTTCCTGCGGCAGGACAGCACGTTCCAGCCAGAATTTTTCGACCGCACTGACCATCTCCAGAATTTCTGAAAACCCCGTGGATTTGGGGATATGGGCGCTGGCAAAATTGCGATAGCTTTCCCGCACGTCTTTATCGGCCTTGGAACTGGACATGATAATAACAGGGATGTGGCGGAATTTTTCGCTCGCCTTGATTTCTTTCAAGGTTTGATGGCCGTTTTTACGCGGCATATTAATATCCAGAAAAATAATATTAGGAACAGGGGCCTCTTCGTAAGCGCCGCTTTGATTAAGAAAATCCATGACCTCTTCCCCGTCTTTAACAATATGGACCGTGGTTTTATACTCAAGCTGTTCAAAAGCCTGACGCGCGAAGAAAGCATCTGTTTGCTCATCTTCGGCAATTAAAATCTGTACGGGGGTTTTATTGTGCATCATAAATTTATTTCAAAGAATAATTGTTACCAGCTTACAGAAATTACAGCGCAAACGGAAGTTTAATTATAAACTTACACCCTTTGTTATATTTCGGATCAAGCCGGATTTCGCCCTCATGCAATTCGACAATTCTCTGGCAAATGGATAAACCAATGCCTGTGCCTTCATATTGGTCTTCATTGGCATGAAGGCGCTTGAACACCTGGAATATTGTTTGTGCATGATCTGGAGAAATACCAATGCCGTTATCTGCAACTTCGATAATGACATCACGCTCTTGTTTTCTGGCCTGTATGGATATTTCGGGCGGTGCATCCGGCTTTTTATACTTAATCGCGTTTTGTATAAGATTTTGAAAAAGCTGTAGCAATAAAGATTTATTGCCTATGATTTTAAAAGAGAGATCGCCTAATAATATATTGGCTTCATTTTCACTGATATTCAGCGCCAAGGTTTCGCAGGCTTCATCAATAATTGTATCAAGCGATAACGGGGCCATATCTTCCTTGGATTTTTGGCCAACGCGGGAATATTCCATCAGGCTATCAATCATATTTTGCATGCGCTTGGCACTTTTCGTGATAATGCCTAGAAATTCTGTGGCCTTATCATCCAGCTTATCCTGATAAGTATGCGATAAAAATTCCGCGCTCATGGATACATGACGCAAAGGTGCTTTTAGGTCATGCGAGGCCACATAGGCAAACTCTTCGAGCTCCTTGTTAGAACGCAGCAAATTATTTTCAATCGTTTTGCGGTCGGTAATATCCAGAACAATCGCCATAATGGCAGCATGATCGTTATACTCTATGGCTTGCAAATTAACCAGGACATCATAATGGCTACCATCTTTTCGCTTATGAACGGCATCGAATTCCACATGTTTTTTCTTACCCGCAATTAACGGTTTGATCTTTTTGAATAAATCGGATTTACTGTGATTATCCAGTATGCTTGGGATCGTCTTTTTTAAAAGTTGCGCTCTGCTATAGCCCAGATTATTTATTGCGGCCTGATTAACATCCAAAAGCGATAGCGTATCCTGATCAAAAACATAAAATTCAGCAACGGAACTATCAACAATTTTGGCAAGCTGTTCTTTTGTTTGCTCGGCATTTTTGCGATCTGTAATATCCAGATTATGCGCAACAAAATATTGCGGATTATTGTAATCATCACTCACCAGAGCCAAAGTCAAAAGTGACCAAATATATGTACCGTCTTTTTTCTTGTACCGTTTTTCAACAGAGTAGTTTTCAATCTCTCCGGCAATAAGCTGCTTAATCTGGACCGTATCTTTTTTCAAATCATCAGGATGCGTTAGATCTTTTAAAGATTGCTGCGCAAATTCATCATACTCATAGCCCAGCATATCAACAAGAGCATGATTATACAGCATCCAGTTCTGGTTCATATCAACCAAAGACATGCCGATGGGCGCATTTTCAATGGAGGTACGAAAACGCTCTTCACTTTTTTGCAAGCGATCCAGCGTTTCCTGTTCTTGTGTTATATCACGGCCAATGGCCAAAAGATATTGCCCGCCTGCTTCGGTTTCAAAAGCAATTTTGCGCATATAAAAATCGCGCGTATTGCCTTTATAATCGGTAACACCCTCGAAGTTTTCCGAATAACCGCGCTCGAAAGCAAGCCTGTCTTGCCGCTTGAATATATCGGCTTCGGATTTGGGAAAACTTTCAAGCATTGTAGAGCCAATTATTTGCTCGCGTTTTTCAGGGGCAATAATATCTGCAAAACTTTTATTATGCTGCACAATTTGAGAAAATCTGTTTTTCACAAAAACAAGATCGGGAAGACTGTCCATGATCATTTTCAGGAATTGATTGCTATGTGAAATTTCGCGCGTTTTTTGATCGACGATTTTTTCAACGGCTGCCGTCTGCCCGGTAATGGCAAATAAAAAAACGGAACAAAAAAACACAAGAACCAGACTTGCCGCCAAAGCAAACCAGATATTCCAGTTTACATTAGCCAAAATAAAGTTTTGGTCCAAATAAAAGGTAAAATGCCAAACTCTGCCCGCTATATTCTCTTCGAAAGTATAGGTGAATTTATTATTCAAATCGCTATAGGGGTTTTTATGGCGATGCGTTTCATAGATTAATTGTTTATCCTTTGTGGCATCATATAAACGCAAATGAATACCGTGGCTGTGCCAGCTTTTCAAAATTTCATTAAACAAAAGATTATAGCTACTGACGCCAATGATAAACCCTTCGATATTTTTATAATCCCCCCCAAAAGAAATATTCGGGTTGTGCAAAACAGGAATAATCGAAATAAAGCCTTTGTCTTTGGAATCTGTAAGAATAATTCTCTCAGAAATTGTAAGTTTTTCACGCTCCAGCGCGGTTAGAATCGTTTTTAAACGAACAGGGTTTTTGGATACATCAAGCCCGCGCGCTATGCGACTAACCTGGGCAGGATAAACACGATATAAAGGCGTACAAAAAGGATCGCAAATCCCGTCATGCGCTGAAGAAAAATCGCGAAATTCAAAATCGCGCAAATTATCCCTACGGATATTTTCAAGATATTTTTCGAGATCTTCTTGCATAACCATGGACGCAAAAGCCATACCACTCATCAAATGATTGTTATCAATCGTATTGGCGGCAAAAAGATTAAACTCATCTTCATTCACCGCATTGGAAGATTGATATAATGCATACATCGCATTGAGAATCTGGAAGTGATCATCCAATCTGTTTTCCAGTTCGTCCTGAATAAGCGTAATATTAAATCGGAAATTCTTGATTTTGTTATCTGCATCCGTTTTTTGAAGATAAAAGAACGCGATAATAACGATGCTGAAAATGACGATAAGAGGGAGAGTTGTAAAAGATTTTCTTTTTAAAGAAACCTGCCCCGAAAACAACAAAACAAGAATGGGGCTGAAAACCAGAACTCCCAAAACATCGCCTGTGTACCAGTTGATAAACGTGTAAGGGGCATTGGAAAGCGGAATAGTATTGCTGGTTACAAGCGTGCTCACCCCTATGGTGGCTGAAATCAAACATGCTATTGGGCCAGCTAGAACAGAAAACTTTAATATATTGGAAAAATTTTCAAGCCGCGTTTCCTGCCCCACATATTTTTTGATGAGATAGGCCCCAAGGCATGATTGTGCGGTTGAACCCAAGCCAATAAAAATCGCGTTTATATAAAAAACATGCATTAAATCGGGTGAAGCCGTGCCGATATAATTAATAATATTGGTCAGAAATGCACCCCAGAACACCCCTAGCGCCATCGGATAGCCGAAAATATACACCGCCGCCAAAGCAAAGCCCGAAGGCGGCCAGAAGACTGTTGCATAGCCTGGCGGAACCGCCATAGTCAGGCCCCAAAGACCGGCAAACATATAAATTCCGGCCAAAGCTATGACAGCCAAAGCGGTTTTATAAGGTTTATTGAAGGCAATCATATTCTGGCCATATTCATTAGCATGCTTTTTTATCTTGCAATCAAAAATTGAAAACTTGATTAACGCCGCGCATTTAAACTTTGCAAAACCCTTTAAAAATTCTACTCTGCTTTCTATGGCAAGCAAAGATATTGATAAATGCGCACACGATCATATTTTCGGACAGGAAAGCGAACGCTTTCGCAAGGCCGAAAAACGAACGCTTATTGTGATGGCTTTAACATTGGTCACGATGGTCGTGGAAATCTGGGCGGGTCTAGCCTTTGGCTCTGTTGCCCTGCTCGCCGATGGCCTGCATATGGGCTCGCATGCAACAGCGCTCGGCATTAATGCCTTTGCTTATTATTACGCAAGAAAGTATGCCCGCGATTCGCGCTTTTCCTTTGGCACTGGTAAGGTCAATGCACTGGGCGGTTATACAGGCGCAATTTTACTGGGCGCCTTTGCATTCACCATGGCATGGGAGGGATTTGATAAATTACTCAACCCTGTAGAAATACAGTTTAACTGGGCGATTGCAGTCGCCGTTGTCGGGTTAATCGTGAACGGCGTTTCGGTATGGATTTTGGGTATAGAAAATCATGATTGCGGGCATGGGCATGGTCACGCCAATAATCACACTCATACTCATGAGCATAAAGATTACAACTTAAGCTCAGCCTATGCGCATGTACTGGCCGATGCTCTCACATCCGTTCTGGCCATTGCGGCCCTTGTTTGCGGGAAATATTTCGGCCTTGTTTTCCTTGACCCTCTGATGGGCTTGCTGGGCGCTGCCCTTATATTACATTGGGCCTATAAACTCATTCTTGAAACAGGTAGCCATTTGCTGGACCATCAAGCGCCCCAGGAAATGCGAGAAAAGGTTAAGGATGCCCTCTCCCGGGATGATGATCTCAAAATTCTGGATTTGCATATCTGGGCCATAGCGCCCGGCGTTTATGCGGCCATTGTGGCCTTGCAAGCCAGCAATGCGCAATCGCCGGAGCATTATAAATCGCTCATCCCCACCGAGTTGGGCATACGCCATATTACGATAGAAGTACAATCATAAATTCAATCTGATCATCGAACTTTTTAAACGGCTCATCCGTTTATAATCAAAAAGAACGATGACAGATTTATTTCAAGCCGGAAAAAATTGCCAGGTTACGGCCAAGGCAGAAAAAGCAACCTTATTGATTGATAGTGCGGCCTATTACAAGGCGCTTTATCATGCAATTTGTAATGCCCGAAAATCCATCTTTGTTTTGGGCTGGGATATAGACGGGCGCATTGCGCTCTTGCGGGGGCCTGAAGCCTCTAATGCCCCTTATCCGGTTCATATGCGCGATTTGATTACCCAAAAAGCGCGCGAAAATCCGAACCTGAATATATATCTAAACCGCTGGAACCACTCCATTTTTCTATCGCAGGAACGCGAGCCGTTTTCAGATTTCAAATGGGCCACGCAAACACCGGAAAATGTCAATTATTGTTCGGATTTCAAAATTCCTTTTTCTGCCTGTCATCATCAAAAAATCATTGTGGTGGATGATAAAGTGGCCTTTTGCGGCGGTATGGATATCGCTCTCGAACGCTGGGACAATCGCCGACATAATATTCATCAGCCCCGACGCCACGATCCCGATCTTTTGAGCCAGATAAGCGATAAGGAATACCAGCCCTATCACGATATACAAATTATCGTAGAGGGTGAAATCGTCAAACATTTGGCCTTGCTAGTAAGAGAACGCTGGGAAAAAGGAGCAGGCTATGCGGCCATTCCTTTTCAAGGCAACCACCATACCCCCTCTCCGTGGCCGCAATATCTGGATATTCACTGGCGGGATATAGACACGGCGCTTGCGCGCACAATTCCGCAAAGCCGCAAACGCAAATCCATTCAGGAAATCAGGCGTATATATTGCGATGAAATCGCGCGTGCTGAAAAATTTATCTATATTGAAAACCAGTATTTAACATCTCCGGATATAGCGATAGCTTTGAACAAACGCCTGCATGAAAATAAAGATTTACGGGTGCTTGTCATCAGCGCCGATTATCCGCGCGGGTTTATGGAGCGCAAAGCCATGTGGGCGGGGCGCGTGAAGTTCTGTGATCTTGTTACACAAGATCTTGCTGATGGTCGTCTTATTGTGGCCTATCCTGTCACTTCGGATGGCATCACCCGCAAAACAATCCATATTCATTCCAAGATTTTTATCGTGGATGACAAATTCCTGCATATCGGTTCGTCAAATTTAAACAACCGCTCAATGGGTCTGGATACAGAATGTGATTTGATTTTAAAGGCCAGCAACAAAGATCACGCCGAACAAATTATCCGCACCCGCAACGATTTGATCCGCGAACATACGGGCTTGTTATTGCCCTATATTAAACACGCCATACAAAGCGGTGATATATATAAGTTGATCGAATATCAAAAAGATAGCCGCCAGCATTTAAGAGAAATTGATAACGCCCCTTACCGCAATGAATTTTTGCACAAATGGGCGATAAAAGTGGGCGATCCTGATAAAGCCTTTCTTCTTTATAACTGGCCGGTCCGCCAGATTCTGTTTTTTGCGCTTGTGATTGGACTGTTCCTGTATCTGGGTAATGTAATTTTTTACCCCGATATCCAGCAAATTGCATCGCCTGAAAATATAAAAGCATATATCGAGCAAGCACGCTCTTCGCCGCTCGGCCTGATTTATATTGCGCTCATTTACATACTGGCCGGATTGATATTCTTTCCCGTCACGGTTTTGAATTTAACCACAGCTGTTGTATTTGGCCCGATATACGGCCTGATTTATGCCGTGATCGGCTCTCTTGCCAGCGCAAGCGTGGCCTATGGTATCGGGATTGTAGCAGGCGACCATTTAAAAAAATTCTTCCGGCCCGTGATCGAAAAAATAAGGCAATATACCTTGAAAGGCGGCATTGCAGGAATGACAATAATCCGCCTTATTCCTATTGCACCCTTCACGGCGGTCAACATCACATTCGGCATCGCGCGCGTATCTTATATCAGCTATATCATTGCCACGCTCTTTGGCCTTATCCCCGGAATATTTGCAAAAGCCATGCTGGGCGGCGCGCTTGGCGAGCTTTGGGATAATCCCGAGCCGCGTGTAATTATCTTTACAATCGGCAGTATTGCGCTTTGGCTGGCAATCATCTGGGGCTCTCACCGCGTTTATAAATATTATCAGCGCGAGGTCATGGCATGAGCATCCTGCGTTTAATGAGCTATAATATTCATAGCGGCATTGATCGGCGTGGTCACCGCGATTTGCGCCGCATATGCGATTTAATGGATAATCTTGATATTGATATCGGTGTATTTCAGGAAGTGGAAACCCGCCCGAGTTACGGCGGCAGCAAGGCCGATATCGATATTCTGGCCGGAAAAAATCGTCCTTATCATTTGCCGGGGCCATCTTTAAAAGAAAGCAAAGGCTGGTACGGCAATTTAATTGTCAGCAAATATCCCATCAAACGCGCCCTTGTACATAATCTTGAAACCTTTCGGGCCTTGCAACCCAGAAACGCCGTGGATGCCTTGATAGATACACCCCACAAAATGGTGCGTATTATCGGCACACATTTATCGCTGTCTTCCCTTGTGCGCTGGCACGAGATTAACAACCTGATTGCTCTGGCCAGTAAGGTCGATGATGAAACGCCCGGGCCCTTATTTTTATTGGGCGATATTAACGAATGGCGCTGGCCGTCCAAATTGCTGAAACATCTGAACACAATTTTTACGCCGCTTCCGGCCGAAAAATCATTCCCTTCTTTTTGCCCTGTATTCCGATTGGATCGCGCCTGGTACGACCACGGAAACATCAAAGCCCATGCACAAATTTTAAAAGGGCCTGAAACCAAATATTTGTCCGATCATTTGCCCTTATTGATAGAAGTTCACAAATTATAAAGGATATAAAACCATGAATATAAAAACAATTATCTGGGATATAGATGGTGTATTAATCTGGCACCATCCAAGCGAACCCATGTATGACTGGCGTTATAAAATGGCGCATACACCTATATTGGATGCCTGGGAAAAATTTCAAAAAACACAATATTGGAGCTCTTGCCTGTCCGGTCAAGAAAGCAAAACACTGCAGCAATTTTTAAAATTTTTGCACAAAAACGATCTTCCCAAAGATGATGCGGAAACCATGGTTGATATGTGGCTGGAGGGCAATCTTATTCCCAATATACCGGCCATAAAAAAATTACGGCAGTTTAAAAATGCGGGTTACCGCTGCGCTTTGGGAACCAATCAGGATTGTTTACGCAAACCCTATCTGCAAAGATGGCTGAAAAAAAACGGCCTGCATACCCTGCCTGTTTTTATCAGCTCTGAAATCGGCGCAGCAAAACCGCAAGCCCGTTTTTATACCGCTATAGAGCAATCGTTGCATACCCGTCCTGCCAACACGATTTTAATAGATGACACATTATCCAACATTTTAGGCGCAAAAAAGAATGGATGGCACGGCCTGCATATCCACGATGCCTATAAAATGACGCCAGAGCTTTGGGAGGATTTTTATTTGCCGGATTTCTTTACCGAGGAAGGAACTCAAGCGGCCATGAAAATGTAAGCTTGAGCAATAATAAAGGAAGAAAAAATTATGAGCCGCATTGTCTGCATTTCCAACCGCGTATCCCTGCCTGACCCTAAAACGGGAAAAATAAAAGCCGGAGGTCTGGCCGTTGGCGTGCAGGCGGCTCTAAAAAGTGCGGGCGGCGGCTTGTGGTTTGGCTGGGATGGCAATATCAATAATGATGCGCATTATAAAAATCGCGCCCTTCAAAACACCATTCAAGATGATGTGAGCTTCATTACCTTATCGCTTACCAAGAAAGAGTATGAAAATTACTATAAAGGTATGGCCAACCAGAATTTATGGCCACTGATGCACCAACTCGGCAATCATTTAGAACCAAAGCCTCATTTTTATGAAACCTATAAATCGGTCAATAAAATCTTCGCCCATAACATTGTTAATTACTTGCGTCCCGATGATATTATATGGGTGCATGATTATCATTTAATGCCGCTAGGAAAAGAGCTTCGTCAATTAAATGTGCGCAATAAAATCGCTTTTTACAATCATATACCTGTCCCTGCTCCAGCTTTTGTGCAAAGCGCGGTCGTGCCGTCTTTTCTTCAAGACCAATATAAGGAATTGCTGGATGATCTTTTTTATTATGATCAGATCGGTTTTCAATCTTACCGTGATTATCAGAATTTTTCGGATAATTTCGTGCCAAATGCGCTACCTCCAAAACGCTATCAAACCGCCGCTATCAATGGCTCGGCGGCGCGCTTTGGTGTATTTCCCATCAGTATAGAAACGCAGAATTTGCAGCGTGCCATTCATGAAAACGGTAAAAAGCAGCATAAGAATAGTGCTACAATAAAAAGCTACAAAACCCTAATTGGCGCAGAGCGACTGGATTACACCAAAGGCTTATGGCACCGCATGGAGGGGTATTACAAATTTTTGAAAGACCACAAGGAATTTCGCAAGCACGTGCAATACAAACAAGTTGCCCCCTTAAGCCGCGCCGATATTGTGCAATATAAAAATACGATTAACAAAACCCGCAAGGCTGTACGCAAAATCAAACAGCGCTTTTCCAGCCGCGATTGGGATGCGATTGATTACAGCGAAAAAAACATGGCAAGAGAGCGTTTATTGGTACAAATGCGCAAAGCCGATATAGCGCTGGTCACGCCACTTATTGATGGACAAAATCTTGTGGCCAAAGAATACCTGGCCGTCCAGAGCAAATTAAACCCCGGAATTTTAATCTTAAGCAGGTATGCAGGGGCGGCAGAAGAGCTGGAATCTTTGGGTGTTCTATGCGTGGACCCGGAAAATATCGAGGATATTGCCAATAAAATCTATGCGGCGCTGCAGCTTTCTTTTAATGAACGCCGCGATATTCATGACAAATGCCTTTCCCATCTCAAGCGATATGACATTGCGAACTGGAGTGATAGTTTTCTGCACGAGTTGCAGACAAAGACGCGCAAAGGTTAATAATAAAAAGTGCCCGCACTGAAAAGAACATTGTAAAAGGCGGCTTAATACTTAGCTATAAGAAGATAATTAAGCCTGCATTCTGCGAGCGTTCTTATTTTGCAGGTTTTTTGCGTTTGCTAATCTGGCTTTCAATATGTTCGATCATCATTGCG
>JBKHDZ010000019.1:0-20917 GCA_046541095.1 Alphaproteobacteria bacterium
TGCAGGGGCCAGGCCGATCGTACCGATAAAAGGCTTTAAAGGTACGCGGGCTTGAGAGTTGAACGCGGCGGGCGCTAAAGAATTTTTGTCGTATTTCCAAAGATGTAGCGCGGCATCGGGGAAATCATCGCTCAAAAGGCCAAATCCCGGAATAATGGCTGTCCATCCCCAGCCTGACGGATAGAGTTCCTGGATACTCACGCGAATAGCATCGCCCGGTTTTGCGCCCTCGATATAAACCGGCCCTGTGACAGGGTTGGCGCGTGCAGGGTCAAGGTTGGCAACGCTTTCGGCGTTGGCGTTGTGATCAATCTGCCCGTCCGATGCTTCGCGCATGTGAAGTTCTACTTCATCACCGGGCTGAATGTGTAAAGCAGGGGGAATGGAATTATCCCATATAGCATGACAGTTTTTATGGTCGTGCAAAGTGTGTTTCATAATTGACGCTTTCTCAACACCTCTCTATGTGCAGGGAAGTTTTCGTATTCCGTCATCGTCATAACAGGGTTTTTTAAACGCTCGAAACCTTCTTTGGTCACTTGTGAGAGGGATGTACGTTTTAGAAAATCCCAAACAGACGTACAGGAATATGTATGCGCCCCGCCGCCCGTGGGCAGGACATGGTTGACGCCAATGCCATAATTTCCAAGGCTGGAAGGGGTGTACTCGCCGAGCAAAATTTCACCGGCATGTTTGATACGCGCGGCTATTTTGCCGGCATTTTGTACCTTTAAATGTAAATGCTCGGCGGCGTATTCATTGGCGATCTCTATGGAGTGATCAAGGCTATCGGACAGGATAATCGCGCCGTAATTGCGCATCACGCTGTGGCAGATAGAGCGGTGCGGCTCGGGCAGTTCATCAATAATGGAAGGTAAATGCTGATGTACGTACCGCGCCAGTTTTTCATCATGGGTGATGAAAAGGGCGGCGCTATCCTCGCCGTGTTCGGCCTCGTTTAATATATCCCAGCACGTATTATAAGGATGGGCACTTTCATCGGCGAGGATAATGGATTCAGAAGGTCCGGCGGGCATGCCGGGGTCGATAATATCCGATAAAATGCGTTTGGCGGCCAGCGCGTACGGGCTGGAAGGGCCGACCACTTTTTTCACAGCCGGAATGGTTTCGGTTCCATAGGCCAGCGCGGCAATGGCTTGCGCGCCGCCCGATTTGTAAACTTCGCTGACCCCGCAAAGCCGCGCTGTGTAAAGATAGGCATCATCGGTTTGCCCTTGCGGGGTTGGCGGTGCAATGGCTACCACTTTTTCCACGCCTGCGATAACGGCAGGCAGGGCCAGCATATACATGGCCGATGGAAATGCACCCTTACCCCGCGGTACGTACAAGCCGACCGAAGGAATAGCGCTGATCTGTTCTCCCGCAAAAACGCCGGGTTCTATCTCCACCATCCACGGTTTTTCAACACGCCTCATCTGTTCTTCGTGGAATTTACGGACATTTTGAATGCAATGCTTTATGGCGGTTTTTAATTCCTGATCCAGCGTTTTTTCGGCGCGCTCGAAATCTTCTTGGCTGGCGGATAGGCTTTGTAATTCACAGCCCTCGAATTTGCGTGCGTATTCTATCAGGGCTTTATCGCCGCGGTCTTTCACATCGGCGATTATCGGGCGGACAAGATCCATAATCTCGTTCAGATCAGCCTGCGCACGGCGCATTATTTTTGTTTTCGTGGCTTTATCGGTTTCACTCCAGCGATAAAAATTGATAGTCATGGCGCTTTATATTCGTTAAAGGTTGTTCATGGGAAACAACTTAAACCGATCTTGAGGAAAATGTCCAAGAATTCTGTAGTCATCGTTGATTATGGCTCCGGCAATCTTCGTAGCGCCGCCAAAGCTTTTGAGAAAGTCGTGGCTGAACAGTCTATGGATTTTGACGTGCTTGTTTCGGATAAAACGCAAGATATTGATAATGCTAGCCATGTTGTATTGCCCGGACAAGGAGCATTTGGCGATTGTATGCGCGGTTTGCAGAATAGCGGCTTGATTGAGGCTCTGGAAAATAACATTCTTGATAAGAGAAAGCCGTTTCTTGGCATTTGCGTTGGGATGCAGCTTTTGGCCGATGAAGGGCTGGAACATGGTCATCACAAAGGATTGGGATGGATTGGCGGTAAGGTTGTTCCTATTGAGCCGCAGGATAAAAATTTGAAAATTCCGCATATGGGATGGAACGAACATATCACCAGCGCGGTTGGGGAGGCTCACGCGGTTATCAAAACCATTAAACAGGGCACGCATTTTTACTTCGTTCATTCCTATGTATTCGAAGCAAAGGACAATATATGCCTCGGGCGGTTTTCATACGGGCGTGAATATTGCGCGATTGTGGGCCGTAATAACATTCTGGGTGTACAATTCCATCCGGAAAAAAGCCACGATCACGGGCTGGCCTTATTAGGCAATTTTTTAAGCTGGAAGCCCTGATACCAAAGTTTAGAAGCGCCGCAGCATAGAAATTTCGCCTGTATTCAATGGTTTTGCGGTATAATAAAGAAATAGCAGGGCGATTTCGGGAGGATGAATTATAATGAGCGATCAGCTTAATACCAAGCCGTTGCAGCCGGTTCCGACTGTAGAGCAGTTAAAAGAATTCACTACCAATGATTTAAACGATTTATGTGATGCCACTGATGCCGCTATTGAAGGCGGCGGGGGTTTTGGGTGGATTAAATTGCCCGCGCGCGAAATGCTCGAGCGATATTGGCAAGGTGTTTTGGCCATGCCCTCACGACTTTTGCTTGTGGCGCGTTTGGACGGCGTTATTTGCGGGACTTGTCAGCTCGTCAAGCCGCCTGTTAACAATGAAGCGCAAGCGCATTCTATCCAACTAACCACGAATTTTGTGGCTCCTTGGGCGCGGGATCACGGTTTGGCCACTATGTTGCTTAAAAAGGCCGAAGCGGTGGCCAAAGAAGAAGGGTTTCAGGTTATCAATCTGGATGTTCGGGAAACCATGACTTCCGCCATAGCCTTGTATGAATTTCAGGGCTATGAGCGCATAGGCAGGCATCCATTTTACGCGGTCGTAAATGGCGAAACCGTTCAGGGGTATTATTATTATAAAAAGATTGCCTGATTTTTAGGCTCTATGGTTTTTATACCTTTTAGAAAATATCCTTGAAAAATTCCTGCGTGATATCCCAAGAGCGTTTATCGGCTTTTTCGTTATAGGCAACGCCTGTGCTGGGATCATCTCCGGCTTCTTCTTGCGTAAACGCATGAACGGCATCGGCATAGCGAATGAAAACCCAGTCGGCATTGGCGCTGCGCATTTCTTCCAGAAATGAATTCACCTCTTCAGGTTTGACCAAGGGGTCGGCATCGCCGTGATGAACCAGAATACTTGCTTTTATAGCGCTATCGTTGCTGACGGGTGCTTGTGAAGACAGGCCGCCATGAAAACTCACGGCTCCGGCAATGTTTTCGCCGCTCCTTGCCATTTCCAGCGCCATTGTACCGCCAAAGCAATACCCAATTATCGCGGTTTTTTCAGAGCCGCTCAATTTTTTTGCAACTGCCATGGCATTGTTTAAACGCGATCGCGCCAATTCGGGATTATTTTTATATTTGGAGGATTGTGCGGCGGCTTCTTCATTGGTGTCAGGGCGAATGTCTTTCCCGTACATATCGATAACAAACGCGTTATAACATTGCCCGCTCAATTTTTCAGCCACGTCTTTTTCATGCTCTGTAATGCCTTTCCATTGATGGACGATCAATATCAAAGGGGCCTCTTGCGCATTTTCGCACTCTGCTTGTACCCAATACCCTTCAAAAATTTCTTCATTTTGATCATATTCGATGGTTCTGTCGCTGTTGGCAAGCGCTGGGGCGATGAGTGCAGGTGTGAAAATAGCGCATAGAAATAATATTTTGAAAAAACGGGGCATAAGAACTCTCTTCTTAGGGTCAGGACCTATTAATTTTATTTATTCTGCACGTGTCAAATTTTTGTGTCTGATTGATAATATTGTTTTGGCCAAGATGAAATCAAGCTTGCGCGCAGTGGTTTTGATATTTATATCTTAAGGATGATTATTTATCCGGCCATTGATTTGAAAGAAGGGAAGTGCGTGCGTCTTTATAAGGGCGATATGACGCGCGATACCGTTTATAGTGATGATCCTTCCGCGCAAGCGGCGCAATGGGCGCAGCACGGTTTTTCATGGTTGCATATTGTTGATCTGGACGGCGCCGTTGGCGGCACACCTGTTAATCACAGTGCGGTGCGCAAAATTTTAAAATCTGTCGATGTGCCTGTTCAGCTGGGCGGCGGTATCCGCAATATGACGCAGATTGAGCGCTGGCTGGAAGAGGGGGTAAGCCGTGTGATTTTAGGAACGGCGGCTGTCCGTGATCCTGATCTTGTCAGGGAAGCCTGCAATAAATTCCCGGGGCAAATTGTCGTTGCGCTGGATTCTGTGGCGGGTGAGGTTATGGTGGATGGCTGGGTGGATGGCTCGAATATGAAGGCCGAAGATCTGGTGCATGAATTCGAAGATGCCGGTGTGGAGGCGGTAATTTATACCGATATCGACCGTGATGGCACGGGGCAGGGCATTAATATTGTGTCCACCATTGCGCTGGCACAAAAAACGCGAATTCCGATAATTGCCTCGGGCGGTGTGGGTTCTATTGCCGATATTCAAAATGTCAAAGATGCCGCCGAATATGGTGTGAACGGCGTGATTGTCGGCAAAGCCTTGTATGATAAGAAAATTGATCCTGTCGAAGCGCTGAAAATAGCGGTATAACGATGATTACCAATGTAATAAACGTGCATATATCATCATAATGCTCAAGACCCGAATAATTCCCTGTCTTGATGTTGAAAATGGCCGCGTTGTAAAAGGGGTCAATTTTGTTGATATTATTGATGCGGGTGACCCGGTAGAGCAGGCGCGCATATATAATGAACAAGGTGCGGACGAGCTTTGCTTTCTGGATATCACAGCCACGCATGAGGGCCGCGATACGATTATAGATGTGGTGCGGCATGTCGCCGAAGAGGTCTTTATCCCTTTAACGGTGGGCGGCGGTATTTCCAGTATCGAGCATATTCGCGGGCTATTAAATGCGGGGGCGGATAAGGTTTCCATTAATTCGGCCGCCGTGCGCAATCCTGATTTTGTGAAAGAAGCGGCCAATAAATGCGGTTCACAATGTATCGTTGTTACCATTGATGCCAAGGCCAAGGAAGACGGAAGCGATGGCTGGGAAATCTTCACCCATGGCGGGCGCAAAGGCACGGGCATTGATGCCGTTGAATGGGCGCAGAAAATGGCACAATACGGCGCGGGGGAATTATTGGTCACATCAATGGACCGCGATGGCACAAAGCAGGGCTTCAACCTTGCTTTGACAAAAGCCATAACGGATGCGGTTGATATTCCCGTGATTGCTTCGGGCGGCGTTGGAAATCTTGATCATTTTATCGAAGGTATAAAAATTGGCGGCGCGTCGGCTGTGCTGGCGGCCTCGATATTTCATTTTGGCGAGTTTTCCATCTCGCAAGCCAAAGAGCATCTGGCGGCGGCAGGCATTCCGGTCAGAATCTAGGTCCTGATCCTAAAACAATTTAATTACAGGCTTCTTCTCTTTCGTTTTTTTCGTTACAAAAGAATAATGAACATTATTGACCAGCTATATCAGGTATTGCAGGAAAGAAAGAGCGCCAACGCTCAGAAATCCTATGTGGCCAGCTTGTATGAAAAAGGCGCACCGAAAATCTCCGAAAAAATTCGCGAAGAAGCTCAAGAAGTGATTGCCGAGATTATGGCTTTGGAAAAGGATGCCTATAAAAAGGATGTTCGCGAAAGCCTGAAAAACGAGGCGGCAGATTTAATTTTTCACCTTTGGGTGGCGCTGGCGCATTATGATATAACGCCCCAAGATATTGCGGGCGTGCTGGAAAAACGCTTTGGCACTTCCGGCCATGAAGAAAAAGCATCGAGAGGAAAAAAATCATGAGCGATTATGACGAGAACAATATTTTTGCCAAAATTCTGCGCGGCGACATCCCGTGCGATAAGGTGTATGAAGATGAGCATGTGCTGGCTTTTAATGATATATCTCCGCAAGCCCCCATCCATATTCTGGTTATTCCAAAAGGCAGTTATATTTCTATTGATGATTTTGGCGTCAGGGCCAGTACGCCCGAAATTACGGCCTTTTATGCGGCCATTTCCAAAATAGCGGAAGAGAAAGGTTTAAAATCAGACGGCTTTCGCTGTATTGCCAATACGGGGCTGAATGGCGGGCAGGAAGTGCCGCATTTTCACATGCATATATTGGCTGGCAAACGCCTTGGGCCGATGCTTTCCAATTCTTAGCGCTGAAAATAAGTTTCATATATGCCTGATAAGCCGGAACATTACGATATTTGCATCTATGGCAACAGGGAAGATAGCTTCCAAAAGGCTGTTCATCACGCTATGGCCGGAGACTTTACTGCCCTGATTCATGAAAAACCATCGGGAGATAAAGATTTTTCACCGAAAATCGATATTATTTTGCAGGCTCTTTACGCAAGCGCGCGTGCGGCGCATAACATGCGTATTGCCCATCAAAGCGGCGTTGCCTATCACCAGCCCGAAATTCACTGGCCCGATATCCAAAATCACATAAAACAAAAGTTGGACCTTATTGCTCCGCATTATTCTTTCGAGCGATTAAAGGCGCTTGGCGTTCATGTCATACAGGCCCCCGTGCAGGATGAAACCATCTCGGCCAAAACCGTTGTCAGGGAGCCCGAGATGACACGGGAAATCCTGCATGCTGATTTGGAAAAAATTGACGTTCTGTCTTTAAAGGCAATTATCGGCTGGAAAGAATTGCCCGAACATCTGATTATTTTAGGCGATGGTGCGCGAGCCTTATCGCTGGCGCAAGGCCTGCACCGTTTAGGATGTAAAACGAGCGTGGTGGCGGGCGGCGATATTCTGGACGGGCTGGACCGCGAGCTGTATAAAATTCTATTCGAGCGGTTTGAATATGAAGGAATTCGATTAATACAAGATGCGGATATCGTCAAAATCGATCAAAGCGAAAAAATAATTGTGCATATGGAACATAAAGGGGCGCGGCGCCGTGTATCGGGCTCGCATCTCTTAAATATGCAAGAGGAAGAAACCAAGAAGGATATATTCGCGCTTACCGATCCCGCCATTGCCCAAACAGGTTTAAGTGAAGATCAGGCGCGCGAAAAATTCGGTGCAGGTAATTTTCATCTGATTAAATGGCGCTATCAGGAATGCGATTTTGCCACATCTATGGGGCAAACAAACGGCCTGATGAAAATTATAACCAAGATGAACGGGCAAGTGCTCGGAGCCGGTATCTGCGGCGAGGCTGCATCAGACCTTATTGCGCCTTGGACTTTGGCCATTCAAAATAATCTCAAAATTACAGATATGAAGGATATGGCAACGTCTTATAATGCTTATAGCCGCATGATCACCTTATCTGTAGAGGGCTATATCAGCCAGATTGCAAACCCCGCGCGTCAATTCAAAGGTGCTACCGCTTTCTGGCAAAGTTTGATAGGCGGAAATCCTTAAAAATCAGCGCCTTTAATAAAACAGGCCCGAAGTTATTTTCGGACCTGTCTGTTTTTTTTTAGCTTCGCTTTTCCGCTCAGGGTCGCAAGCGACCTACGCGTTTACGAAGGATATAGATTAATGAGGCCGAAGCGGGCTTGACCGCCTGAGGCTATTAGAAAATCTAAACCTGAGCCCTTTTAAAAAATCAAAAAATTATTTCGACTTCTTGCCACCAAGCAGGCTCGTCTTCCCGTTTTTTATCGGAATCATACGCGGCTTTTTTTCTTCCGGCACAATACGCTCCAGATCAATGCTCAAAAGGCCGTTGGTTAAATCGGCTTCACGCACCTGAATATGATCGGCCAGACGAAAAGTGCGCTCGAAACTGCGTCCGGCAATACCGCGGTGAAGATAGGTTTTTCCCTCTTCTTCTTCGCTTTCGGTAATCTTGCCACTGACAGTCAGAGTATCGTCCTGCACTGTAATATCGATGTCTTTATCGGTGAATCCGGCCACCGCCATGACAACGCGGTATTCGTCCTCACTTAATTTTTCGATATTATAGGGGGGATAGCTTTCAAAGCGCTCTGTGCCTTTGTCATTGAGCATCGTTTCAAATAGATCGTTGAAACGGTCAAATCCGACACTTTGGCGCATTAAGGGTGATGTAAAAGAGACAAGTTGATTCATTGCTAAAACTCCTTTTTGTTAAGCAAGTTTCATAGAATAAGAAGCCAGCACCATGCTCGACTTCCGATAAATGTAAGAATTTAAAAGACCCCAAATGGGCATCTCTTTCCTACATCTCTATTATATAATACGTGGCAAATCTGAATCAAGATCACTTTTTAAGGCTCAAATTTCTGCATCGCCAAGAGCAGATCCGAAGCAAGAATAACTTATGGGTTATTTTAAAAGTATGCAATTATAAGTGAGCAATACACTCTTCTATTACGGCGGTGCATGCGGGCCAAAATAGACGAATATCGTCTATGCCATGATCCCAAAGGCCACTTTGTCCATGCGCGTTCGCCCAAATTTCAGCGAAAGTTTCGCGTGCACCATAACCGCCCTCCACCATGTGCCGTTCAAAGATTTCGCCCAAAGGTTTATATTGATCAGGATCATGCTTTAGCTCTTTAACATCGTGACGCCATGCATGGATAAAGGGCTGTTCTTCGTCATTGCTAAAACAAAGCTGTTCTTCTGGATCATTAAAAATTGTTCGATCAAAAGCATGACCGATTTCATGCGCAATACCGCCCAATATGGTTTGGTTTTTAACCAATTTACCACTTGTTAAAGACCGGGCATGTTCGCCTAAAAGAATTTCATCCGTTCTAAACCTATACATCATGGCGACATCGCCCCAATAATGATTTTTTCGGTGCCTTAATGACGGATTAATATCAAAAAGTGTATGACCGAGAATAATACGCGTATCCATCTTTTGAATATAATCAGGGAATGTATCATGCGCGTCTTTGACAGCACGGTAAAATTTTTCAGAAACATTGTCCGTTACAAAAATATCCATAATGCATGGTATATAAAATTTAAACTATTATGTCAATATATTTTAACTAAGCCAGGCCTATATCGCGGTAAGTAGGCTCGGGCATAACAGGACGGCCTTGCGCATCGCGAATAGCATCCATCAAAAGTTTTTGAAGCTGCAATAGCTCGCTCGGAATGATCTCATAGACTTGCGAGCCGAAAATTGTTTTTAAATCTTGCGGCTTTGTACCTTTCGGGCCGATTTCAACATGCCAACGAAAATCGCCGGATATAAGATCATCAAAGCGGTCACGTGCAAAATTTTTGGCATCAATGACATCGACCAGCGCTTTTATCTTTTCGAAATATTCATCGCTAACCTCATCCAGACAAAGCTCAATCGGGGTGAACAAATGCCCGCCGCCAAGCCCTTCGGACGCAGGGATATAGCACATAATACGGCTATCGCGCTGTAATTCATAATCGTTTGAAGTCATAATTCTCTCTTATTAAAGCTGTTATAAATATGATTTATGACAATGTCAAATAACGGCTCTGGTCTTTATAAAATCTTTAGGCTAAATTATGTGTCATGTTTAAAAAAATCCTCATCGCCAATCGCGGAGAAATTGCCTGCCGCATTATACGTACAGCCCATAAAATGGGAATTCAGTGTGTGGCGGTTTATTCAGATGCAGACAGGAATGCCCGCCATGTGCGTATGGCCGATGAGGCGGTGCATATTGGCGCTTCGCCTTCATCTGAGAGCTATTTAAAAGCAGATGTCATATTGCAGGCGGCCAAAGATACAGGCGCCGAAGCTATCCATCCCGGTTATGGGTTTTTATCGGAAAATGCGGAATTCTCGGCGGCCTGTAAAAAGGCCAAAATAACATTTATCGGGCCAAGCGCCAAATCCATTACAGCGATGGGCTTGAAGGATGGTGCTAAAGAAATCATGGAAAGCGCAGGTGTTCCAATCGTGCCTGGCTATCAGGGACAAACCCAGGAGCCTGATTTCTTAAAAGCCAGAGCCGATGAAATCGGATATCCCGTATTAATCAAGGCCGTTGCAGGTGGCGGCGGTAAAGGAATGCGCCTTGTCGAGGATGAAAAGGATTTTAAAGATTTGCTTGGTAATTGCCAGCGCGAAGGTAAGGCCAGTTTCGGCAATGATCACGTTTTGATTGAAAAATATATCACCAAGCCGCGCCATATCGAGGTGCAGGTTTTCGGCGATACACATGGCAATGTTATTCATTTATTCGAGCGCGATTGTTCATTGCAACGCCGCCATCAAAAAGTTGTCGAAGAAGCGCCAGCGCCGGGCATCAGCGCAACCATGCGCGCCAATATGGGCGATGCCGCCGTGAAAGCCGCGCAAGCCATAGATTACCACGGGGCGGGCACTATTGAGTTTATTGTTGATTGCGAAACGGGCAAATTTTATTTCATGGAAATGAATACCAGATTGCAGGTTGAGCATCCCGTCACCGAATATATTACGGGGCAAGATCTGGTCGAATGGCAGTTGCGCGTTGCGGCGGGGGAAGAGCTGCCTTTGCAACAAAAAGATTTGCAAATTGACGGCCATGCTTTCGAGGTGCGTTTATATGCCGAAGACCCGGCCGAAAATTTCATGCCGCAAACAGGAAAAGTACAACATTTCAGCTTTCCTAAAACAGACTCTTCTATTCGCATTGATAGCGGCATAGAAACGGGTGATAGCGTGACTTCATATTATGACCCCATGATCGCAAAACTAATCACGCATGGTGCATCGCGGGAAGAAGCGGCGATGAAAATGAAGACGCTTTTACGTGATACGTATTTGAGTGGCCTGAACACCAATCAGGAATTTTTATATAATATATTCACCCATGAAATATTCATGGATGGTGATGTTGATACAGGCTTTATTCCGCGGCATGAAGAACGCCTTATCCCCGATACATACGGGCAGGTTTTGCCCGAAGATATTGCGATACTGGCTTTGCATCAATTCACCGGAAATACCAATAAGCAAGATCCTTGGGCCAGCCATATGAATTGGCGCATGGGCACGCATATTCGGAAAAAACTGGAATTTACCAATCGCGGAACACGCTATGAAATTGCATGCTCTATTCAGGGGAATGAAATTTCATTTGATTTCGAGGATCAAAATATCACGGCCAAATTGCTGCATAAATCCGGCCATGAAATACTTTCTATAACAAACGGTCAGAAAATCAAATGCGGCGTTGTCGAGCATAAAAATGCGCTTACCCTGATGCAAAATGGCCGCGTTATTTCTGTCCTTTTGGCCAGCCATGATGCGCAGGATGATATTCAAGGCACGGGGCGCATCGTCACCAATATGCCGGGGCGCATCGTCAATATTCTGGTGAAAAAAGGCGAGGAAGTCGAAAAAGACCAGCCGCTTCTCATCATGGAAAGCATGAAGGTGGAGATTACAATTCGCGCGGGCGTGGCGGGCATTATTGATGATTTGCCCATTGCCGTCAATGATCAGGTTGCCGATGGCGCGTTGCTGGTGAATATTGAACCTGCTTGAGGCTAGGTCCTGAACCCTAAAGTTCCGGCGGAGAAATTATTTGCTCGGCTTGTCTTTTAAAATTCGGATCAGGCTTTTTGTCTTTGCGGCGCACGTAAAGAATTTTATCGACTTCGGCGACCACATCACCGTTTTCATCTTTGACCTCGACCAGAAATTCCGGCTCTACTTTATACTGTGTATCGGCCAGATGTTTAATTTCGGCTATGCGCTCGGCGCTCAAATTAAATTCGGCCTTAAGTGTTCCTCTGCCCGGTTTTTTAAAGCGGATATTGGCGGCCTTGTCCCACAGAATGTAATTTGGCCCCAGATTTTCCATGAGCATCAACATATAAAACGGATCGGTCATGGAATAAATCGAGCCGCCGTAATGTGTGCCGTGCGGATTTCTATTCCACGGCTTTGCGTCGAGCGTAATCGTTGCGTGACGAAAATCATCACTGATATCGCGAATACCTATGCTCGCCCCCACAAAAGGCGGCCAGTAATTATAAAGCTTGAACAAAGATGATTTTTTTAATTTCCACACAACACAATAATTAGTAGATTAAACAAATCAGAAAGTGAAGCGATAAAATGTTGCCTGAAAAAGTCAAAATCTATGAAGTCGGCCCGCGCGATGGGTTGCAAAACGAAAAAACGCCTGTTCCCAGCGCCATAAAAATCGAGCTGATTAACCGCTTATCGGATACGGGATTGCAATATATCGAAGCTACCAGCTTTGTATCGCCCAAGGCCATTCCACAATTAGGCGATGCCGCAGAAATTATGCGCGGCATTGAGCGTAAAGAGGGTGTGATCTATCCTGTTCTCATCCCCAATATGCGCGGCATGGACAACGCTTTGCAAAGCGATATTCAGGAAATCGCGCTCTTCACCGCGGCTTCCGAAAGTTTTACATCGAAAAATATCAACGCCAGTATTGATGAAAGTTTCGAGCGTTTTGCCCCTGTTATTGAAAGCGCAAAAGCCCATAATATTAAAATCCGCGGCTATGTGTCGTGCGTTTTGGGCTGTCCTTATGAAGGAGAAATTGCGCCCGCCAAGGTTGCTGAAACATCAAAACGTTTGCTGGATGCGGGCTGTTACGAGATTTCGCTGGGCGATACCATCGGCGTGGGTACGCCGGAGAAGACAAAACATCTTATTCGCACCGTTTTGGATGCGGGCGTGCCGCTGGAAAAAATAGCCCTGCATATGCATGATACTTATGGGCAGGCACTGGCCAATATCTATGCGGGCCTACAAGAAGGTGTAAACGTGATTGATTCTTCCGTTGCCGGACTAGGCGGGTGCCCCTATGCCAAGGGCGCGAGTGGTAACGTTGCCACCGAAGATGTGCTTTATATGCTCCGCGGCATGGGCGTTGAAACAGGCATAGATCTGGGTAAAATTATTGAAACCGCGTGGTTTATTTCGGGTGCGCTGAAGCGTAAACCGGCTTCAAAAGTGGCGCATGCCTTGAAACCTGCGGCTTAAAAATACCATAATTCGCCTTGACATATTTATCCCATCTTGCTAAAAAAACTCAATTTTAACATATTCAGCTTCGGGAAATTCTTATGAGCCAGGACAATAACTCTCTTTTATCACGCATCAGAAATATTTCTTTATTGAAAACAAGTGCAATAGGCGTGGGCGCTATCGCAGCTTATCCGGCTATTCCATTAGCGGCGGGCATTGCGGCCACGTCCAAAATCCGTAAAAGCGAGCGTTTATCTTCGAAAGCCAAAAATACGGCCACCGCAGGAATATTAAGTTTGACGACGGCCTTTTCGGCAGGATTGGCGCATACCGGGCCGTATTGGAATTATGTTACTGGGGTAAACCGTGATGTTTGCCGGATAACCGAAAAGGCGGAAAAAGCCTTTGCCGTACAGCCGGCTCTTTTTGGTTTGACCACACGTTATAGCGAGGAATATGCCGTTGGTGATCAGGTGCATGATATGTATGTGATTGGAACCGAGAATGTAGAGGGCCATGAGAATAGTGATTGCCGTACAAAGTATGTGAAAGATACCGATTGGTATTTTAATACGCGCTCTTCCGATTTGCAGAGTGATTTGAAGGTCGGTGAAATCTATCGCTTGAGAAGCGTCGGCTGGGATCGCAACTATTTCACAGGCCGTTTGGGCTGGGCGCCGAATATTGTCCGTTTCGAGCCTTACGAGCCGGAAGAATCTACACCCGACCTT
The DNA here is from genome assembly GCA_046541095.1 of Alphaproteobacteria bacterium. Taxonomy (GTDB): domain Bacteria; phylum Pseudomonadota; class Alphaproteobacteria; order Micavibrionales; family Micavibrionaceae; genus UBA2638. The sequence continues at coordinate 13,817 of JBKHDZ010000019.1, forward strand.
CCCGAGCCGGGCCAATAATTACGGCTATAATATTTCCTATTACTTTATAAATAACCCTCTTGAAAAAAATATCGAGAGGGTTTTTTGATGACAAAAACACTTGGTGTCTTTTTGCCTTGATGGTAAAACGACATAAAATAATACAGGGAGAGAACAAATGTCAGTAGAAAAAATGCAAGATCATACCCCATCATCAGAAAGCTATCAGGTGCAAATTATGGATTACCCTACATTGAAATTCGGGCACGGCGAAGAAATGGAAATGCTGCGCGAAGAAATTCGCAAATTCGCGCAAGCCGAGATTGCGCCGCGCGCACATCATATTGATCAAAGCAATGAATTCCCCGCCGATATGTGGCAAAAATTCGGGGATATGGGCTTGCTCGGGATTACCGTACCCGAAGAAGATGGCGGTACAGGCATGGGGTATCTCGCCCATGTGATCGCAATGGAAGAAATCAGCCGCGCATCAGCCTCTGTTGCATTGTCATACGGCGCGCATTCCAATCTTTGCGTGAACCAGATTGCGCGCAATGGCTCGAAAGAACAAAAGCAAAAATACCTGCCCAAATTGATGAGCGGTGAGCATGTCGGCGCACTGGCGATGAGCGAGCCGAATGCAGGATCGGATGTGGTTTCCATGAAGCTCCGCGCCGAGAAAAAGGGTGACCATTACGTATTGAACGGCAATAAAATGTGGATCACCAACGGCCCCGATGCCGATGTTCTGGTTGTCTATGCCAAAACAGACCCTGCGGCGGGCCCGCGCGGCATTTCCGCTTTCCTGATCGAAAAAGGCATGAAAGGATTTTCAACAGCGCAAAAGCTGGACAAGCTTGGTATGCGGGGCTCTAACACTTGCGAGCTGGTCTTTGATAATTGCGAGGTTCCGGCCGAAAATCTTATGGGCGCAGAAGGCGAAGGTGTCAAAATTTTGATGTCCGGTCTGGATTATGAGCGCGTTGTACTCTCCGGCGGCCCTTTGGGTATTATGCAGGCTTGTATGGATATTGTTGTGCCTTATGTGCATGAGCGCGAGCAATTCGGTAAAGCTGTCGGCACGTTCCAGCTGATGCAAGGCAAGCTGGCCGATATGTACACCTCTCTTTCGTCCCAGCGCGCTTATGTGTATGCGGTGGCGCAGGCTTGTGATCGCGGGGAGACCACGCGCAAGGACGCGGCGGGCTGTATTTTGATGAGCGCCGAAGCCGCCACGCAAATGGCGCTGCAAGCGATTCAAACATTAGGCGGCAACGGTTACATCAACGAATACCCGACAGGGCGTTTATTGCGTGATGCCAAGCTCTATGAAATCGGCGCGGGCACATCCGAAATCCGCCGCATGCTGATTGGACGCGAGCTATTTGAAGAGACGAAGTAAAAGTATAGCAGGCTTTAATTCGCCTTCTCTAAAACTCTTTTTTTAAGAACTTTCTTACATTCTTTTTGTTGGAAAATTCAAAGAAAGGAGTTTTTGCCATGAAAACAATGAATATTATAGCACTGACACTGGTGATTATCGGTGGTTTGAACTGGGGTCTTGTCGGGCTTTTGGAATTTAACCTCGTAAGCGCCTTGTTTGGTGTTGATACCTTGCTGACGGAAATCGTCTATATTCTGGTGGGTGCAGCATCCTTATATGCGCTATACCTGTTTAAACCGGTATCGGAAACACCGCGCGGACATGATTCTTTATACCCCGCACATTCTACAGCGCATGGTACAACGAATACCACGCATACAACACGGTAATTATTTATAATCGCCATGAATGTTTTACAAACAGGCCGCAAAATTATGCGGCTTGTTTTTTTTATGTGCACAAGCGCAGGCAATGGTGCAATGCGCAAAAATTTTTACCCTGAAAGCCGTGCAAAAGCGCAACAAAAAATCGGAAAATTTCATTCCGAATTGCTAATATTTCTTCCTGCATTTCCCCTCTGGAATATAGAGCGTTTTTGCATTAGATTTATCTCTATACTCAGTCATCCCGAGCGCAGTCGAGGGATCTCATGTCTAAAATGACGAGATTCCGCCACTCCGCTTTGCTTCGGTCGGAATGACAATAAGAGGAAAACAGGGAAATAAAAATATGGCGAAGAAATCATCAGCACTCCAACTCCGTGATGTAAAACTGACCGATAAGTACGAACTTGATGACGGCATGGCCTTTATGTCGGGATTGCAGGCGTTGGCGCGTATTCCCATCGTCATGCGCCGCCGCGATTTGGCGCGGGGTTATAATACGGCTGGATTTATTTCCGGATATCGCGGCTCCCCCCTTGGCGGTTATGATCTGGAATTAAACCGCGCCAAAAAATATTTAAAAGAGCTGGATGTCACTTTTCTTCCCGGCGTGAATGAAGATCTGGCGGCTACGGCTGTTTGGGGAACCCAGCAAATTAATCTCATGCCGGGCGGTTCAGACTACGAAGGTGTCTTTGGTATCTGGTATGGAAAAAGCCCTGGCGTAGATAGAAGCGGCGATGTTATGCGCCATGCCAATGCTTATGGAACTTCGCCCAGAGGCGGCGTTCTGGCGATTGTTGGCGATGATCACGCCTGTAAATCCTCCACTCTGCCCTGTCAGTCCGATCATGCGCTTTATGCGATGCAAATTCCCCAGCTTTATCCGGCCAGCGTCGCCGAATTTGTGGAATATGGTGTGCTCGGTATCGAAATGTCACGCTATAGCGGATGTTGGACGGCGTTGAAAGTCACATCGGAAAATGTTGAAACATCGGGCACGGTCGATCTGAGCCGTGAAAACATCGACATTCAATACCCCAGTGATGATGAATTTGAAATGCCCCCCGGCGGCGTGCATATCCGCATGAATGACAAGCCGCGCGATGTCGATTGGCGTTTGCAGAATTATAAGCTTTTTGCCTGCCATGCGTTTGCGCGTAAAAACAACATCGACCGTACGATGATTGATTCCAAAAAGCCGCGCTTTGGGATCATCACGGCTGGAAAATCTTATGGCGATGTATCACAGGCACTTGTCGAACTCGGCATTGATGACAAGGTGGCCGAGAAAATCGGTCTTCGATTGTATAAGGTCGGCATGACCTGGCCACTGGAGCCGCAAGGGGTTCAGGAATTTGTGAAAGGTCTGGATGAAATTCTGGTGGTGGAAGAAAAGCGCGAGCTGATTGAATATCAATTAAAGCAGCAGATTTTTAACTGGGATAAAAAAGACCGCCCTGTTGTTGTCGGCAAATACGATCATCTTGGCGAGCGTTTATTGCCTTTGCACAATGACCAGAATGTCGGCATGGTGGCTTATGTGATTGCCAAGCGTCTGGCACCGTTTTACACCTCCCCGCAAATTGAAAAAGCACTTAAATTTTTTGAAAGCCGCGAAAAAGATATGGAAGGCTATTTGCCGCCTTCCTTACGCCGCCCTTATTATTGCGCGGGATGTCCTCATAACAGTTCGACCAAAGTGCCTGAAGATAGCTTTGCCATGGTCGGGATCGGCTGTCATTACATGGTGCAATGGATGGACAGAAATTCGGCCATGTGTACGCAGATGGGCGGGGAGGGGGTTCCCTTTGTCGGTATGGCTCCCTACACTAAACGCCAGCATATATTCGCCAATCTGGGTGATGGGACGTATTTTCATTCCGGCACGCTCGCCATTCGCGCCGCTGTAGCCGCAAAGATCAATATTACCTATAAAATTTTGTATAATGATGCCGTTGCTATGACGGGCGGCCAGCATGTGGACGGCGAAATGCCTGTTTACCGCGTGGCCCAGCAAGTGATGGCCGAAGGCGTTGAAAAAGCCTGGATTTTATCCGAGCAGCCCGAAGTTTACAAAGACCGCAAAGGCATTCCTGATGCGGTTCCGGTTTTGCACCGCGATCATTTGCAAAAAGTGATGAAAGAATGTAAAGACACCCAAGGCACAACTGTTATTATCTATGATCAGACCTGTGCCGCCGAGAAACGCCGCCGCCGTAAACGCGGTCAATATCCCGATCCTGACAAGCGCGTCTTTATCAATGATAATGTTTGTGAAGGGTGCGGTGATTGTTCGGTGCAATCCAACTGCGTGGCTGTTCAGCCTGTGGAAACAGAATATGGCCGCAAGCGCAAAATCAACCAGTCCATGTGCAATAAAGACTTCTCTTGCTTAAAAGGATTTTGCCCCTCTTTTGTGACTGTTTATGGCGGGAATTTGAAAAAAACCAAAGCGCAGGGCGATGAAGATATTTTCGAGGCTATTCCCGCTCCGAAAGAAATGAAGCTGGAGCATGCTTATAACATTATGGTGACAGGAATTGGCGGAACAGGCGTTCTGACTGTTGGTGCTTTGCTCGGCATGGCCGCACATCTGGAAGAAAAACATTGCCGCAATCTGGATATGACAGGCCTGGCCCAAAAAGGCGGGGAAGTGCTTTCTCATGTGCGTATTTCCAGTACGCCCGATGACTTGCGCACAGGCCACATTATGACGGGCAGCGCGGATTTGCTTTTGGCCTGCGATATTGTTTCGGCTGTTGGCACAACTGCTTTTGAAACCCTGCATGAAGGGCGCACCAAGGCCGTTGTGAATACGGACAATACCCCTGTGGCGGATTTTGTAACCAACAATGAAATTGATTTCCACGAAGCGCAAGTGCGCGATGCCTTGTTCAAGGTTCTTGATCCCAAAGGCCAGAATTTTGTGCCCGCCACCGAAATTGCCCGCACATTAATGGGCGATGAAATTTCCACCAATATTTTCCTGGTGGGCTATGCGTGGCAAAAGGGCCTTATCCCCTTGCATAAGGAATCAATCTTCCGCGCGATCAAATTAAATGGCGTTGCGATTGATGCGAATAAAAAGGCCTTTAATTATGGCCGCCTTGCCGCGCATGATCCCGAAAAAATTGATGCGCTGGTGCAAGAGGTGAAAGGCGATGATACGATCGAAACCATTGCCACGACGCTCGAGGATATTATTGCCAAACGTTATAATTTCTTGCGCGATTACCAGAATGAAGCCTATGCGCAGCGTTATAAGAGCCTTGTTTCGCGTGTGCAAGAAGCCGAAACAAGCGTGGTTGCAAATTCCAGCGCTCTCAGCGAAGCGGCCGCAAAATATTATCACAAGGTTCTGGCCTATAAAGATGAATATGAAGTCGCGCGGCTTTACACCAATGGCGCGTTCAAGAAAAAGCTGGAATCGCAATTTGGCGGCAATTACAAAATTGAATTCAATCTGGCGCCACCGCTTCTCAGCCGCCATGATCCTGTCACAGGCCGCCCGAAGAAAATGCGCTTTGGGTCCTGGATGATGGGCGCGTTTTCCGTGCTGGCGAAGTTCAAAGGGTTACGCGGCACACCATTTGATATTTTCGGCTATAATCCCGAACGCAAAAAAGAGCGCGCGTTAATTGCACAATATGAGGCCGATGTTGACCATGTGCTAAAACATCTCAGCCGTGAAAATCTGGATGCGGCGATAGCGCTGTTATCCGTGCCCGATCATATTCGCGGCTTTGGCCCTGTAAAGGACGAGAATTTCGCACGCGCCGAAAAAATCCGTGAAGAGCTGTTAGAGAAATTCGATAATCCGGAAACGCTGAAGCGGGCGGCTTGATTTTTTTTCTGTCATTGCGAACGAAGTGAAGCAATCCATAAATAGATTGCTGTGTCGCGAACGCTTCTTACAATGACAATTAATCAGGCTTATCCACCACCGCGCAAGTCAGTTCGCATTTGGCGATCTTTTTGCCGGCATCATTCTGCACAATAATATCCCAGACATGCTTGGCGCGGCCAAGGTGGACGGGGCGACAAAGCGCAGTAATAAACCCCTCTTTTTCAGGACGCAAATGATTGACGGATATCTGCGAGCCCACTGCATATTTTGTATCCAGATCAATACACATGAGCGAGGCAAAAGAACCAATCGTTTCGGCCAAAACGCAAGTTGCTCCGCCATGTAATATGCCGTGAATTTGATGCGTTCTAGAATCAACAGGCATGCGTGCTTTTAAAACATCATCGCCGATTTCAGTAAATTCAATGCCCAGCCCTTTTACAATGGTTTCGTGGGTGATGAAGGCTTCAATTTCGGGAATGGTATAATTTTTGTGCCAGATCATTTCTATCTTATACGTCATCCTGAGCGAAGGGCGCAAGCCCGAAGTCGAAGGATCTGATTGTATTGAAAAGATTCCTCGGCTACGCTCGGAATGACGAAAGTGGAAAAAATGAACATAGAAAAACAAATCACAGATCATTATGCGCGCAAAGGCAAAACCGAAATTGCCGATACAAACCAGCACCTTCACATCGGCGGGTTGAGCGCGACCGAATTTGTGTTGAAAAAACTGGATATACAACCAGGTATGCGCGTGCTTGATATAGGATGCGGCGTTGGTGGGCCAGCTCTTTATGCGGCTGAAATTTTTGGCTGTCATGTCAGCGGCATAGATTTAACGCCGGATTTTATTGATACGGCCAAAGAATTGGCGCAGCAAAAAGGCCTTGTAGAGCGCACCAATTTCATCTGCACAAGTGGTGATGATTTGCCTTTTGAAAATGATTATTTCGATGCGGGTTTTATGTTTCATGTTGGCATGAATATACCGGATAAATTTCCGGTCTATGAGGAAGCCGCGCGCGTTTTAAAATCAGGCGCACAATTCCTGATTTACGATGTCATGGCTTTGGAAAATGCTGCGGATATGATCTATCCCTGCCCCTGGGCAAAAACGGTTGAAACCAGTTTTTTGGAAACGCCTGAAGTGCTTCAAACTTATTTGCACAATGCGGGATTTGAAATCATATCAAGTGAATCTTCTCAAGACTATGCTCTTTCCGCTCTCAATAAAATGCTGCAGCAAACAAATTGGAGCGAAACGCCGGAACGCCATACAGCTATGCGCAATTTATACGACAACATAAAAAATAACACCTGCGCACCGCATGTTATTGTGGCAAAAAATCTATAGCAGAATACATTATATTTTTCCTTGGTGTCTTATTGCCTTGGTGGTAAAAAACCATGAAAGGATTTATCAATGTCACAAGATTCAATCGTTATCGTATCCGCAAAACGCACGCCCATGGGCGGGTTTCAAGGAGATTTTATTAATGTTA
>JBKHDZ010000020.1:0-19992 GCA_046541095.1 Alphaproteobacteria bacterium
ACAGAAGGGCAGGTGGACCGCCGCATTTATATTCGCGCCGATCAGGGGCTTGCTTACGGACAGGTAATGGCTGTTATAGGCGCTGTCAAGGTGCCGGGTTCAATAAGGTTGCCCTGATTTCGGAGAATAAGGGAGGTTAGCGCGCAGCATGGCTTTAACCGCTCAACCAGAATTGAAAATGCTAAAGCCTGTGTTGCCTTCAATGCAGGTTCCGCTGGTAAAATCCGGCTTATTTCACTTGTTGGTCGTCGGTTTTTTGAGTGTCGGAATTCCTTTCGTCTCGAAAGAGCCGTTGACGATTTCCCCGCCAATTTCGGTCGAAATCGTTGATGTTTCCGAATTAACAACTACGCCGCGCATTTCCCCGCCTGTTAAACCCAGGGAGCCTGAAAAGCCACCCCAACCGGCGCAGAAAAAAGAAGCGGCTCCGAAAGTAGATAGTTCTAAGCCACCGGATTTGAGTAAGCCGGCTCCGCCCGATATTGATACGATCGAGGATATTCCCGATGTTGCGCCGCCTGAGCCTATAAAGCGCAAGCCGATGAAAAAGCCCGAGCCACCGAAGCCCAAGCCTGAAGTAACTAAAAAGGCCCAGCCCAAACCACAAGAGGATGACTTCCAAAGCTTGCTCCGTAACATTATCCCTGATGAGGCCGAGAGTAGCGAAGGTGAGGAAGCACTTGATCCGGATGCACAAGCCGAAAGCGGACAGCTCGCCAAACTGGCAGATCAATTAACCATGAGCGAGCAGGATGCACTCCGCCGCCAGTTGGCAAATTGCTGGACCATTATGGCTGGGGCCAAATATGCCGAGGACCTTATTGTCGAGGTGCGCGTTGAAATGAGGAGGGATAGAACGGTGCAAAATGCATCTATCCTTGATAATGGACGCTATAACCGCGATACTCATTTTCGGGCGGCAGCAGATGCGGCCATAAGGGCGCTGCGTAATCCGAAATGTTCGCCGCTGGAATTGCCGCCGGATAAATACGACCAGTGGAAAACCGTATTAATTCGTTTTGATCCGCGTGATATGCTTTAAAGGAAAAATATTATGAAACAAATGCTTATTGGATTTTTCTCGTTTATTGGTTTAGTCTGGGTTGCCGTTATGCCTGCTCAGGCACAGCTTCAGATTGATGTTAATCGCGGCAAAATAGAGCCGATGCCAATCGCTATTACCAGCTTTTATGCGCAAGGCAATGTTAATAATAAGATTGCCAATGAAATGCCGCAGGTGATTTCGAAAAATCTGGAAGGATCAGGATTGTTCAATCCGGTTAATCCACGCGCTTTTGTTCAAAGTAGCCAATCTATTCATAAAGACGGTATTCGCTTTGCCGAATGGCGCGCTATTAATACGCAAGCCATGGTTACTGGTCTTCTCACCCGTGCGGAGGATGGGCGTACGCGCGTGGAATTCCGCTTGTGGGATGTCTTTGCCGAGAAGCAACTGACCGGCACGGCCTATATGACTTCTGATGATAACTGGCGGCGTATTGCGCACATTATTTCGGACGAGATTTACAAGCGTTTGACAGGTGAAGACGGATATTTTGATTCGCGTATTGTTTATATTGCCGAAAGCGGCCCTACGACAGCGCGTGTGAAGCGCCTTGCCATTATGGATCAGGACGGTGAAAACCATAAATACTTGACCGATGGCAATAATCTTGTGCTAACGCCGCGTTTTTCTCCTTCCCAGCAGACGATTGCCTATCTGGCCTATGTGGGGAACAAGCCGCGCGTTTATATTTATGATATTAATACCGGCCGCCAAAATGTTTTGGGTGAATTCCCTGGCATGACTTTTGCGCCGCGCTTTTCTCCTGATGGCTCGAAAGTGATCATGTCGCAAGCCATTAATGGGAATACGGATATTTACGAGATTGATGTACGCACCAAACGTAAAGAGCGTATTACCACCAATCCGGCCATTGATACTGCGCCATCCTATTCGCCGGATGGGCGCCAGATTGTCTTTGAATCTGATCGCGGCGGCTCACAGCAGCTTTATACGATGAATTCTGATGGCTCGAACGTACAGCGTATCACCTTTGGCAATGGGCGCTATGGTAACCCTGTATGGTCACCAAGAGGCGATTTAATTGCTTTTACGCGGATGTATAAAGGAAAATTCTATATTGGCGTATTGCGCCCTGATGGTTCGGGCGAGCGTTTGATCACAACCGCCTACCACGTTGAAGGGCCTAGCTGGTCGCCCAATGGGCGCGTTCTGGTATATTTTAAGGAAAGACCGGAAGGTCCTGGTGGCACGCGTCGCTCTGCCAAGCTCTACACCGTGGATATAACAGGCTATAACGAGCGCTGGCTCCAAACGCCGCGTGATGGTTCTGATCCTGCGTGGTCACCTTTGAACCCTTAAACCCTTATAAAGGAGGTGTCCGATGAACATTGTTGTTTTTGGCCCGCCTTTATCCGGCAAGGGTACGCTTTCAAAGAATCTTATGAATGCGCATGGCTTTGATGGCATTTCAACAGGCGCTTTATTACGGCAAGAAATTCAATCAAAAAGCGATTTGGGGCGGAAAATAGAGCCTATCCTGGATCAAGGCGGATTAATTGACGTTGATGATGTGATTGAAATTATTTCCAATGCATATGCGCAGCGTCAATCACAGGTTGGCGTTATATTTGATGGCTCTCCCCGCCGTGTTTCCGAGCTTTATATGCTTTTGGATGTGATCAGGGCGGATAATACCCATGCGGGGATTGATAAGATTATAGTGCTGGATGTGCCGGAAGATATTTTATTTTGCCGTATGCACCAGCGCCGTCAGGAAATGATGGCACGCGGCGAATCTCCTCGAAGCGATGATAATGAATCGGTTTTAAAGGGCAGGCTTGCAAAATATCACGCCGAAACTTTTCCTGTGATAGAGGAAGCTGAAAAGCTGGGGATTGATATTATCCGTATTTACGGGGATAGAGCGCCTGATCTGGTTCAAGAGGATGTGGAATATTTGCTGGGGCTGGATGATAATTTTGACTATGCGCCATCGCTCTTTTAAGAATGCAGATCCTGAAACAATTCAATCACTTTTTTATAGGTATCGCGTTTAAAGGGAATGATTAAATCCAGCGTGTCATGCAGGCCAACCCATTGCCAGTTTGAAAATTCCGGCGGATTATGTGCTCTTAAATTAATTAAAGCATCATCTCCTCGAAATTCCATGGCAATCCATGTTTGCTCTTGCCCGTGATAATAGCCTCTCCAGAGTTTTTTTATCAGGTAATCCGGTAAATCATAACAAATTGTCTGCTCTGCAATTTTCAATATCTTTGCGTTTTTGTGGGATATGCCTGTTTCTTCTTCCAATTCGCGGTAGGCGGCGGCTTCAATATCCTCGCCTTTATCAATGCCGCCTTGGGGCATTTGCCATGCACCCGGGGTGTCAATCCGCTCGCCAACAAAAACTTGCCTGTCATCATTAAAAAGGGCAATGCCAACACAGGGGCGATATTTTTTTTCGAGTTTTGGCATGAATATGAGCCTGATTAGGGTTTTGTTTATTGTATGGCGGGCGTACGGTCTTCCAAAACGCTGGACAGCGGGGCAAGGACGATGTTTTTAGCAGCCAAAGATTTTTCCCAGTTTTTTAGATTTTTCAAAACTTCAGGATAGGGAGGCAAAACAGTAATAGCCGTTCCCCTTGCCTCGGCGATGCTGGCCAGCAATTCCAGAGAATCTTCGAATTGACCATCCCATTTAGAATCCGATAAGAAAATATCGTTTTTTGTGTACGGCGCATTATTGCGGGTAGCAATATCACCTATCTGGCCAAGCGCACCCGGATTGATTTCAAAAAACCCAAGTCCGCGCTTGAAAATGTTTTGCGCGATTGTATTGGTAACAGGGTTTGTATTGGAGAACACGACATCGGTATAGGCCGCAATACCCGCATAGGCTTCGGCCTGATACAAAACCCAATCAAGATTTTCCTGATTTCTGATTAAAGAGAACCGTTTCAATATACCGCGCGGCCCGGGGTCCTGATCCGGGAAATAGGCCGTTTCGAAGGGCAGTTTAAGCCATATTTCGTGGCCTTTTTCCAGCAACATCTGGGCAAGTTCGGCGCTGTTTTCCGCATAAGGGGAAAGGATAATGCTGGTGTGTTGAGGCAGGCTATCAATTACTTCTTCATCAGGCAGGGGAAGCCCGAAATCATTAATTACCAATGCTATAAGATCGCTATTGCCGGAAGCCGCAAAAGGGGCGCTATAGGCTTTAAAAGGTGTTAAATTATCGCTTTCGCGAATAATAGGAAGTATATTGCCTTTGCTATCCGTTTCAAACAGGCCTGAAAGCGCAGAAACAGGCATTGTCCGTGTCGCGGTAGGTTCCAGTGTTTCTGTGGGTGTGGTGGAAGAGCCACTTTGTTCAATGCTATTATCATTGGCTATAAGAGTAGGCGGGGAATCAGGAGAACTCTCCTCGTTGCTGGCCGGCTCCTTTATAGTATTTTGGGCGGCAATAGTGGGATCGGCAGGGATGTCTGTGGAGGGATCGCTGGCTCTAATTACCCGAATTGTTTCGGAGGCCAGCTTGTTTTCCAGCATTTTTATGCTTGCATCACCGTTTACAAAAGCCCAGCCCATAAGAGCTGTATAAAACGCGGCGATGCACGCAAGCCCAATAAGAAAACTTCTGGAAGTAAATCCGCTGGTTATCATATTGGAAAGAGCGTGCATCAATAAACAAGCCTTGTTATTAAAATCTAGCGATTGGCGCTTTCAACCAATGGCGAGCCTTTATATAAAGATAAGCCATTCAGTAAATCTTTGGCCCGCAAAAGCTGATAATCCACAGGACGCTCTGCTTCATCATCTTCAGCGCTTTCGTTTGGTGTTTCCTCATTATCATTGGCGGCTTCTTCTTCATCGCGTTTATCCAAAGCTCCGCGTAAATCGTTTTCCCGCGCGCGGCTATGGGTTGCAATCGTTTCAATCTTGGCTGGTTCGACCATAATATCAGGTTCGATTCCCTTGGCCTGAATAGAGCGTCCGGATGGTGTGTAATAACGCGCCGTTGTCAAACGCATGGCGCCGTGACCAGGAAGAGGTATGACAGTCTGCACAGAGCCTTTCCCGAAAGATTGTGTGCCCAGAACAATCGCGCGTTTATGATCTTGCAAGGCACCTGCTACAATTTCAGAGGCAGAAGCAGAGCCGCCATTGATAAGAACCACTACAGGCAAGCCTTCCGCGATATCCCCGGAGCGTGCATTGTCACGCTTGGTATCACTTTCGTTACGGCCGCGTGTCGAAACGATTTCGCCTTTATCCAGAAAAGCATCGGAAACGGCAATCGCCTGATCCAGTAATCCGCCGGGATTATTGCGTAAATCAAGAACATAGCCGATCAGATTATCACCAAGTTCGCTTTTGATCTCGTCAATCGCGGTTTTAAGGCCGGCTTCAGTATTCTGGTTAAAAGTTGTAATACGGATATAGCCGACATTATCCTGCACTTCATGGCGAACAGAGCGAATACGGATAATATCGCGGGTAATAGTAACTTCTATTGGTTCAGCTTCTGTTTCGCGGCGCACTGTAAGCTGAATATCCGTGCCAACCTTGCCGCGCATTTTTTCAACGGCTTCGCTTAAATTCAAGCCGACAACAGCTTCTTCATCAATATGGGTAATGTAATCACCGGCCTGCATGCCCGCGCGGAAAGCAGGCGTATCATCAATAGGGGAAACAACTTTAACAAGGCCGTTTTCCATGGTTACTTCAATACCAAGGCCCCCGAATTCGCCTCTGGTTTTAACGCGCATCTCCTCGAAGCTCTCTTCGTTTAAATAAGAAGAATGCGGATCAAGGCTGGTCAGCATGCCGTTTATGGCGGTTTCGATTAACTCCTTATCTTCCATCTCATCGACATATTGAGCGCGAACGCGCTCGAAAACATCGCCGAAAAGATTCAGCTGTTTATAAGTATCGCTGTAATTCTTATCTTCCGCTTCCTGATTTTCTATACCGGCAGTGCGGTTTTCTTCGGCAAAAGAGGCCGTTACAGGCAAAGCTAAAAAACAAAGCAAAGTTAAAAATGAAAGAGAAAAACGGAAATTAGTCATGCGCAAAAAACCTCTAATGTCTTGGTATTTAATTATTATCATAGATATAGTTCTGACCCTAGCCCAGGTCAGTAAATTTTTTTGCCGGATTAACGGCGCGTCCCCTATAACGTAATTCATAATATAGGGTTGGCTTGCCTTGATGTGTAGTATTTTTTAAATTTCCCAATGGCTCGCCCGCATTAACAGCTTGCCCGACCATGGCTTGTAACCTCGAAAGCCCGCCTATAAGGCTGTGATACCCATCTTGATGTTCGATGATGACCATGGAATCATAATTTTTAAAAGGCCCGGCAAAACGTATAATACCGCTGAGCGGGGCAACAACGAGTGCTTCAGAGCGTGCTTCAATGCGAATACCTTCACTTTTGGCGCCGAATTTATCCAGATCCTGATAGCGCGTTGTAATAATGCCCGAAACTGGAAGGCGCGGTGATCCGAAGCTGGGCATCGAAATAGCTGGCGCTGTGAGAACGGCCTTTTTAACAGCGGCATTACTTTTGGCGTTTTCTTGAGCTTGGCGGCGTTTTTCATCCAGTTTTTCCACCAGATCTTTCAAATTGCGGGACTGGCGCGAGATTTTCTGCACTTCAATTTGCTGGGCTTTGTAATCAAGGCGTGTTTTTTTGAACAATTCCTGCCTTTTGTCGAAAAGTGCCTGGATTTTCTTTTGCTCGGTTTTCAGCGTGGCCATACGGGTCAATTCTTTTTCTCTATGGCTTTCCAGTTCTTCGGTAATTTCTTGTTTGCGCTGTAAATCTTCTTTTAATTTTTGCGCCTTGTTATTCAGCGTTGGAATTATATCGCTGAGCATCATGGCGCTTTGTGCCGTTTTTAATGGCGTATCGGGGCGCGCTAACAAAGCTTGCGGGGGTACACGGCGAATACGTTCCAAGGCGGTCACCAATTTGGAAATTGCAAGGCGATCATTTTGCAATCTATCTTCCAGCTTTGTGCGCTCATCCTCCAAGCGAGTGGTTTGCTCTTCGATTCGGGCGAGTGATTTTTCGTTATCCTGAATAGAAGCGGCAATCTCTACCATTTCCTTTTTGGTGGATTCCAGTTCACGCTCTGCGTTGCGAAGTTGCTTTTCCAAAGAGGATTTTTCCTTGTTTTCTTCGGCCAGACGCTTTTGATAATAATCTTGTGAGATTTGTTTTTTTTGCGGAATAGGCGGCGTTTCGGCAAAAGAGGGGGCCATGAAAAAAAGCAGGGCAAGGAATATGTGATAAATCTGTTTCATTCTCGGTGATAGGGGTGACCCGCCAATATTTGTTGCGCTCTGTATATTTGTTCCAAGAGCATAACACGCGCCATCATATGCGGCCATGTTTGCTGTCCAAAACTTAACAACATATTGGCTTGATCGCGCACAGAATTGGTCAGGCCGTCGGCGCCGCCAATAATAAACTGGATATGGCTTTCACCGGAATTTTGTAAATTTTGCAGAGTTCTTGCGAAATCAAGACTTTTTAAGCCGTTGCCGCGTTCATCCAGCGCAACAACAAAAGCGGAAGGCGCGATTTTGGCGAGTATTTGCGTAGCTTCCTCATCCTGCACACGGCGGGCATTTTTGTGCTTGCTTTCAATTTCAAAGATTTTAAGCGGCCATTGAATACGCCTGGTGTAATCCGATACAAGCGTATGAAAGGGGCCTTTGGTAAGTTTTCCGGCAACGATGAGATCGACTTGACGCATAAGCGATAAACTAATGCGTGGCTGAAAAAATGTAAAAGAAAATATCGGGTTTATAAAATGTTAAGCCTGAATATGTTCCCCGCCCCCGATAACATCAAAGGGTTGATAGGTGCACCACATTTTTTCAATGTTATAAAATTCGCGCACTTCCGGACGGAACAGGTGAACAATAATATCGCCGGCATCTATAGCCACCCAGTCAGACTGGCTGAGGCCTTCAATGCAAATGTCCTTGATCCCGCGTACATTGAGCCTGTCGCGAAGTTTTTCCGCCATGGCGCTCACATGCCTTGAGGATGTTCCGGATGCGATAATCATATAGTCTGCCAGACCGCTTTGATCATCCAGTTTGATGGTTACGATGTCTTCGGCTTTATCTGCGTCCAATGACTGCTCGATAAAGGATTTTAATTCAGAAGGAGTGATGTTTCCTTGTGATGTGGGTATGTTTTGAATAGCGTTAAGCTCCTTTCATTTTATATTTACTCTGTACATTGCAACAAGGCCTGCAATCAAGCATAAAAAAACCTGAATCGCACGATTCAGGGGCTTTCAGATACTGCAGCAACGCATCGGTTGGTTGAAGTATATGAGAGTAATTAAAAAACGGTTTCGGAATCAAAAAAGTTCCTCCGCATTACAGTTGTAATTTTTATGTGTTTCATATCCTGCGAAACAAAATGCTCTCATACTTCTATTATATTGGGTTTTAAGCATTTTGGCAAATAAACGGGACGTTATTGATGGTTTTAAGAGGTGGATATTTTGCCTTGCGGAGATATATTGCCGCTTTGATTCCGTAGTTCTGTGGAAGAGATATTGACCATTTTTT
The DNA here is from genome assembly GCA_046541095.1 of Alphaproteobacteria bacterium. Taxonomy (GTDB): domain Bacteria; phylum Pseudomonadota; class Alphaproteobacteria; order Micavibrionales; family Micavibrionaceae; genus UBA2638. The sequence continues at coordinate 8,632 of JBKHDZ010000020.1, forward strand.
TTTGTAACATCCAGAATGTTGTGCCGGGCGATAAAGGGTATCTGGCAGGCTGGGTTACAAAGACGTGATTTTGCCGTCCATAAAGGCGCAGAGGGCATTGCTGGATAAGGGATGTTGCGGGTTTGCGGGTTAAATGCACCATGGGAATAAGCTTTAATAATGCTTTCCAGTTATGCCATTTATGCAAGGATAGGGCGTTGTCCATACCGCTAATCCAGACGAAGTCATTTCTGGGGTAATGCTTTTTTAAAGCCTTGATGCTGTCATAGGTAATATGGGTGCCCATCATGCGCTCCAGATCGGAGATGACAATTTTGGGATGCCCCGCAATATTCCGGCACTGCTCAATGCGTTCATCCATATCGGCAGGCGCATAAGGCTTTAGAGGGTTTTGCGGCGTAACCAGCCACCAGATGGCATCAAGATTCAGACCTTTCATAGCGGCAAGGCTGATATGCACATGACCTTGATGCGGGGGATTGAAAGAGCCACCCAGCAATCCAATACGCATAGAACTCCAGCGGCGCGAATCAAGAAGGTTTGGTTTTGTAAAGATTTTCAAAACAAGGAGGACCTTGTATTCATTAATGCAGGTTTTATTAATGCAGATTTTGCGCCGCTTGTTTGATAGAAGAATCCAGCAATTTATCGCTATCTTTTTTACCAAGTTTATCAATGATAATTTGTGTCGTTGCTTCTACAGCGAGGTTGGCAGCGTGCTCGCGAATTTCCTGAATGACCGATTCTTCCATTTGCTGGATACGCTCTTTCATTTGTTGCTCTTTGCGTTTTAAAGAAGCGATCAAATCCTCTTCGGCTTTCTTGCGAATTTGAAGAGCGTTTTGCTCTGCCTTGGCAATAATTTGCTCGGCTTCTTTTTCGGCGTCGCGCTGTTTTCTTTGATATTGTGCCAGCAATTCCTGTGCCTCAACGCGCAAAGTTTCGGAAGTGCTGAGCTCTGTTTTGATATCCTCGATACGTTTATCGAGCATGGATAAAAAGGCTTTCTTACCGTATTTCAGCAAGATAAAGCAGAAAATAATAAAGGAAAAAACCAGCCAAACATTTGAATCGTGCAGTAAGTCCATCATGATTTTATATCCGTTGTAATAAACAGCTGATCTGTATCAAGCCGCTTTGCGTTTGCTGGTTAAATCTTTCACAACGCCTTTGGCGCTGTCCTGATCGGTGGAAATGCCGACAATTTTTTGCGCCGCTTCGCGGGCAATTTCGGCGACAATTTCATCCATATCTTTCATGGCGCTTGCCTTGGTTTTTGCAATGCGCGCTTCTGAAAGCTCGGTTTCTTTTTGCAACCGGGCGCGCAACTCTTCTTGCTGTTTATCCGCTTTGGCCTGAATATCGTCCTCGACATCGCGGTATAATGCAGATGCTTTGGCGCGCGCTTCTTCCAAAGATTTTTCGTAGGAATTATGCACAGCTTCGGCTTCTTCTTTCAAACGCTGGGCCGTATCCAGATCACCCTGAATATGTTCATGGCGATTTTCCAAAGTATTGGAAATGCTCGGTAGAATATTACGCGAGAAGATGAAATAAAGCCCGACAAAGAGCAGGACAAGCCAGAAAATCTGGCTGGCAAACCATGTCGGATCAAGCTGGGGCAGGCCGCCACCGCCTTTTTTCGCAGCATCACCAACGACTCCATGCGGATCAACGTTTCCGATATCCTCATACAAGTTTTCGCCCGTTTCCGCTAACGCTTCGCCCGCAAATATAAGTGCGGACGAAGTCAGCATAAGTGTTTGTTTATGAAATAGATTCATAAAATTCTACCCTAGATTTAAGAGGTTGCTTTTGCCTTTAAAATTTAAAGGAAAAGAATAACCAGAGATACACCAAGAGCAAAAATAGCCAAGGCTTCTGTCAGGGCGAATGAGATAAAGAATTTCTTCTCAAGAATTTCAGAGGCAGAAGGATTACGGCCTACAGCTTCATTGTATGAGGAGAAGATGTATCCAAGACCAATACCAACACCCAAAATCGGCATAAGGGCCAGGGCTGCTGCGATCAATTTTGCTGCTTCAACTTCCATTTTGTTTTCCTTTTCGTTTTTTTAGAGTTTAAGAGTGAACGTATATGCCGTTAATTTATATAATTAATGATGTAAATCAACGGTATCCTTTAAATAAATGGCACTTAATATCGCAAAGATATAGGCCTGCAAACATGCAACCAGCAATTCAAGCGCATAAATCGCAACATTGAAGAGCATGGGAACAATACCAAGAACAATTCCGCCCGCACCAAGACCCAGCAGCATGGCGCTAAATCCGGCAAACACTTTCAAAAGCAGGTGTCCGGCCACCATATTGGCGAATAAACGAACCGATAAGGTAATTGGGCGTATCAGGAAAGACAGCAATTCAATCGGCACGATTAGAAACTGTAAGGCCAATGGCACGCCCGCCGGAGCAAATAAGGAGAAAAATTTTGTTCCGTGATTGATAAGGCCAATAATTGTCACGGCGCAGAAAATAAGTGCGGCCAGTAAAAATGTAACGATAATATGGCTGGTGTAAGTGAAAGAATAGGGTATTAAGCCCAAAACATTGCCCATTAGAACTACGACAAACAGCGTGAAAATTAGAGGGAAATAAGCGCGGCCTTTGGGGCCTGTATTTTCCCGTATCATCCCGGCTATAAATTCATAGAGCATTTCTGCCGTCATTTGTATGCGGCCAGGCACGAGGGCTTTTTTGCGTGTTGCTATGGTCAGAAAGGTAACAGACACCACAGCGGCAATAACCATCCATAAAGATGAATTTGTAAATGACAGATCTAGCCCTGCAATTTCGAAGGGAATGATCGGCTTGATAACAAATTGTTTAATTGGGTCTGCCACCGGTTCTCTCACGTAGTAATTAAGTTATTCTTCGCTTTCGATAGGCTTTTTAGCCTCTTTTTCGCCTTGATGCAACCCGTTTTCTTCATCTTTTTGCGATGTTTTCACACCAACGGCCGTGCCCATATTCTGATTGATGCGGTACACATTATAAAAACCTGTGCAAATCCCTAAGAAAAACAGGATCAACATAAAAGCGGGCGTGGTTTCCAGCCATTGATCCAGCCCGTACCCCATCGCTGTTGGGATGAAAATAGCACCAACCAGCTCAATGCCGGCCTGTATGCCCTGACGCGATTCGGCTTCTTTATCCTCATTCTTCTTTTTTGCCAGAGTGTCGGGATCCTCTCCGCGGGCCTTCAGCAGTTTTTTGTTAAGCTCATCAAGATCATTGCTCATTTATTTATGCCGCCTCGTCCAGAAATTCGAAAGATTGCTGTAAATCCACCGACACCAGTTGCGATACGCCTTTTTCGGCCATAGTCACGCCGTAAAGCCTGTCCATGCGTGCCATCGTCAAGCGGTGGTGGGTTACAATCAAAAAGCGTGTTTCGCCGCGCTCGGCAATTTCATCGAGCATATCGCAAAGGCGGTCCACATTGGCATCATCCAAAGGCGCATCAATCTCGTCCAGCACACAGATTGGCGAAGGATTGGTCAAGAACATGGCAAAAATAAGCGCGATAGAGGCAAGTGTTTGCTCACCACCAGATAGAAGGGACAATGATTGCAAAGATTTCCCCGGTGGCTGGGCGAAAATTTCGAGTCCGGATTTGAGTGGGTCATCCGATTCGACTAGAGCCAAATGAGCATGACCACCCTGAAACAGGCGTTTGAACAAGTTCTGGAAATGCGCGTTTACATGTTCAAAAGCCGCCATAAGGCGTGTGCGCGCTTCTTTGTTTATCGTGTTAATGCCGTTGCGCAATTCTTCAATCGCCTGCATCAAATCATTGCGCTCATGTAAAAGGGTTCCGGCCTGCTGCTCAATTTCCAGCGCTTCTTCCTCGGCACGTAGATTGACCGCGCCAAGATTTTCGCGCTCGCGTATCAGTTTTTCGCGTTTTTCCTGATAGGATTCCAGATCATTGTGGGAAATATTATCCAGATCAAGCGTGATATGCTCGCGCAAATTTTGCGGTTTTAAATCGAATTTATCGGCAATGCGTTCATTCAGACTTTCAAGCTGTTCGGCTATACCGGATAGCGTTGCTTGCGCATGGGCGCGTTTTTCCCGCGCTGATCCCAGAACGTTTTCGGCATCTTTTAAGGCTTTGCCCGTTTCCAGCACTTCTGATTCGCATACCGCCAGCTTTTCTGCGGCATCGTTGCGGGCTCTCTCCAATTTCGAGATTTCTTCAAGCAAGGCATTTTTGTCATTTTCAAAATTACGCGGGCGCTCTTTTAATACTTTATATTTATTATCCAGATCATCAATGCGGCCTTGCAAAACCTTGACACGCTCATTGGCGCGGATGTTGCGGTTTTTTAAATTGACACGTTCATCAGCAATGGCTTGCAGGCGGGCTTTGCGGGTGTTTTGTTGCTGTTGGAAGCGCTCGAAAATGCGAATGGCTTCTTGATGCGCCTCCCGCGCTTCACTCAAGCTTTGATAGATATCATTTTTTTGCGCGCCGGATTGCTTGTTACTATTTTCCTGATAGGCTTTCAGTTGCTTTTCTTCTTCCTCGATCAGTTTTTTCAAAGGCTTTATATCGGCTGTTGTTGTTGCGATAATTTCTTGCAAGCGCTTATCTTCAGAGCTTTGCGTGTACAGCTTTTCTTTATAGGCGGCTATATCGCGGCTTTGTTGCTGTAATTTGGATTCTAAAGCCTTGACCGCGCCGGTGAGTTCTTCTTGTTCGTTATGAAGCGATTGAATTCTCTCGTCTTTTTTGCTTTTGGCGGATTCTTGCTGTGCCAAAGATTTCTCCAAAGCGGGCAGCTGCGTTTGTAATTCATCCAGCTTGTTTTTATATTCCAGATGCTGGGCATTGCGGTCTTTGGCGCTGGCCTTGATACAATATCCGTCCCAGCGCCAGTAATGCCCGTCTTTAGATACAATCGCCTGACCGGGGGCCAGATCGTGAATGGCCGCATTGCCTTGCTCTTCGCCCTCCACTATACCAATCTGGCTCAAGGCCAGTTTCATGAAGGCTGGTGCATTGATCTTGCTTTCAATCGCATCCACGCTAACGGGTAAATTCGGCAAGGCGCCTTTATGCGATTTTTTAATCCAATAGGCGTTTTTGCCTTCTTCAATAGAGGCAAGGAGCGAATCCCCCAAAGCGCGGGAAAGTGCTTTTTCAAATCCGGGATTGGCCTTGATCTGATCCAGTAAAATGCCGTCTTCCTTGGAATCTTCATCCAGAAAACTTTCCAGCATAGAGATTTCGGTTTTTATTTCGGCAATCTGGGTTTCAATGCCTTGGATATTCGCTGTAATTTGCGTTTTTTCTTCTTTGGCGCTCTCTATTGCTTGGGAAAGGGATGCCTGCTTGTTTTGGGCTTTTTCAAGCTCCTTTTCGGCCTCGCTTTGTGTTTGTAGCAGAGATTCAAGAACGCTTTCTTCCAATTTTCCTTCCAAAAGCTCCTGACGTTGCTTTTCGGCTGTTGCCAGCCGCTCCGAGATTGTATTCAGGCGCTCTTTATTCTGCGTGATCTGTTCTTCCAGCGATTCGCGGCGCGCCTTGCTTTCGGCTTCGCTTTGCATCAGAGCTGTATAGCGAGACTCCAACGCTTCGACCTTTTCTTCCAAGGATTGACGCGCCTTATCTTTTTCTGCCAGCTTGCTGTCATCATGTTTTTGGGTATCCAGCAAAGAGCTTTCCTCTTCACCGAGTTTTTGCAAGGTCTGCCCTGTTTCATCGGCAGTGCTGGTTTCATGCGTGAAATCGGTCTTGGCCTGTTCCAGTGCGGCTTTTGTTTCTGCGATGAAAGTATCCAGCCGCGCGGCTTCATCTTCGATCCTCTGCAAGGCCACACGTTTGTTTTGCAGGGTGGCGGCGGCCTCGGCTTCCTGTTTGCGTAGGGCAGGCAGGTTTTCGGCTTGCGTAGATTGGGTTTTTGTTAATTGCGTGACGGTCACCATTTTTTCGGCAACGATCTTTTCCGCCTCAACGAAGCTGGTGTGTATCGAATTCTTGCGGTCTTCCAAAGAGCGCCACTCAAGATAGGCAATCAATGCTTCCAGCTGGCGAATTTGCGCATTCAGGTTTTTATAGCGGCTGGCTTGGCGCGCCTGACGTTTGAGAGAGTTTAACTGTGTTTCAATGCCGCCCAATACATCTTCCAGACGCACAAGATTTGCATCGGCCGCTTTCAAGCGCAATTCCGCTTCGTGCCTGCGGGCAAATAGCCCTGAAATTCCTGCTGATTCTTCCAGAACCATGCGGCGTTCCAAAGGCTTTGAATTGATAATCTGGGTAATGCGCCCTTGTGATACGAGGGCGGGGGAATTGGAGCCTGTCACCGTATCGGCAAACAGCATTTGTACATCGCGGGCACGTACATTTTTGCCATTAATCTTGTAATTGGAGCCGTGATCCTTTTCGATGCGCCGAATAACTTCCAATTCATCGGAGTTGTTATACTGGGCGGGGGCTTCGCGTTTTGCATTGTTTAATAGTAAAGATACTTCGGCGATATTGCGGGCCGAGCGTTTCTCGGTTCCGGCAAAAATGACATCTTCCATGCCATCGCCGCGCATGCGTTTGGCGGAATTTTCACCCATAACCCAGCGCAAGGCTTCGACAAGGTTGGATTTACCGCAGCCATTCGGGCCGACAATACCATTGAGGCCCGGGCCGATTTCTAGCTCGGTCCGGTCCACAAAGGATTTAAATCCGCTTAGTCTAAGCCTGTCAAACTGGATCATGTATTTTAGTTACTCAAAAAATAAAGGCGGCTTCTTATTCAGCGCCGCTTAATTCCTCTTCAATTATATTTTTGAAGAAGGCAAAATCGCGCGCGCCAGTCACCACATTATCTTCATTGAAAACAAAAGTGGGGGTCGAGCTTACGCTGTATCCCTGTTGAGCGCGGCGCATGGCATTGGTTAATCCTTCGCGCAATTCCTCATTGCTGATACAGGCATCAAAGGCATCATTGCCAAGACCAGCCAGAGCGGCGTTTTGACGCAAATATGTCAGATATGTTGGCTCATAGGCCCAGTCTTCTTGTGATTTGAAAAGCATATTCAAAAAATTGAAATAACGGCCTTCGGGCAAACATCTGGCAATCATGCCGGCATGCAGGGCAGGGCCGTTTAGCGGGAAGTCTGTAAATATGAAATAGACTTTTCCTGTATCAATATACTGCTCTTTGATCTGGTCAAATGTTTCCTTATGAAACGTTCCACAATGCCCGCAGGTTAAAGAGGCAAATTCCCGCATCACAACGGGCGCATTCGGATCGCCCATGGCACGCTCTGATAAAGCCTCCTCGACATCAATGCTTACGGCGCTGCCAGCTGTGCTTTGGGTGGGTTCGACGGGCTGTGTGGTATCTTGACGCACTGCATTGTCTTCGTCCTGCACAGTTGCGCGCGTGGCGTTGCTTTGGTCGGCAATGTCCGCTGTTTCAGTGATTGTACGTGTTTTAGTTTCGCCGGTGCTAATGCGTCCTTGATTTTGCTGATACACAAAATACCCGGCAATGGCGAGCAAAACGACACCTGCTATAAGAGGCAGAAGGGGTGATTTCTTTTCAGACACGGGCAAATCCTTTCTCTTGCCTTGATTTATGGCAATTCATTGATACGATTAATAATAATTGATTACAAGGTCAATATAGCGGAAATACTTGCAAAATGCAGAGAAAAAGCAAAAAATATCCACATCCGGTCTTAAATTCAGTAAGAAATGAGTAAATCCGCGCGGTCTGTGGGTAATTTATCGGTTTGGTCACCCAGGGCGCGAATTGTAACGCGGTCCCGGTCAATGCCCTGATCTTCAAGGTGATTTCTTATTTTTAAAGCGCGGGATAAAGAGGTTCTGCGCGCATTTTTCTCTTCTATATTGGTGCTGGCGTAAGATCGAATTTCTAGCTTTAAGTCCGTATTGCGCAAAAATGGTTTTACAATAGCGCTTTCCAGCATTTTCATTTGAGGCTCACGCAGCTCTGCAGAACCGATTTCAAAGGTAAGAGAAATCGCTTCCTCATTCGGCAGGCGAATGTTTTTCTCCGTGCTGCCACTCGTTACCGAGGGCGGCGTTATCTCTTCGGTAATATCAAGGCCTCTATTGGCCTCAATATTATCCAAAACATTGCGCGCGTTCATATCGACGACTTCGGCGCCGATGTCGTTATTGTCCACGGGCCGGGTTGCACCCATTGGTTTTTGAAGTTTTGTGTTCGCACCGGTGTTTTTCAAGGATTGGATATATTGCTGTGAAACCGAGAATGTCGAAGGCCTTTGCGGGGGAATAGGGGGAGGATTAAAATATCCCTCTTGTTCATCGTCATTGTTCTTTGGAGCCGTATCTCTTGAGCGCTCTTTGTTCTGCTCAATGGCGGTTAAGGGCGCATCAAACATGGGCGGCGGTGTATAGGGGGTATCCATGGGTTTGAGAGCATCGAGATTAATCTCCACATTCTCAGAACCGCTGGGGAAATTCCGGGCGCTTGCATGGGTACTTGTCAAAATCAAAAGTGAAATTATAACAAGCGCTTGCAATTCTCTCATAATATTTAAAATTAACTTACTTTAAGCGGATTGCATTTTTCAAATCTGTAAACAGATGTTCATTGGATGCAACAATGTTGCCAGTTTGCAACGGGTTGTTTGTGTCCTTGTCAACATCGGCGACAAATCCGCCGGCTTCTTTTACCAGTAATATTCCGGCCGCCACATCCCAGGCTTTTAAATCACGCTCCCAAAAACCGTCAAAATATCCGGCCGCTACATAAGCCAGATCAAGAGCGGCCGCACCGAAACGGCGCATGGATGCGCCCAGATTTTGCACGGATTCATATTCCTTGATGAATTGTTCGCCGGCTCCCTTTTTAACGGCGCTCAATGGTGCTCCAGTGGCTATGGCACTCATGGATAAATCCCTGCGCCCGGATACGCGCAGACGTCTGCGCCGAAGATAAGCGCCCTTACCGCGCTCTGCTGTAAAAAGGTCGTCTTTCAGCGGGTCGTAAATAAGCGCATGAGTAAGCGTGTCATTTTCTTTTAAAGCGATAGAAATGCACCAGTGCGGAAGGCCGTGCAGAAAATTGGTTGTTCCATCCAGCGGATCTATAATCCATGTATGGGTTTGATCTTCCCCATCCACGCGCCCGCTTTCTTCCATGAGAAAAGAATAGCCGGGCTTGGCTTTTTTCAGCTCTTCAAAGATTATTTTTTCCGAGCGTCTATCAGCCGCGCTCACGAAATCGCCGGGGCCTTTGACCGATACCTGAAGGTTTTCAACCTCCCCGAAATCGCGCACAAGAGATTTTCCGGCCTTTTCAGCGGCACGGATCATCACATTCATATTGGGGGAATTTACGGCGGCCATTAATCTTTCGCTCTTTCTACAAAACTTCCATCTTCGGGTTTGATAACTACGCGGGTTCCAACATCAATATAGGGCGGGACCATGACTTTTACACCGTTCTCGGTGACGGCGGGTTTATAAGACGTTGTGGCCGTTTGCCCTTTTACAACAGGCTCGGCCTCGACAATTTCAACCGTGACATGGGTGGGAAGGGTCACGCCCAAAGGCTCGCCCTCAAAAGTTTCAATCTCGACAACCATGCCTTCTTGCAGGAATTGCGCAGGTTCGCCGATAATCTCTTTATTCACGACAATCTGCTCGAAATTTTCCTGATGCATGAATGTATAATCCTCACCATCGGCAAATAGAAACTGGTAATCTGCTTGCTCCAAACGCACGCGCTCGACAGTTTCCTGTGTGCGAAAGCGTACATTGATTTTGTTGCCTGTACGCACGTCACGGATTTCTACCTGCGCCACAGAAGCGCCTTTGCCGGGCTGGTGCAGATCGTTTTTCAATACAACACACAGCTTGCCCTCATATTCGATGACATTGCCTTTTCTAAGATTGATGGCTGATTCTTTCATTGTTCTTTTGCCTTTTTATCAATAAGTAATGATTTTCCAAATTGTTCCAATGTGTTTCTTACGTCTATATCGGTGATCAAATCAAGACTTTGTTTGATATAGTTTTCATCATCGGACGATAGTAAGGGGCGTTTTTGGATTTTTGGTGCCGCGCTCTGGTTAGAGGGCACATTTACAAATTTAATGGCCGAAATCCATTTTTCGCCAAATAGCTGGTTTAAACGCTCTAAAATCAAATCCTTTTGATAATGCAGACGGGTGGCATAGGCGCTTGTGGTGGCAATTTCCAGCACGGCATCGGGTGTTTTGCTGTTTTTAAAACGGCGATATTGCAGACCGGCTGGCTGGGCTTTTGTGGCGAGATCAGCGCCAACAATCTCCGGCCATTGTGTGACAATACGGCCCAGCGCAATATATTTGCGGCCGAATACCTGGTTGGTTACTTTTGCTGTTGCTTCTGAAACGGGGCGCATTATGCTCTTTTGATCTTTACGAATTTAACGGAACAATGACAACTTCGATACAAGCAATCAAGATTTCTGATAAAAAAGCCGAAGAATTTCGGGGATACATGCTTGAGTGGTATGACAAACACAAGCGCACTATACCATGGCGCGCCATGGATGGTCAAAAGCCTGATCCTTATCATGTCTGGCTTTCCGAGATCATGTGCCAGCAAACAACGGTGCAGGCGGTTGTGCCTTATTTTCTGAAATTTATTGATAAATGGCCCCGCGTGCATGATCTTGCTACCGCTGAGCGTGAGGAGGTGATGAAAGCCTGGGCAGGGCTTGGTTATTATGCCAGAGCGAGAAACTTACATAAATGTGCACAAATTATTAGCGGTGATTATGGCGGTCGCTTTCCTGAGAATAAAGCCGATCTTTTAAAACTACCGGGCATTGGCGATTATACATCTTCGGCCATTGCGGCCATGGCGTTTAATAAGGCTGAAACTGTTGTCGATGGGAATGTGGAGCGTATTATGGCGCGCTATCTTGCTATTCAAACACCGCTTCCAAAAGGCAAGCCTGACTTAAAGCGAGCGGCTTCTCTTTTGTTTGAGGGCGCGCATGAAAGGCCGGGAGATTTTGCCCAAAGCCTGATGGATTTGGGTGCAACCATCTGCACGCCGCGTTCGCCCAAATGTATGATTTGCCCGATCGCCGAAGGATGCAAAGCGCGGGAGCAAGGTATTCAGGATACTCTTCCCGCCAAAGAGCCGCAAAAGCCAAAGCCGCAAAAATTTGGTTATGTGTATTGGCTTCATAATGATCAGGGGGAATACCTTTTGCAAACGCGCCCTGATACAGAAATGCTGGGCGGGATGATAGCGCTTCCCACTTCCGAATGGCTTCCAAAAACGCAGAAACAAGCGCTTTCCCATCCGGGCTTTGTTGGCAATGATTTTAATAAAAGCAAAATC
>JBKHDZ010000021.1:0-19595 GCA_046541095.1 Alphaproteobacteria bacterium
GCCGTTTTCAAAGTTCGGGTCAGCGCTGTTAAATGCTGGCTTTTATCATAAGGTGTTGTAAATACATTGCCCCCTGCCGCGACATGCGTATAATGCATTAAATCAGCCACGGACACCCATTTATCCAGATTATACCGCTCTTGCAGTCCTGATAAAATATCTGGATCAGCTGCGTGATAAAATTCCTTGCGGAAAGCGCTATATTCCTTAGGAATAGAATTTACTCTGCGCTTTTCCAGCGCATGATCGACATTAGCCTCGATAAAAAAATCAACAGCTCTTGTAATTGTTTGTCCGGCCTGTAATACGGCCTTTTCAAAAGCGCGCAGCATGCTCGCCTCCCTAGTTTGAAATTACCTTGTTCAAATATTTTTTATTATTTTTTTATTGCTAATTTTTTTAACGAAGAAAGAGAGAAAATACCAGAAAAGAAAATTCCTGCCCCGTAAATGCACAGCCCAAATGCAACCAAAAGAACCATTTTTGGCAGATCCGACATGCCCCCAAAAATATAATTATCAAGCAAAACCAATGATATAGCCATAATTACACTCCACACCACAATCCATGCTGCACTGCGTCTAAAGTTTTTGTCCAAAACCGCCGCCGGATGGTCTTTTAAATGACGCATATGCAATATGAATTGCATCCACCCTGTCAAACCTGTGGCCAGCGCAATCCCCGAAACGCCCATAAACTGAATGAGGATAATGCTAAGAACAATATTGCTAAGCGTCGCGACCACTGCAATTTTGACAGGAGTGATCGTATCTTGCCGCGCCCAATGCACCGTAGAGAAAACCTTTATGGAGATATAAGCGGGCAAACCCAGCGCATAGGCCATTAAAACATACGATGTTTGCACCGTGTCTTGCGCCTCAAATGCGCCGCGCTGAAACAGACCGCCAATCAGCGTCTTCGGGATGGCCGCCAGAGCCAGCGCCGCTGGAAGCGCCAATAAAAGGCAGTAGATAAGCGCTTTATTAAACAGATCACGCGCCTCTTCATAACGCTCACCGCTCATGGCCTTGGAAAGCATAGGCAAAAGCGCTGTCCCCACCGCGATACCAACAACCCCCAAGGGCAACTGGTTCAGGCGGTCAGCATAATACAGATAGGAAATAGCGCCCGTTTGCAGGAATGAGGCCAGAATGAGATCGGCAAAAAGATTGATATGCATAACCCCGGCGCCAATAACGCCCGGCCCCATCAACCTAAAAACGCGGCGCGTGCGCTCGTCATAACGCGGCCTCCTCATCTTGAAAGCAAACCCTTGGCGTTTGGCACAAATAACAAGCCAGACAAGCTGAATCATACCGGCAGCCAGAATTCCCCACGCCAAAGCATGGCCGGCCGTTTCAAAAAAACCATTCAGCAAAAGTGCGGCAATCAGGCAGAGATTAAACAAAACAGGGGCAAAAGCAAAAGGCGCAAAACGGTTCAAGGCATTCAAAACACCGCCCAAAAGCGCCGTTAATGACATGAATAAAAGATAGGGAAAGGTGATGCGTGATAATTCGACGGCCAGATCATAGCGCATCTCATCGCCAATAAAGCCGGGCGCTATCGCATATAAAACCCAGGGCATTGCCGCCATTATAATGATTACAAAAACCGATAAAATCCCTAGCATCCAGACAAAAGCATTGCGGGCAAATTCATCGGCCTCATCCCTGCCCTTTTGTTCCAGCGCTTCGGAATAGACAGGCACAAATGAAACGCTAAAGGCGCCCTCGGCCGTAACGCGGCGGAAAAAATTTGGCAATTTGAGCGCCACGAAAAACGCATCCCCGATAGGCCCCGCTCCCAAAATGGCGGCGGTTAAAATATCGCGGATAAATCCGGCAATGCGGGACAGGGCCGTTAATCCGGCAACAGTGCTCATAGCGCGTAAAAGACTCATGCCTTTGAAAATAACCGCGAATACACGCAAATGCACACGAATTTTTAAATGAAGATACTTATCCAAACCAGATCATAAAATAACTACGCCACATCATCAGGCAACACCAACGCACTACCAATCACATGCTATTTCAAAAATATTTGTGTTTATTCGTGTTCATTCGTGGTTTATAACAACCCTATGATCGAAAACCCCGAAAGCACACAGTTTGGCCTTGAAAGCGTTAGCCCGGAAGAAAAAACCGAGAAGGTGCACGGCGTTTTTTCCAATGTGGCCGACAAATACGATCTGATGAACGATTTGATGTCGGGCGGCATTCACCGTCTGTGGAAAGATCGCTTTATTCGTATGATCCGGCCGCGCATCGGCCTGAAATATCTTGATGTGGCTGGTGGCACGGGCGATATTGCCTTTCGTCTGCGTCAAAAAATCGGGGCTGAAGCTGATATAACCCTATGTGACCTTACTGAAAACATGCTTAGCGTCGGCCGTGACCGTGCCATTGATAAAGGCTGGCTGGACGATTTCAACTGGGTAACGGGCAATGCCGAGGATTTACCATTTGAGGATAACAGCTTTGATATTTACACCATCGCTTTTGGCCTGCGCAATGTTACCCGCATTGATAAAGCCTTGAAAGAGGCTTGCCGCGTATTAAAGCCGGGCGGGCGTTTTTATTGTCTGGAATTTTCGAAAGTTCGCAATCCCTTTCTTGCCAAAGGCTATGATTTGTATTCCAGCACCGTGATACCCAATTTGGGACAGATCATTGCCAATGATCGGGACAGTTATAAATATCTGGTGGAGAGCATCCGCAACCATCCCGGTCAAAAACAGTTGCAAAAACGGATTTTCAATGCCGGTTTTCAAAAAGCGGATTACACCAACCTCAGTGCAGGCATAGCCTGCATCCATTGCGGAACAAAGCTTTAGCCTTTTAAATTGACATAACTTTTGTTTTGTGACATAGTCCCATCTGCATAACTATTGAAGGCTTTTGAATAGATATTGACAAAAGAAAACTTCAAGAGCATGTTACCTCTCCTACAGAATTTTATTCTTATGGGGACTAAGAAAGGAAACTAAAACAATGAGTAATTTTACCAAATCTATCGTTTACTCCGGTCTGGTACTGGTTGCCGGTCTGGTTGCAATTTTCAGCATTTACAACAACATGTCAGGCGTTGAGAACGGCTTTGCCAATCTGGAGCCTGCCGCTGGCGGTTACACAAGCACAATGCCTGATGCCAATGAAATTATGGATGATGCCTCCAGCTTCGTAAATGAAGCCGTAACAACAGCCACAGAAGCCTCCGGCGCTACAGCGCAGGAAGTAAGCGACATGGTTGAAGAAGGCGAAAGCTACACTGAAGAAAGTCTTGAAGATCTGGGCACACTGGCTGAAGATGGCATGGAAGCGACTGAAGAAGCCGCTGGTGAAGCGGTAGAAGCGACCGAAGAAGGTCTGGAAGCTACTGGCGACATGGCAACAGATACAATGGAAGCAACTGAAGAGAGCGCAGAACCTGCCGCTGATGCGACTGCCGATACAACAGAAGAAGCCGTTGATACGACTGTCGAGACAACAGAAGAAGTCACTGATGAGACTGAAGAATACATGGATGAATCCGCCGAAGATACAATGGCAGAATAATCCAGAAATTCTAAAGACTTAGAATAGAATATGAAGGCTCCGCTTTATTTAGCGGAGCTTTTCTTTTATAGTAAGTAACAATCAGATATTATTATTGAAAAATTATGAACAACACTTTGAAAAGTAAAAATATTTTACTGGTAATCACAGGCGGTATTGCTGCCTATAAATCGCTGGAGCTGATCCGCCTGATCCGCAAAGACGGCGGTAAAGTGCGCTGCATTTTAACCAAGGGCGGCGCTCAATTTGTTACGCCGTTAAGTGTTTCCGCACTGTGTGAAGAGGAGGTTTATACCGATCTCTGGTCTTTAAAAGACGAAAGCGAAATGGGTCATATTCGTCTATCCCGCGAAGCAGATGCCATTATTATCGCCCCTGCAAGCGCAGATTTTCTAGCTAAAATGACGCACGGCATGGCAAGCGATCTGGCAACAACAACCCTGCTCGCCGCTGACAAGCCGGCCCTGATTGCTCCGGCCATGAACCATAAAATGTGGGGGCATCCTGCCACACAAAAAAATATTGATACGCTGAAAAGCTATGGCCATAGCATCATCGGCCCTGATGAGGGCGATATGGCCTGCGGTGAATTCGGCCTTGGCCGCATGGTGGAGCCAGAAAATATACTGACCGCACTGAAAGAATTTTTTTTTGAAAAGCCTTTAAAAGGCTACAAAGCGCTTGTAACCAGCGGCCCGACTTACGAGCCGATTGATCCGGTGCGTTTTCTCGGTAACCGCTCCTCCGGCAAGCAAGGCCACGCGATTGCGCAAGCCTTGGCCGAAGCTGGCGCAGACGTCACGCTTATAAGCGGCCCCGTATCTCTGCCTGCACCGCCCAATGTTCACACTATTTCCGTCCAGACCGCACGTGATATGCTGGAGGCTTGCGAAGATGCCCTGCCCGCCGATATAGCCATTTGCGCGGCGGCAGTCAGTGATTGGGCTGTGCAAAACCCGTCAGCCGATAAAATCAAGAAAAGAGAGGACGCAAGCCCTCCCACATTAGATTTGCATGAGAATCCCGATATTTTAAAAACCATATCCACGCATGCAAACCGCCCCGATCTGGTGATTGGATTTGCGGCGGAAACCAATGATTTACAAGCCAATGCAAAGGCCAAGCTGGATAAGAAAAAATGTGATTGGATATTGGCCAATGATGTTTCCGATGAAAAAGTCTTTGGACAAAACACGAATCATATACATTTGATTAATATTAAAAACAGCGATGATTGGGGTCTTATGAGCAAGGAAGCCATAGCCCGCAAGCTGGTCAACACAATAATTGAGTATTATGAACGAAAAAACCCCGAATTTGAGCGCCATGCCGCAGAATAATCAACCAACGTCCAACACCAATACTAATGACCATCAGGTTACAGTGGCCTTGATGCCATTGGAAAATGCGGTTGGCTTGAAACTGCCTACTTACGCCACCGAACAATCCGCCGGCATGGATTTATCGGCCGCCTTGGAAGAGGCCATTGAACTGGGCGCCGGCGAGCGCGCCCTCGTGCCGACAGGGCTGGCGATTGCCCTGCCCCGCGGTTTTGAGGCGCAAATACGCCCACGCTCCGGCCTTGCGATCAAACACGGTGTAACGGTTTTGAATACCCCCGGCACGATTGATGCCGATTACCGCGGGGAAATTAAAGTGGTGCTGATTAATCACGGCAAAGAACCGTTTATAATCGAGCGCGGCATGCGCATTGCGCAAATGGTTGTGGAACGCTTTGAAACAGTCAGCTGGAACGTGGTCAAGAATCTGGATGATACTGAACGCGGCGAAGGCGGCTTTGGCTCCACAGGAACAAGCGGCGAGTAACACGCTTTCCTTTGCAAATCGCCTGAAAATTCCCTAAAACAAATTTATGGGCAATAGCGTAGCATTAAAAACACATGAGGATTTCCTCGCCGACGGTCATACGCCGATGATGGCGCAATATCACATGATTAAAGAGGCGCACCCCGATTGCCTGTTATTCTACCGGATGGGGGATTTTTACGAGCTGTTTTATGAGGATGCCATTACAGCCGCGAAAGTGTTGGAGATCACCTTAACCAAGCGCGGCAAATCCAATGGCGATGATATTGCCATGTGCGGCGTTCCCTTTCATTCTTACGAGCCTTATCTGGCCAAACTCATCCGCAGCGGTCATAAGGTCGCCATTTGCGAGCAGACGGAAACGCCCGATGAAGCAAAGGCCCGCACAAAAAAAGAAGGCAAACCCGCTTCCAAAGCGCTTGTAAACCGCGAAGTGGTGCGCATTGTGACGCAAGGGACACTCACCGAAGATGAATTATTGGAGGCCAAAAGCAATAATTATCTGGCTTGCCTGTCCGAAATTTCGGGACAAAGCGCCTTGGCCTGGGTGGATTTATCCACAGGGTCATTTCATGTGCAAAAAATCGCGCAAAAAGATGCGGGCAGTCTTATCAGTGCCATAAACCCAAAAGAATTGCTGGTTTCGGAGGAGCATGAAAACTGTTTAAAAGATGGAGCGCAGCAAAGCGCTTTAACGAAATTGCCACCTTCTTTATTCAACAGTGAAAACGCACAAAACCACCTTAAACGGCTTTACGATCTAAAATCCCTTGAAGGATACGGCGATTTTGGCCGCGCTGAAATTTCGGCCTGCGGAACATTGCTCGATTACATTGACCGCACGCAAAAGGGCAAAATTCCCTATCTTGCAAAACCAAGGCTTATAACCGATGCAGCCATTATGCATATTGATGCGGCCACGCGGCGTTCTTTAGAGATTACCGCCACCATGAGCGGAGAGAAAAAAGGCTCGCTCCTGCATGCTATTGATAACACTTTGACCAGTGCGGGTGGGCGCCTGCTCCAAAGCCATATCTCCGCACCCTTAACAGATCTGCGCCTTATTGAAAGCCGCCTGAACCTTATTGAATGCCTGCAAAATGATCCTGATTTGCACCATCATGTGTGCGAATTTCTCAAGAACACCCCTGATATAGAACGCGCTTTGGGGCGTTTAAGCGCTTTGCGCGGCGGTCCACGTGATATGGGCATGATCCGCGATGGTTTAAGCCAGGCCGAAATTATCCGCGCGCAAATCCAAGGTCATGAAACAGCGCGAGCGGTTTTTGATACTCATTTAAAATCGCTACAGCAAACGCCCGCGCTTTCCAGCTTGCATGACACTCTCAAGCAAGCCTTGAAAGATAGCGCCCCTATGCTGGCACGCGATGGGGATTTTATTGCAAGCGGATATAGTGAAGCTCTGGACAGATATAAAGCTCTGAAAGACGAAAGCCGCCGCCTCATTGCAGGATTACAATCCAGATATCAAAAAGATACGGGTATTGACCGCCTTAAAATAAGCTATAACAACGTATTAGGATACTTTATTGAAGTGTCCTCCAAATATGCGGATAGCCTATTGGAGCAATCTAAAAACGCCCAGAGCCAGTATATTCACCGCCAGACCATGGCCAATGCCGTGCGCTTTACCACGTCGGAACTGGCCGAGCTGGAGCGCGATATATCGCAGGCGGCTGAAAAATCACTCGCGCTGGAATTGGAAATATACGAAAAACTGCGCGCCGGAATTTGCGATCTGGCTGAATATATTGGCGCTATAGCCCATGCTCTTGCTGCGATAGACGTTGCCTGCTCACATACTACAATGGCGCTGGAGTGGCACTACACCCGCCCGCAAATGGATCAAAGCCTCGAATTCAATATTGAAGGCGGCCGCCATCCCGTTGTGGAAAAAGCCCTCAAATACCAAAGCAAGAGCTTTGTCCCCAATAATACGGATTTATCCCCCAATGGTAATCTCTGGCTTTTGACAGGGCCGAATATGGCCGGTAAATCCACCTTTCTCCGCCAAAATGCGTTGATCGGTATTCTGGCGCAAATCGGATCGTTCGTTCCGGCGCAAAGCGCGCATATCGGTATTATTGACAAAATTTTCAGCCGGGTGGGCGCCTCGGATGATCTGGCGCGCGGGCGCTCCACCTTCATGGTGGAAATGGTCGAAACAGCCGCAATATTAAATCAGGCAACACAGCGCTCACTGGTTATTCTGGATGAAATAGGCCGCGGTACAGCCACGTTTGATGGTCTATCCATCGCCTGGGCCTGCGTAGAGCATTTGCATGAAATCAGCAAAAGCCGCTGTATTTTTGCCACGCACTACCATGAACTGACCAGCCTGCAAAACAAACTAAGCCGCTTGTCCTGTCATTCGATGAGTGTGAAGGAATGGAAAGGCGATATCATCTTTATGCACAGCGTCAAATCAGGCGCAGCTGACCGCTCTTACGGAATTCATGTGGCCAAGCTTGCGGGATTACCATCCATCGTTATCCAGCGCGCGCAGCAGGTTCTCGCTCAATTAGAACAAGGCGGCCATTCGGGCAAGGCTTTGCAAGCCTTGAGTGATGATTTACCCCTTTTCAGCGCGAGCGGTTCGGCGAAAAATGTTGCAGACAGCGCCCATAGTGCTCTTATTGAAGAATTGAGCGATCTAAACCCCGACACCCTCTCCCCCAAAGAGGCGCTGGATTATCTCTACGCTTTAAAAAAGAAAATCTGAATATCATCGCATGTGAAGTAGATTGTATAAATTCTTACAACCTTATATAATCAAAAATATAGAAAAGCTGGCGGTGTAAAAACTATGACAGAGAAAAAAATTCTCATCATTGATGATGAAGAAACCACAAGGCAAATCGTCAGAGTTATTCTTGAAGACAACTCTTTGACCTATTTAGAAGCCTGCAATGGCTCTGATGGTCTTGAAAAAGCCTTGCAAGAGCAGCCCGATTGCATATTGCTGGACTGGATGATGCCGGGAATGAGCGGTATCGAGGTATTAAAAGCCTTGAAACACAATGAAGAAACTGAAAATATCCCTGTCATCATGCTGACCGGGAAAACCGAAATAAACCATGTTTCCGAGAGCCTGGTTATGGGCGCACATGATTATATCGTAAAGCCTTTTGATGATTATAATCTTTTAAAACGGCTTGAAAAAACATTTGTGGCTTAGGCTTGGGAAGAAAGCGTTTCCATTTCCACGTTCAGTTTATGAAACCCCTTATCGGCTGCACGCTTTAATTCATTATATAGCACGTAAATTTCGCTACCTTCTTCAAAGCTATCAATCCCTTCAACGGCCAGATTTTCAATTTTATCCGCAATATGCCTGAGTTTCATCAGTCCCATCATACCGCTGGAAGACTTTAATGGGTGTGCGTTATTTTCTATCTGCACGCTATCTTTGTTCTCAATGCCCTTGCCGATTTCTGCTACATATTGTTCGGCACTCACTAAATATGAAACTACAACATCGGCAAATTTATCCTTTAAAAGCACCTTTACCGCATTAATATTGGCCTGATCGTATTCATCCATTTTAGAATTTGCTTTCTTTTTTTTCTTCTCAAACAGCCACACTATTGATTAAGTTTCAAGGGCGCTATATACCTGACAATCAAAAAAATCAGCATGAATGTGGACTTTTAAATATGCAGACTGCCGAAGCCGGACAAAATTATAAAACAGATGCCATCATTATCGGGGCGGGCCCTTGCGGTCTGTTTACGGTTTTTGAAATGGGCTTGCTGGATATGAAATGCCATCTGGTCGATATTCTGGATCGCCCGGGCGGCCAATGTGCAGAGCTTTATCCGGAAAAGCCGATTTACGATATTCCCGCATGGCCCATTATAACGGGCAATGAATTAACAGAGAGGCTCATGGAACAGATTGCTCCGTTTGATCCCGTATTCCATTTGCAACAAATGGCCCATAAACTGGAACGCGTCGGCAGCGACAACCCATCTGAAGGGCATTGGAAACTCACCACCGATCTGGATACTGTTATCGTTGCCAAAGTCGTTATTATTGCCGCAGGCGGCGGGAGCTTTGTTCCCAAAAAACCCCCTATTCCCGGCATTGAAGAATATGAGGGCAAATCAGTATTTTACGCCGTGCGTAAAATGGAGCAATTTAAAGATAAGCGCCTTGTCATTGTGGGCGGCGGCGACAGTGCACTGGATTGGACATTGAATTTACAGCCCTTGGCCAAAGAATTGACCCTAATACACCGCCGCCCTGAATTCCGCGCGCATCTTGATAGTGTCAATAAAATGTGGGCATTGGAAAAAGAGGGTAAAGTAAACTTCTCGATTGGGCAAATTAAAGAACTTATCGGCGAAAACGGTGAATTGAAAGCTGTAGCCGTGGAGGACAAGGAAAAGAACCGTACATTAATTGAATGCGATACGTTGCTTCCCTTCTTTGGCTTGACGATGAAATTAGGACCGATTGCCGATTTCGGCCTCAATTTGGATAAAAACCTGATCCCCGTGGATACCGAGAAATTCGAAACATCCACACCCGGCATTTTTGCCGTAGGCGATATTAATTATTATCCCGGCAAATTAAAGCTGATCCTATCGGGTTTTCACGAGGCCGCCCTGATGGCGCGGCAGGCTTTTCGCTATATTTATCCCGATGCACGCCTGAAATTTGAATACACAACATCCAGCACCTCTTTGCAGGAAAAGCTGGATGTCAGCGAAGAAAAAGAATCCCGCAGGGCGTAACTTTCAATTCTGGAGTTTATACAGGCGTGTAAACAGGCTCAACGCGTTCGCCTGCATTCAGGTCAGGTTCATTTCTCAACCCGGAAAAGGTGGACTCAATAGCACCTTGCTCGTTCAAAACACCGTATTGAACGGCGATTGAACCATCATTGATTCCGGCCTGAATTTGTTCCCGCACAAAATCAGGAGAAGCATAGCCATCGTTACCAGCTTCCATCGCTTTGAAAATATGGGAATAAGTTACCGGCCCATCATTGGTTGTGCTCGCAATAAAGAATGACTCTTTAAAATTTTGAGGTGTATTTATTTCTGACATGGCAATCTCCTTTGACGTATATCTAGTCAAAATCAAGCGTTATGTCAAGATTCTTACACCCTACCCATCCAAAGAATTAATCTCTTCAAACAATGGGGTCGATATATAACGCTCGGCAAAAGAACAGGCAATCGTAACAATGGTTTTACCCTTATTCTCCGGCATGCGCGCGGCCTCCATAGCGGCGGCAATATTCGCCCCGGTGGAAATACCGCCCGGAATCCCTTCCAGCTTGGCGACTTCCTGCGCTGTGGCAAAAGCCTGCTGATTGGTTACCTGCAAAGTCGCATCAACAACGCTTTGATCGAGATTTTCGGGAATAAATCCGGCGCCAATGCCTTGAATCTTGTGCGGCCCTGGATCCCCGCCCGATATGACGGGACTATCTTTCGGCTCAACCGCATAGGCTCTGAAATCAGGCTTTTTAGATTTTAAAACACTGGCAACACCGGAAATTGTGCCGCCTGTGCCTACTCCGGCCACAAGAATATCGACATTCCCGTTGGTATCATTCCAAATTTCTTCAGCCGTTGTTTCAGCGTGAATTTGCGGATTGTTCGGATTTTCAAACTGTGAAGGCATAAACGCATCTTCGCTGGAAAGCAAAATTTCCTTGGCGCGCTTGATGGCACCGCTCATGCCCTGCTCAGCCGGTGTCAAAATAATTTCCGCACCGAAATAGCGCAACATTTTGCGGCGCTCTATGGACATGCTTTCGGGCATTGTAAGGATCAAACGGTATCCTTTATTGGCGCAAACAAAAGCCAGCGCGATACCGGTATTTCCAGAGGTCGGCTCGACAATCAGCGTTTGCCCCGGCGTAATCTGTCCGGTTTTTTCGGCGGCATCAATCATGGCAAAGCCGATACGGTCTTTTACAGAGGCCAGCGGATTGAAGAATTCCAGCTTTAAAAGAATAGTGGCTTCCAGCGCATACTTTTCGCTCAAGCGCGGCATTTTCACCAAAGGTGTGCCGCCAATCGTATCCAGAACGGATTCATAAACACGACCCCGACTAAAA
Source organism: Alphaproteobacteria bacterium (assembly GCA_046541095.1). Taxonomy (GTDB): domain Bacteria; phylum Pseudomonadota; class Alphaproteobacteria; order Micavibrionales; family Micavibrionaceae; genus UBA2638. Next base: position 11,485 of record JBKHDZ010000021.1, read on the forward strand.
GGCTGGGCAACAATGGGCCCCTCAGACTTTTTTGGCTTTTCAATATCTTCTTCTTTTTTCTTAACTTCGGTTTTGAAACCCGAATTAACAACGTCCTGCAATCCATCGGCATCCAATTCGGGTGCCACTTCTTCTTCACTCATAATAAATCTCCTTTGATTTTTTTAATCCCCATCACCCGGGGCTTCGCTGAAATATTTTTCGAATTTTCCTTCGACATCTTTCATTTCTTCGGCTTCCGGCAAGGGCGGCTTGGTTTCTGTTATATTCGGCCATTTTTCGGAATAATCACGGTTTAACTCCAGCCATTTATCCGCCGCCGGATCAGTATCCGGCAAGATCGCTTCAATCGGACATTCAGGCTCACACACCCCGCAATCAATACATTCATCAGGGTTAATCACCAGCATGTTTTCGCCTTCGTAAAAGCAATCAACAGGGCATACTTCCACACAATCTGTGTATTTACATTTGATACAAATATCTGTGACCACAAAGGTCATAACGGCCGCTCCTTATTTTTGTTCTATAAAACCGCGTATTTACCAATAAAAAAGATAATGGTCCTTGTGTGGCATGGCAACAATTTTAATAAGTTTAGCCTTTAATAAATCCTTGCTTGTCTTTTTATCAGGCCGTGCCTAGAGTCATTTGATGTTCTCATCGCACCGCCCTTTTTATGCGCTATTACCCCTGCTTTGTTTGATAATTTTGGGCGCCTGCACATCTAAAGAACCTCCACCAGTAACAAAAGCCCCCTTAACCCCGTTGCCGCCGCCTGTTATAGACCCCAGTGATTTTGTTTTAAAGGAATCCCTGCTCGATATTTTAAAAGAAACTGGCGGCCCTTTAAATTCCGGCTATATCTCACGCCGCGCAGATTTAAACAATGATGGCCGCCGCGACGCCCTTGTCCTCTTCAAAACACCCTATGGCTTTTGGTGTGGCACGCATGGGTGTACCATGCTTGTTATGCAGGCCCATAACGATGTCTTCACCCTGCATAGCGCTATCCAGACCGTGCGCCCGCCTGTTTATATCAGTGATTATGAAAGCAATGGCTGGAAAAACATTATCATGCGCGTGTCTGGCCGCTCGACCAAGGCCAAAAATGTGTCCCTGCAATTTGATGGGGAAAGCTACCCCAGCTATCCGGATGTCATCCCCCGCATTTCGGCCGATGAATTCCTGAGCGCCAAAGAAATCATGAATTAAATATGTTGACATAACAAAGGCGCGTTTATATATTCAAAAAAAAATTTAAGAAAGCATCCTATGTCTGTTGGAACTAAAATTGATAAAGCATTAGAATTCACCCGAAAACATCCGCTGTATTCAGGCCTAACAGCTGCCTTTGGAATAGCAGCTTTCAGCCCCAATATAATTGGAGCAAATACCGAATTAACAAATAGCGCAGCATTCGCTGCACTTTTTGCTTCTCCGGCATTAACGGCCATTAACACATCTATTGCCGGCGTGAATATTTTGCGCCCGAATAGAAGCCTTTTATCAAAAGCATTCTCAGGGACCGCAATTGCAGGGGGCATCGCTTCCGGTGCGGCCTTTGCCCATCACATTGATAGTTCGGGGTGGGATTTTCTAAATGGCTTCTTCTGGACATCAGTTGGTATGGTCGGGACGGCACTAGCGAATACTGCCGCACATTACACGAGCAATACAGGCCCAACATTTGGCTTGAAAGTCGAGGTAAAAAAAGAAGAGGCAAAAGAAGATACAAAAATTATTTTCAAATCAAGCAGAGCAAAGAATGAAATTCCGCAGACTCCTGAAAGCTCCGTTCAATCTCCAGAGATGTAAATTTTAATCCAGATTGCGTTCTTTTAAAAACTTCTGGCGGAACGAATAGATAATACTTTTCTTGTTATTCACGCGGGGCTTGGCTTCTTGGGCAGAAGAATGGGCGCTATCGGAATCATCGAGTTGCAAGCCCACATTGCCGACCAGATTATCGACATCTACATTTTGAATATGCAGGCGTTTTAATTTCAGCATGATTTCCTGTTCTTCTTCACCATAATCCCCATCCACCCAGACCAATGTGCGGGCAAAATTGAAAAACTCTGCCTGATCCGAGGAATTGGATATTTTTCCGAACATTTCGACAATATCTTTAGGCTCGGAAATATCATCTTTCAAAATCTTTTGCTGTTCCTCGCTAAACGGCAAGTCTTCCAGCGCTTCGGTCATAAAGCGCACCTCTTCATCGGTGACAATATCATCCGCGTGGGCAATGGCAAATAATGTGCGCCACATGTAAAACTGGCTTTCGGTAACGTGCTTCATAACTAAGAAATTCCTTTAAAAGACTATGATCCTTTCCATTAAACCACACGAAATCTTAATTTTCTTCTTCTTTTTTGTTTCTTCAAATAAATTGACAGCCCTTCATTTGGGCAATATGAATAATTTTTTTATAACATTTTTAAATTGGGGACACATAAAATGGCTCACTACACTGATCTATCAAGCACACTGGTTTCATTGGTCGCAGACCGCCTTAAAAGTTATGGCGAACTTCCTGCTTTGACCTTTCAAAAAAAATCGATGAGCTATTCCGAATTAAGCCGCAAAATCGATCAAGCCGCCGCAGGTTTTCAGAATTTGGGCGTAGAACGCGGTGAAGCGGTCGGATTATTTTTACCCAATACACCGTTTTTTCCGGTAGCGTTTCACGGAGCCTTGAAAACAGGGGCTGCCGTTTCAGCCATTAATTCACTATTCGAACCTGAACAAATCAAGCACCAGATTAAAGACAGCAATATCCGTACATTGGTGACAATGGATTCATCTCTCATGCTCCCCAAAGTCATGGAAATTATGAACGATAATGATACGCCGTTAGAACAGGTTATTGTGGGTAAAACGACCGAAATCCTGCCCTTTTTCAAAAGTCTGGCCGTCAAATTATTAAACCCTGGAAGCATCACCACAAAAATTCCCAAAGATGAAAGAATTACACTTTTCAGCGATTTTCTGAACAATGCAGGCGCGCCCGATAAAATCGATGTAAGCCCCGATGATATTGCGGTTTTGCAATATACCGGCGGCACCACAGGCGGCAAACCGAAAGCCGCCATGCTAACGCACAACAATATCGCCTCCAATATTCTCCAAGGGCTGGCCATTTTACCGGAATTCGAAGACAAGCAGGAACGTATGCTTGGCGCTCTTCCCCTCTTTCATATTTTCGGTAATGCAATGATGAATCTTGGCTTGCATAAAGGTGCCGAAATTTACCTGCACCCCAAAGCAACAGATGTGGAAGATGTTTCCAGACTTATTCATTCTTCCAAAGCCACGTTTATGGCTGGAACCCCCGGACTCTATGAGAAACTTATTCCCGCAGCACGTAAAAACGGCCATGATTATTCGCGCCTCAAAATGGCCATCAGCGGCGGCGATGCTCTGCCAATGACGACGGCCAAAGCATTTGCGGACGTGGCCGCCTGCGGAATTCGTTCCGGCTATGGCATGTCCGAAAGCCCTGTTATCTGTGTCATGCCCAAGGGCGCGGAATACGAAAGAGGTTTGGCGGGCCGCATTCTCCCCGGCACAGATGTACGCATTACCGATCCCGAAAGCGGAAAAACGCTTGACCCAGAGGACGCTGGTGAAATCACGATAAAAGGCCCTCAACTCATGCGCGGCTATTTTAATCAGGATGATGTCAATGCCCGCGTTTTTACACAAGACGGCTATTTCAAAACCGGAGATCTCGGCAAGGTTATCGTCGATGAGAACGGCGAAAAATCCTTGTATATTACTGGCCGCCTTAAAAACGTGATAATCCGCGGCGGGCATAATATTTACCCCGAGGATATTGATGGCATTGAAGCGCATGGCGATGTCGCCGAAACATGTACCTTCGGCGTTCCTGCGCAAGGCGCGCACGGGGAATATGTGGCCACGCTTATCCGCCTGAAAGACGGCAATCAGGCTGATGCGCAAACCACGGCCTCTATATTGGGCCATATCGCCGATCAGGTGGGCCGTTTTGATCGTCCGAATTTCATTGCTTTTGTGGATGACATTCCAAAAACAAAAATTATGAAACTGGACCGCAATGAAGCCTTGCGCCGCGTGAAAGATCAGGAGTTATTCCTCTATAAAGCCGATTATAAAACCCATAGGCTGAAAAAAGATATCTATCATCTCCCCTCTCAGGAAGGGCCGGATATAGATCCTTTTCCTTCTCCTGGATAAATAACGAAGTAAAAATGTTCTTGTTTTGTTCTTTTGTTGTGGTATGATGGTTTTATTGCACCACAATCACAAAGGAACAAACACGTTCATGCAGGCTCAAAATGAACTCAAATGGCTATTTCTGGATTTAAACAGTTATTTCGCCAGCGTCGAGCAGCAGGAAAACCCAGCCCTGCGCGGCAAGCCTGTTGCTGTTGTGCCGATGGACACGCCGCATACTTGCGCGATTGCCGCCTCCTACGAAGCCAAGGCTTACGGCGTTAAAACAGGAACAATTATCCGCGATGCCTTGCGCATGTGCCCGAACCTGATCTGCGTGCAGGCGCGCCATGATAAATATGTCGAATATCACAGCCGCATTATCGAGGAGGTGGTCAAGCATACCCCTATTCACCAGATTTGCTCGATTGACGAACTTGATAGCCGCCTGCCCCCTTCCAAACGCAACGAGGCCGCCGCCCGCGAAATTGCAATGCGCATCAAGCGCGGCATTTGGGCCAATATCGGCGAGGCGATCAGCTGTTCCATCGGCATTGCCCCCAACAGCCTGCTGGCCAAAATTGCCACCGACATGGAAAAGCCCGATGGTTTTGTTGTCCTGAAGCCCGAAGAGCTGCCAGGCCGCCTTCTAGACCTTAAACTAACCGATTTACCCGGCATTGGCGCCAATATGGAGCGGCGTTTGATGCGCGCCGGCATCACAACGGTCGAACAATTCTGGAACATATCCCCCAAACATGCCCGCAAAATCTGGGGCAACGTGCAGGGCGAGCGCTTTTGGTACTGGCTACACGGCTACGATTTTCCGCGGCTGGAAACCCAAAAGTCGATGATCGGTCATAGCCGCGTGCTCGACCCCAATCTGCGCAGCCCCGATAAGGCCCGCCTGATGGCAAGGCGCCTCCTCAGCAAAGCCGTTCAACGCCTGCGCGGGCAAGGTTTATATGCGGGCACGCTCAGCCTTGGGGTGACAGTGCAGGGGCGCAGCTACGAAGACAAAATACGCTGGCGGCGCGATCTTCGCTTTCATCCCGCCAATGAGCCGTTCACCTTCCTCCGGCATCTGGATACGCTCTGGAATGAAATGCGCGCCGATTTTCACCACGCCTATGGAATGGCCGAGCCGCGCTTTAAAAAGGTTTCCACCTTGCTTTTGGAGCTACGCGAAAAAGAAGATATTACAGGCGATCTTTTTGATATGCACACCCCCGCCCAACAGGAAAAATCCGAAAAACAGCAAGCCCTCGCAGGCGCACTGGATAAATTACAGGCCAAATATAAAAAGGAAATGGTCACGCTCGGCGTGCCGCCCAAAACGCTGGCGGGCTATGTCGGCACCAAAATCGCCTTTAACCGCGTGCCCGATGAAAAAGAGTTCTGGACGTAGGCGGTGCAGAGAACACCCCCGTCATTACGAAGGGCGCAAACAACCCCGTCATTCCGACCGCTCCCCTTCTCCGTCATTCCGACCGCGTGAAGCGAGCGGAGGAATCTCGTCGAATTGTCTTTAGATCCCTCGGCTTCGCTCGGGATGACAAAGCTCAAGACGTCATTCCGAGGAGTGCCGCGTAGCGCGTTTACGCGCCTGAGCGAAAAGAAAAGCGTAGCGCGTTTACGCGCCTGAAAATATATAAAAAAAGCGGGCTCTGGAAAGAACCCGCCATTTTAAGGAAAGGAAAAACTTGCTAGATTTAAAGACTAACTGCCCTTCACCACGCGGCCCTGCATTTGCTGGATCGGGCGGGCATTCATCGAATAGATAGCCTGAAAGGCGACCAGTTGATCGCGGGATATTTCTACAGGCTGCTGTAAAACATGCCATTTCACCCCTTCCGAACAGGGCGGCGTGGTCAGAGAGCCGGAATAGGTATAATAAGTGCCGTTTTGCGGCAACAATTCCGCGGCCTTGATATTCACCCCTTCAGGAGCAACCTGCGCATTTCCGGCCGGAATATGATCCCATATTTTTTGCAAAGCATGATTGTGCATTCCCACCTTCATCATCACGCCGATCACGGCCAGATCACCTTCGGAAGTGGTATGCACCAAGTGCATTTCCATCGGGTACGGCGCGCCATCCATATAATGCTCGCTTGGCGTATGGAAATGAATTTGCTTCAAATCATAGATTTTATCAGCCGACATAAATTTGCTGCCCGGCTCGTAATTCACCTGAATGGTATGTCCGTTATTCACAACCATTAAAGGGCTTGGCGCATAGGCAATTTTCAGCTTCGGCAAATCTTCCTGCATGAATTCGGCAATATTGATGGGCGATTGCATGGTTCCTTCCGCGCATAATTTGTAAGCCTCATCAAGCGCGCCCCAATGTGCAGGACCATTTTCCCCGCCATAATTCCATTCAGCGTGCGTGTTATGCGCCATCGCCTCTTGGGCAACATCGGCCACAGGAACACTTGGCATCTCTCCGCTATGAGCATGGCCTTCGGGAGCCCCGTGATCGGCAGGCATATCCTCTTGCGCCCAAACGCTGGAGCCTGAACAGATAATGGCAAGCGCCGCGCCGGTGAGTAAAACTTTCTTCAAGGACATGGTCATTCCCCCTTTTCTTGATTCTTTTGCAGTAAAAAGTGTACAGTGCGAAACAATTTTTTAAAAGGGCAAGAACAGCGATGAGCAAAGAACTCCACATTATTGGCGCCGGACTGGCTGGAAGTGAAGCGGCGTGGCAAGCGGCCAATGCAGACATCAAGGTTATAGTGCATGAAATGCGCCCAGAAAAAGGCACGCATGCCCATCATACCGGGAATTGCGCGGAGCTGGTCTGCTCGAATTCCTTTCGCAGCGATGATGCGGAACATAACGCCGTTGGCTTGCTGCATGAAGAAATGCGCACCATGAATTCCCTGATTATGCGGGAGGGCGATAAGGCGGCCGTTCCAGCGGGCGGCGCTTTGGCCGTGGACCGTGATATTTTTTCCCAAGGCGTGACAAAAGCTTTGCGCGACCATCCCAATATTACGATTGAAACGGGCGAAGTTGCAGGTTTACCACCTGAAGAATGGGAACATGTCATTATTGCCACTGGCCCCCTGACATCTGATGCGCTCGCCCATGAAATTGCCAAATTAACAGGTGAAGGCGAGTTGGCCTTTTTTGATGCGATTGCCCCCATTGTCCATGCCGAAAGCATTGATATGAGCGTTGCCTGGTTTCAATCGCGCTATGATAAGGCCGTTGGCCCCGGAACAGGCAAAGATTATATCAACTGTCCCATGAACAAAGCGCAATACGAGAATTTTATTCATGAACTTTTGAATGCCGAATATGGCCTGTTTAAGGAATGGGAATTGCCTTCCGGCTCGAAATCACTGGCCGAGCAGGAAGAGGACACGCCCTATTTCGAAGGGTGCATGCCCATTGAAATTATGGCCGCGCGTGGACCTGAAACCCTTCGCTTTGGCCCGATGAAGCCCGTTGGCCTGACCAATCCGCACGATGGCGCAGAAGAACCTTACGCCGTTGTGCAGCTCAGGCAGGATAATGAAATGGGCACACTTTATAATATGGTCGGCTTTCAAACCAAGATGAAATGGGGCGAGCAGAAACGCGTTTTCCAAATGATCCCCGGTCTGGAAAATGCCGAATTCGCAAGGCTCGGCGGTTTACACCGTAATACCTTTATCAATTCTCCGAAATTGCTGGATAAACAACTGCGTTTGAAAAAACGTCCATCCATCCGTTTCGCAGGCCAGATCACAGGATGCGAAGGCTATGTCGAAAGCGCGAGTGTCGGCCTTATGGCCGCCCGCATGGCTGTGGCCGAAATACGCGGCGAGACTTTTGAATTGCCCCCGCTCACAACAGCGCATGGCGCACTCCTCAATCACATTACAGGCGGCGCGAAAAGCGATACATTCCAGCCG
>JBKHDZ010000022.1:0-19486 GCA_046541095.1 Alphaproteobacteria bacterium
CTTCCTTTCGACCTAACAGGCGCGCAAAGACGTACGCTGGATGAAATTGATGCGGATATGGATACGCCGCATAAAATGCTCCGCCTTGTTCAAGGAGATGTTGGAAGCGGCAAAACCATCGTTGCCGCGCTCGCGATGCTACGCGCTGTAGAATGTGGTGCACAAGCCGCACTAATGGCTCCAACTGAAATTCTCGCCCGCCAGCATTATGAAGGGCTGAAAACTTATCTGGAGGCCGCCGGCGTGCGCGTAATTGTACTCACCGGGCGCGATAAAGGAAAGGCACGCGAAACCATGCTGGGCCAGATTAAAAACGGCGCGGCGCAAATCGTCATCGGTACACATGCAATCTTTCAGGATGCGGTAGAATTCCATGATCTGGGACTGGCTGTTATTGATGAACAGCACCGCTTTGGCGTGCATCAAAGGCTTGCGCTTTCCAGCAAAGGCAAAGGAACGGATATTCTTGTTATGACGGCCACGCCCATTCCGCGCACGCTTACCCTCACCGCTTATGGCGATATGGATGTCAGCCGCATAGATGAGAAACCGCCTGGACGCCAGCCTATTGATACGCGCCTGATCAGCGCAGAGAAAATCGAAGAAATGATTGCAGGGCTACGCCGTCAAATTGAGGCAGGAAGCCGGGTTTATTGGGTATGCCCGCTCGTCGAGGAATCCGAAAAAATAGATTTGGCCGCGGCTGAAGAGCGCTATGATATCTTAAAGCATTTTCTTGGTGAAGAGCGCGTGGGCCTTATTCATGGCCGTATGAAAGGCGAGGAAAAAGACGCGGCCATGGAAAAGTTTGTGCGCGGCGATATTGCAATTCTGGTGGCAACCACCGTGATTGAAGTCGGTGTGAATGTGCCTGAAGCCACCATCATGGTGATCGAGCATGCCGAGCGTTTCGGTTTATCCCAGCTTCACCAGCTTCGCGGGCGCGTCGGGAGAGGTAGCGATAAATCCTATTGTTTTTTACTGTATCATGGGCCTCTCGGGGAAACAGCGAAAGAGCGCCTTTCCACAATGCGCGATACGGAAGATGGTTTTCTCATTGCCGAAAAAGACCTGCAGCTGCGCGGTGCAGGTGACATTCTTGGCACCCGACAAAGCGGTATGGTGGAATTCAAACTTGCGATTCCATCCGAGCATAGTGATCTCATCGCCGCTGCGCGTGATGATGCAAGACTTATCATCGATAAAGACCCAAAATTAGAGAGCGAGCGCGGAAAAGCCCTGAAACACTTGCTGTATTTATTTGAACGTGATCAGGCGATTAAATATCTGGAAAGCGGTTAGAGGCAAAAATATCTAAACGAACAAAATACTTTTTCAGACGTTAATAAGAATATGGATACAACAATACCGCATGCCCCCGTCAATAACCATAACAAACACCATGCTGAAGGCGAGAAAAAAATTGCCGAGCTGGATAGGCTCGCCGTTTGGCTGGACAGCAAATTCACAATCCCCGGAACATCATTTAAAATCGGGTTTGATTCAATTCTTGGTCTCTTACCCGTTATCGGGGATACAATCACCTTCACCTCAACAGCCTATTTTTATGCTATGGCCAGCTCCCTGCAAATGCCGTGGCATATCAAAATGCGCATTTTGTGGAATGGCTTTATTGACTGGCTGGTTGGCTTAATCCCCTTCTTTGGAGATATTTTCGATATTGCCTGGAAATCAAATTTACGTAATATCAATTTGTTAAAACGCCATCTGGGTAAGTCTGTGGACAAAGAACATTTCCCCGATCACGGTCGCCAAAGCCAATAAGATTAAATAACCCAATCATCTATGGCCGGCATACCGTAAGCGCCTGCACTTTTTCCGTCCTTGCACACCACCTTGGCCGGAATACCGATGGCCGTACAGCGCGGTGGCACATCTTTTACAACTACGGAATTTGAGCCCACACGCGCGTTTTCGCCAATCGTGATATCGCCCAGAATTTGTGCGCCTGATCCAATCATCACGCCGTTTTCAAGAGTTGGGTGACGTTTTACGCTAGCTCCAATCTTGCCCACGCCGCCAAGCGTCACACCATGATAAAGCGTGACATCATCCCCGATAATAGCCGTTTGGCCGATGACACAGCCTGTTCCGTGATCGATGAATAAACGTTTACCGATTTGCGCGGCAGGGTGAATTTCTATCCCTGTAAAAAAACGGGCCAGATTGGCACTGAATTTCGCCAATGCGCGCAATTTTAACCCATAGAGAAAATGACTTAGCCGATGCCAGAGCACAGCATGCAAACCATTATAGCCGAACAAAACTTCGCAAAAAGTCGGATCGGCAGGATCACGCTGTTGTATGGAGCGGATCAGATCTATCATTTTTTATCGGTAGTGCCAGCTTTTTTGGGGGCGGGTTCGGTGCGGTCAGGCGGGGTGATAATTCCGGCGGATACAACCAGCTTGATCGCCTCTTCCACCGTCATATTTAAATACTTAATATCTTTTTTCGGCACAAAAAGTAAGTATCCCGATGTAGGGTTGGGGGTTGTCGGCACAAAAACATTGATTGTTTCATTTTCTGTGATGCGCTGAACCTCGCCTTCCGTGCGTCCGGTTACAAAGCCGATAGACCAAACCCCTTTTCGCGGATATTCCAGCATAACAGGCTCGCGAAAGGCTTGGGATTTAGTGGCCATAACCGTCTCAAAAATCTGCTTTGTCGCGTTATAGAGTGTGCGAATAATCGGCATTTGGTTGACGATATATTCCGAGATGCGAATAACCAGTCGCCCCAGAAAATTCGTGGCAAACCAGCCGACAACGATAAAGAATAAAACCGCGATAATCAGGCCAAGGCCCGGAATGGTCGTTCCACCGTAAAAACCTTGATACCAATCTTCGGGCAGGATTTTTGCCACGCGGGTATCAATAAAGGTCAGGAAAACATACGTGAGGTAAATGGTAATGCTGATCGGCGCGGTAACAAGAATACCGGCCAGAAGATAACCGCGCAAACGTTGCCCTAACGTGCGGCCACCATTGACATGATCATCGACAACGCTTTCGGTCACCGTTTTGGGAACGATTGTTTCCTGCTTATCCTTATTATTTTCATCCATAGCGCCATAATGCGGTGCAACAGATAAAAAAGCAAGAGAGCAAATTATTCGTGTTCAAGAGCCGATCGAAGAAGCGTTTTGGCATCCAGTGCAAATTCATCAACCGCGCTGACTTTTGCCTGCGCAGATTTAGCGCTTTCAATAAATTCTTTTTCTTCTTCGCTTAAATCGCGCTTTGCCCGCTTGGCCTGCAACATCATTTCGCTGGCTTTCGACCATTTATCAAGCGCATCATCAAAGGCCGCCATGGTTTCTGTGTTTAAATCGGTTGGAATGTAAATACCTGAAGTCAGATTATCGCGGATCGGTCCCGGCCTTGTGATCGATGCGGCCACGCGGTGATTGAGAAAATCATCCGGCTTCCACGAACGCGGACGGAATTGATAAGCCGGGAAGATCGAAGCGCGCATAAATTCGCTTATCAAGCCGCTCTTCTTGCTTTTCTTATCGGTCACACCATCAATGACTTCGTATTCGACCTTTTTCTTCGGATAATTTTTCAAGAAATCATCAAAAGCCTCTTCGGATTTGTGCAGGCAATAGCGCACCGACCATTCCAGCAAATCGCGCTCTTCATCAGGGCGGCCTTTGTTCTCAAATTCTGTTAGCGCACAAGCGGCCATGTAATTATAGCTCACCACATCGCCAAGACGCTTCAGCGTTAAGCCGCGGCCGATCAATTTGTCCTGATGCTGCATCAAGGTAATGTTGGCCGCCATGTTATAGGCTTTGCCCATACGGTTTATGTGATTGTAGAAATGCTTGAATTGCGGATCCACATCGCCTTGCCCTCCGGCATTCGCCCAGCTGGGCAGCATGGTTTTGGTGTAATTCACAGCCGTATTTCCGGCAATCGGCATTGCGTGTTTCAAAAACTTGCCCCATTGCCCCTCTTGCATGGCATCCACCGCATGGCGCGCGTGATTATGCGAGCGCATCAAACCTTGCAAGCCAATCACCCATTCATTCAAATAATAGGCTCCTTCCACCGCATGGGCCACCTGGATAGAGCGCAAATCACGGTTCAGCGGGTTAGATGGGCCGCTAATAACCCCTTTCCCGCATAAAATTTTAATCCCTTCTGTCAACCCCTCTTCCATCATTTGAGCGAGATGATTTTTGGCAATCCCTGCGGAAACAGAGGGCATCCCGCCATCATCAACCGTTTTTGCGCCAACTTTACACACCGCATCGGCGAGATAGGCAAAACCGGCCATACGGGCCAACGGCGTTTCCAGCCCTTCCATATCTTTAATTGTCCGGCCAAATTGCACACGCGTTCCCACAAAAGCGCCCACCGTCCGGACAGCTTTTTTCAAAGCGCCCGCAGAACCGTTCGGCAATGTAATACCGCGGCCAATGGCCAAACATTCCTGCAGATATTGCTGGCCTTTTCCGGCCGCATCAATACCGCCGATGATAGAGCCTGCGGGAATATCAAAGCTACCCTGAATAACGCCGTTCGGGAAAGGAATATCATTCGGGATCAAGCGCTTATCGGCATTCAGGCCCTTTGTTTCACGCGGAATCAAGGAAAATGTCATGCCGATATTTTCATTGCCTGTACCCAAAAGATCATCAGGATCTTTCAAAATATAGGCCATACCCAGCAAATTGGCGATCGGTGCCAGCGTGATATAGCGCTTATCGGCATCTTTAATATGGATTGACAGCTCGCCATTTTCATCTTTTTGCAAAATGCCTTCGGTTGCCATGCCGCCAAACAGATCGGACCCCGCCCCTGTTTCTGTAGCGCCAAAACAAGTCACATAATGACCAGAGGCTATTAAAGGCAGGATTTCATCTTTTTGTTCTTGCGTACCATATTCCAATACAAGCTTTCCTGGGCCCAGAGAATTAATCACCATGACAGGAATAGCTGCGGCGAAACTCCGGCTGGCAAGCATTTGCACGATTTCACCATGCGCTTGTTCGGAGAACTCCTTACCGCCGTATTCTTTGGGAATACCAAGGCCGAAAAAACCTTTTTCCTTCATGAAATTCATGATTTCGTCGGAAACCATTTGCTCTTCACTATTCCAAAGCGCCCAATCATCAATCATGGCGCAAAGCTCTTTAACTTCATTATCAATAAAGCTGCGCTCTTCGGCGCTAACGCCCCGAATGGAGGTTAAACGGCGCAATTCCGACCAACCTTTGCTGGTTTGCCCGTTTACAATATCGCCCTCGAAACCAACTGTTCCCAGCTCCAGCGCGATTTTTTCTTCCGATTTCATTTCCAGATTTTTGGCCATGATGATAACTCCCTGATACTCGAATAACCCCAGTAATAATTTATGCGCTCATTATTGCCATTTTAAAAACAGAGTCAACGTTTTCATACGCCCGCTTACATTTACTGCATCTCTTAAAAAAAGAGGGCCAAAGCCCTCTTTTCAGTATATTAGATAGTGGTTATCTTTCCTTTAACGGCGGAATTCAACTTCGACACGGCGATTTTCTCGCAAAGGAACACCATCAGCCGTAGCAACAGCCAATCTGTTTTCACCGTAAGCGGCTTTATCCAGAATTTGGTTTTGAACGCCGCGGCTTGTTAATGCCCGCGATACGGATTGAACGCGCTCTTGCGATAAACCAATATTATAGGATTGCGGGCCGGCGGTATCTGTATAGCCCGACACGGTTACCTCATTTGGATTGTAAGTATTTATCTCACTGGCGACGCGGTCAAGAGTTTGGGCAGCGCGCGGCTCGATTTCGGCTTCATCGAATTCAAAATGCACTTCATAATCTTTTTGCACGGCAGGGCGCGGCGGCGGAGCTCTGCGCACTGTGCGTTCCATCCGCACAGGCTCAACCATCACCACGCGCTCGACAGGCTCTTGCCTTAGATGACAGCCAACGCGCACAAAACCTTCCGGTACGGGCTGATAATTCTGGCACGGTTCGCGTTGCTGATATTCCAGATATTCTTCTAAAGCCACTTTTTGTTCAGCGGGTAATTGACGGGCAAAATTCTCATACGGCTTGCCTACAACAAGGTGATCGGTATTGTACATAGTTTGCGCGGCCATCGCATTTCCGGCGCCAAGACCAAGTATTGCAAGCGCGGGCAGAGTAAATTTTATAAGGGGTTTCATAGTTAATTCCTTTCCTTCGACTTTTATTTTTGTCTGCTAAAACAACATTTACCCCACCCCCGATAGTTCCCAAAAATCATCTGAAGTCTTGGGTTTTATATCCGTTGCGGAACTAAATACGCTTCCTTGTCATTGGTATCCCCAAGAAAAGTAAATTTAAAATCAGAATTAAGGAGAAATATCATGCTTGGATGGGCACTCGCATTTTTAGTATTAGCAATTATAGCAGGCGTACTTGGCCTTGGCGGTGTTTCCGTTATTGCCGCAGATGTCGCAATGTTGCTATTCATTGTTTTTATTGCCTTGTTTATTATTTCAGCAATCGTTCATGCCGTCCGCGGATCGGGTAGCACGACAACGCGTTAAAAATAAGCGCGGCAATTTTGCAATTATAAACCGAAGATAAAAGGGTGGTTTCCTGCTCTTTTTCTTCGGGCTTATAAGGGTTTTAGTCAATGTCACAATCTATGGGTTTAACCGATGTTCTAAACCAGATCGATCATCAAACCGATGATCGCCAGCTTACAATTAAAGACGTTGTGCAGGTTCTGGATCATCGTGGCTATGGGCCTTTGTTATTGGCTCCAGCCCTTATCGCATTTCTACCGACTGGCGGCATACCGGGCGTTCCCACTTTTATGGGACTTCTTATAATTTTGATCGCTACACAAATAGTATTCGGGCGGCGTTATCCCTGGCTTCCCCATAGTCTGGAAAAACGCTCTATCAAGCGTGAAAAATTCGAAAAGGCGCATCACAAAGCCAAGCCTTATACACAAAAATTTGACCGCCTCCTAAAACCGCGCCTTGAAAAACTGACCAGCCGCAAAGCCATTCGAGCCATCGCCGGAGTTTGCATTATTCTGGCCGCATTAATGCCCCCTTTGGAAATCATCCCCTTCGCCGTGATTATTCCGGCCTTTGCGATATTATTACTGGCCGTCGGCATCAGCGCCAATGACGGTCTTTTTATACTCTTCGGCCTGATTATAGCAACCATAGGCATTGCCGCATCCATTTACTGGCTTGTCTAAAAACTCAAAAATTTTTGAATACAATCCATAAAAAAAGCCACCCTTATAAAAAAGGATGGCTTTTTGAATGTGTGGAATAAACTTTACCAATCAAAGGTATCATCCAGATTGATATCGTCTTCATCGGTAGCCGCGCCAGTGGCCGCACCAGCCGCGCCGCCAATGGCCGCACCGGTCAGAATATCACCGCCTGTTACAGTGCTCGTTGCCGCGCCTGCGCCCGCTCCCAAAGCGCCGCCGCTTAATGCACGGTCTTTCGTAGAAGTACCGCATGCGGCCAAAGATAATCCCAATATGCTTAATGTAAGTAATGTTAAATATTTCATGTTGCTCCTTTCCGAGTTTAAAGGACGAACATGGAAAACCTGCCGTTGGTTCCGAAAGAAAAAGGGAACGATTCAAGGCTTTGCTCATTGGTAGTGGTGCAATGCAAACATGAAAGGAGAATTTGCAATGATAAACACTAAAACATTACTGACAGCCGTTTCTGTTATGACTATCGGACTTGCGGCCCCGGCAATGGCGGAGTCAAATACCAATATGGACAGAAGCTCCTCCTATTCAGGAAGCGCTTCTGGATCCATGAATAATAACATGGGCAATGACATGCGCTCTGATCGTCAAGCAATGAATAATGACAACATGCAAGGTTCAATGAATAATCGCGGCATGAATAACCAGCAAGCCATGAATAAAAACCTGAACCCTCAAATGGTGCATGATCAAGATGGTGATACGGATTACCCGAACAAACCTACGGTTAAAATAGATGAAGACCGCACTGCGGCCGCCATGATCGGTGAAGATGTTGTGAACCCGAATGATGAGGCTATTGCCACGGTTGAAGACATTATCATTGATAGCGAAGGTAAAGCTCAACTGATCGTTCTTTCCGAAGGAGAGTGGACAGGTATGGGTGATATGATTTCAATCAGCTATGATGAAATGATGCAAAGAAGTGAAGATGGTGATGTTATGTTACCTCTATCAGAAGACATGATTGACACTATCGCTGAAACGTTTTCATATGATGAAACAAACACATCTGAAAACATGTTCAGCGTTGCAACGTTGATGGATGGTTATTTGTTAAATGCCAACAACGAAGAAATTGCCGATGTGAATAATATCACTTTCACGAATGGTGAAGCCGATATGCTGATTGTGGATGTCGATGAAAATCTGGGCATTACACCAGCGCACCATGTTGCCATGGATATTGGTAATTTGCAGATGGTTCAAGATGATGATGAAGAAATTCATTTTCAAATGAGCGCCGCGCAAACACAAACATTCAATAATCTCAAGCAATCTCTATAATTGCGACAGATAAAAAAATACAGGAGGTTTTGATATGAATAAGGATATTTTTGGTGGCAACTGGAAACAATTCAAAGGCGAAGCCCAAAAGCAATGGGGTAAGCTGACGAATGATGAAGTTGATCAAATCAACGGCAGCCGTGAAAAACTGATCGGAAAACTTCAGGAACGTTATGGCATAGCCCGTGAAAAAGCTGAAAAAGAAGTTTCCGATTGGGAAACCAAAACTACCGCTTAATACCTAAAACCTTACTATTACCATTGAAAGGCTTGTGTGTTTCTAACATGCAAGCCTTTTAATCCATTATCACATAATTTATGCGCTTCCGCGGAACGAATAGAAAGTTCAATGCATTGGATAAATATGCTGAACAAAAACCACAGGAAAATAATGATTTTGGGACTAGGGTTAGCCTTTTTATCCGCGTTCTGCGCTCTGGGCTTTAAACAAACCTTCGCCACGCAAACGTTAGGCAATAAAGATTTTACTTTGCAAACAAAGCTCGAAGAGAAAAAAATAAGTCCTAACAATAATTATAATAGGCTGGTTACTTTTGAAGATCAGGATCCGCGCAGCAAAATACCGAACGGCTTGAAGGAAAAACTCATCCCCGTAATGACAGCGCCTTGAAGCCCATTATTTAAAAAATGAGGAGCAAAGCTTAATGCGAAAATTAAAAACAATTTTCACGGCGTTTTTTTACATGGCTTTTATACTTATTGCCTTTTCAAGCATCATTCCCGCGCATGCCAAGCCTATAGCGATCGAATTTGAAAATTATTTAAAAAACAGTGCCTTGCAACCAAAGACAGGCAACACGCCTACTATTTATACAGAGGCTTTGCGGGAATTTTATAAAGAGCGCGATTACATCCCTTTATGGATAGAGGGTTCAGAAATAAAACGTGATGAAATACAAGACATTCAAAATCTGCTAAAAAGCCACGCCCATCAAAACGGGCTAGCCCCAGATGATTACAATTTTAAATTATATAAATCTGAAAATATGCATCCCAATGTGCACACTTTGCTTCACCGCGAATGGCAAATTACAAATACTGTGATGCATTATTTGCATGATATTCAATCGGGCCGCATTAAACCGCACAGTTTCGATCCGCAAATATTTTTGCGCCCACAGCAATATGATGTTGTCACGGCTTTAGATAAATTTATGGCGAGCACAAATAAGGACGCTTTTTTAACCGATTTTCGCCCCTCCCATCCCGAATATAATGTTTTGGTGAAAGAGCTGGCGAATTACCGCGAAAAAGCCGCTTCAGAAAATGCACGCCCCATAGTATTGCAGGATAAAAGCTATATCAGCCCCGGCGAAAAACACCCCGCGATGCCGAACATCAAAAAAAAACTGCAAAATTTTTTTGATCAAGCTTCTTTCCGCGCTGCAGAGCAAAGACAAAATAATCTGTCCAGTTTAATCTATGACGAGGCCACAGCCGAGCAAGTAAAAGAGTTTCAAAAAAGCCATGGCTTGCAAATCGACGGCATAATTGGCCCCCAGACTGTATCGATGTTGAATATGAGCAACGCGCAGAAAGTCGATAAAATAAAGCTGGCTTTGGAACGCTGGCGATGGTTGCCTGAAAGTCTAGGTGAAAAACATGTGCGCATAAACATTGCCGCCTATTATGTGCGCGCGGTTGAAAACGGGCGCGATGCTTTTGTAATGCCCGTTATCGTGGGCGAGGTTGCACATCAGACCCCCGTCTTTTCCAGCGTCATTGAAAACGTAAAAATGCACCCCGATTGGACAGTGCCCGATAGCATTGCCGAACGTTATCTCATCGACAAAATTCAAAACAACCCTTCCGTCATTGATACGCTTGGCTATCAGGTACAAAATAAACATACAGGCGACATTATTCCCTGGAGTAACATTGATATTCGCAATTTACACACTATAGATTTATCAACCTATCAATTCCGCCAGAAGCCAGGAAAGCGTAATGCTTTGGGACTGGCACGGTTTTCAATCGCCAATGATTATTCGATCTTTATGCATGGCACGCCCGCCCAAAACTTATTTCAAGAAGAAAGACGTACGTTCAGCTCGGGCTGCATACGCGTACAAGACGCTTTTAAAATGGCGCATTTTCTTTTGAAAGATCAGGGGTACACCATGAAAGATATTCAGCGGGAATTCGGCCTAAAAGACGGGGAATTTGCGCAGACAAACTATATCGATCTAAAGCGCGATATTCCCGTTTACCTTACCTATGCCACCGCTTGGGTGGATAGTAGCGGAAAGCTACATTTTGCGCCTGATGTTTATGGCCGCGATCAAAAATTAATGGCAACTTTAAAAGAAGATTCAGCATGATGGATTTTATGAGACAATGAAACGACGACACAACATTCCTTTTATTTTATTGCCACTTATTATCGCTTTGATAATTGCCTTTACGATATCCGCCTTATATCCCAACAAGAAGAATATCTTTCAAATATTTATGGTGGAATATGGCTCTGAAGAGCCTGAACTCGAGCCTGAACAAAACAATTAGCTTTCAGCACCTTCTTTGTCTTTCTTCTCGATCTTGTCCTCTTCTCCTTGAAAAGCCGGCAATAAGAATCCGCCACCGATCAGAATTATGGCCACTGCGCCAAAGGCCAGGAAAGCAAGTTCATAAAACCCAAAGCCCAACGCAAGTCCAATTCCGCCCGATGCCCAGATACTTGCGCCCGTAGCCGTACCGACAATGCGGTCATTATCACGCTTGATGATGGCCCCTGCGCCCAGAAAACCTATGCCGGTCAAAACACCTTCAATCAACTTGGTGAGATCGATACGTAAAATGTTATCTGTGGTTTCGTAATCAGCGTAGAGCTCCTGTCCCATAATCGCAATAACGCAAGTTGTGACGGCTACAATCATATAGGCGCGGAAATCAATCGGCTTGTTTTTGCTATCTCGATCCCAACCGATCACCATGGCAAAAACCATAGCCAGGACGCATCGCAAAATAACTTCCGAAGTCGGAACGACATTTAAATTTCCGATACTATTCAGCCATTCCAACATAATTGATCGCCCTTATCTGTTTTTTCAAGAATTCTTCTTGCTGTTTTTGTAATGTTCGTACGTCATGAATAATACACTTAAGAAAGCAAGACCAAAACCCAGAAGATGGATCCAGCGAAACTCCTCGCCTAAAAGTATATAAGACAATAAAAGTGCACTGATCGGCATGACTACCATAAAGGCGGCCGCAATATGGCCCGGTACTTTTTCCACGCCAGAATACCAGAGCAGCGAGCCAAGCGCCATGGTTCCTACTCCCCACCAGCCGAGTGCTATATAATCGCTCCAGCCGACCGCGGCAAAATCAAAGTCCGAAAATTCATAGAGCATCCACGGCAACAATAAAACGCCGGATACAAGCGCCGATAAACACGTAAGATTTAAAGGGCTGACATCTTTCGTTGCGGCCTTCCCCATAAGGGTATAACACGCCTCACAGCAAATAGCGGCAAATACAAGGGCTGAACCCAGCAGCATGGCATTGCCCGCATCGCTTGCGCTCTCCCCGCCTGAAAACACATGCATGATCACCACGCCGCATATCCCGATTAACAAGGCCAGAATTTTACGCCATGTTATGTTTTCCTTCATAAAGACAACAGCGCCCATAGCCGTCACCGCGGGGGTTAAGCTCATAATAATACTGCCCATAACGCCGCTTACCATCTTCATGCCGTACAACATAAAGGCGCTAAACCCGATATTGCCGATCACGGCCACGCCGGCAATTAAAAGCCAATCCCGCTTTGCAATTTTATAAAATTCCTTATCGCGCCAAATCATAAAAGGCAAAAGAACAATACCGGCAAGCAATACCCGCGCTCCTGCCGCGGCCATAACGGCAAATTCCTGCCCCACCAATTTGCTGACGGGCGTGGCGCTTCCGAAAAAGGCCATCCCTAAAAACAAAAACAATATGGCGAATTTGTTCATGGCTTAACTTACGCTTTTTTCTTTTTTTGCGATGGCTTGTCTTTCTCATTGCCCTTATCATTGGCGCGTTGCTGCCTTTGCTGTTCCAGCAAGCGCACAGGTGCGGGCGGAGCTGTGCCGTCCTTTTGCTGACCAAAATAAAGCGTTTGATGCGGGAACGGGATTTCAATGCCCTGCTCATCGAATTTGAATTTCATGCGGCGGTTAAATTCACGGCCAACGCGCCATTGCTCGATCGGTATGGTTTTCAGACGGGCTTTAACAATCACCGCGCTATCAGTGAATTGATCCACGCCCAAAATTTCAATCGGCTCTAACATAACATCTTTGAAATCCTTTTCGCCGCGCATTTCTTCATCGATTTCTTTTAAGTATTGCACAACCTCATCCGTATTCTCGCGGTAGGCCACGCCCACATCCATCAGATAGTAGCTGAAATCCTTGGTCAGGTTTTCAACAATTTTTACCTCGCTGAACGGGATGGTATAGACAGTACCCGAGAGATCACGCAGCTGGACCTTGCGGATTGTAATCTTTTCAACAAGGCCCGCCCTATCACCAATGCGCACCACATCGCCCACGCGGAACAGATCTTCGAAAATCACCATAAAGCCGTTAATAAAATCGCTCACCATGGTTTGCGCCCCAAAGCCAATGGCAATTCCGGCAATTCCGGCACCCGCCATCAAGGGGACAACATTGATGCCAAGTTCGGATAAAATGACGAACCCGAAAAGCACGATAAACGTGAAAAAAAGCACATTCTTGGCCACGGGCAGCAGCGTTTTCATGCGCGCGGCTTTCGGGCCTTTCGCGCTATACATCCAATGCTCCAGCGCGCCGCTCACTACTTCCCACAAGGCCACGGCCACGGCCAAAATGACTAGAATACTAAAGAAATTCCCCAGAACCATCGGGCCGATTTCGCCCTGATACAGCCCCGAAATATCAACATTCCAGATCACCAGTAAGGAATACACCGCCAGCGCGGCAATAATGATATACCCCAAAAGCCGCAGCATTTTGGCGTATAAATGAAAACGGTTATTACGTATTTCATAGCGGTCTTGCTTGTCTTTCGATAAATAACTTTCAAAAGCGTAGCTTCCCTTTCGCACGAAATACAAGGCGATCAGAGCAATAATAACCACAAGCGCGCTTAGCCCCATCTGGCCGAGCGCAGAGCCTGTCAGATTATTTTCCGCTAGAAAACCTTCATATTTTTCAATGATTTTTTTGGTCTGATCTTCAATGCCAAGCGTGCGGGAAATCCAGTACGAGGCTTCGTTTTCCTCAGTATCCTGCTGGCCTTTGGCCTCGGAAAGTGTTTTGAGGTTCTGTATAAATTCTTCGCGCGCACTCTCGCTTTCCAGCGTTTGGATTAATTCGGAGATGCTTTCCTGATCGACCTTAAGGCTTTCCGAATTTTCCTGCCCGCTTTCTCCGCCGGGTAATAAATCGCCCGCCCCTTGCGCGAGAGCAGGATGACCGGCCAGAATTCCCAATCCAAGACATAAAATGAAAAACCATTTCATCATAACAACAATATTCTTCCTTTTTTTGGTTCGATTCCAAATGAAGTTCAACGCATTAAACCGTGCTATTGTTCCTGAGAAATAGATTTTTTGGGAGAAGAAAAAGGGCGCTGAGGGATTTCTTTGGCGGTGCATTCTTTTGCAAGAATGCCAGCAAAGTGGCAAATGCTAAATTCGCTAGCGCTCATTAAGCGATTTGTCGAACCGGGTTCGAATACTTCTTTCATGATACCACTTCCAAAACCTCCCTACGGGAGGGCTTGAAAGTGGTGATCGCTGAGGGATTCGAACCCTCGACCTACTGATTAAAAGTCAGTTGCTCTACCGGCTGAGCTAAGCGATCACATGTGGTTTTTGGATAGTCCGTTTTCAGGACGAAACGCAACATATGTTTTTCTCGGCGCCGCGTCAAGTTTTTATGGCTTAATTTTGGAATTTTTCTTTCAAGTTGGCCGCGACATTGGGCGTAACAAATTCCTCGAAAGCCCCGCCCATACTGCAGATTTCCTTAACAAAACTGGCCGACACGAATTGCCATTTATCCGAAGCCATCAAAAACACCGTTTCGATATCGGGGTCGAGCCTGGCATTCATCCCGGTCATCTGGAATTCGTATTCAAAATCGGAAACAGCCCGCAAGCCCCGAAAAATACAGGACGCCTTCATATCGGCGGCGAAATGGATCAGCAATTTATCAAAAGGCTTTACTTCGATTTCACAGCCCTTTTCATGCATATTTTCAATATCTTTGCGCACCATATCCGCCCGTTCGTCCAGATTAAACAAGGGCGCTTTGCGCTTGTTATTGGCCACGCCGATAATGAGATGATCCACCAACTGGGAAGCGCGGCGGATCAGATGTAAATGCCCTTTTGTAATAGGATCGAATGTGCCGGGGTAGATACCGATTAAATGTTTGCCCATATCGCTCGTAGTCTCTTTTTTTGAAATTGCCAGCAATTATTGGCTGATAGTACCGGGCCGATCGGTCATCTCACGCTCGGCCTGAATGGCTTGAAGATCATCCACCAGTAAAAACGCATTCCATGCATGCACGCCCGCGGCAAAAACAAGCAGGGAGATCATGGTTACAAATGTTTTACGCTTTTTAATCAGGAACCGCTCTTCGCCGTTTTTCTTAAGCTGGCTGGAGCAAAGGCCGTAAGAGATTAAAATGTAAATCAGCGGCAAGATAAAATGAAGAATGGCCGACAAGAATCCTAATAGCGCATAAAGATAGCGCATCCCCATGCCTTTACGGCCAAAGGCGTTTTTATATTCATGCACAGTATGCAAACAGGCAATGGCATACACAACGATATGGATTTGCTTGATCCATATAATATCGCCGAACAGCATGGCCAGCACCAAAAGAGCCGTTGGAAAAATCCATTCGCCATCGTAAAAATCAAGATCTGCGCCCAGTGGTTTCTTATTCATCTTTGTCCTCGCTTGCCGGGGTAATTTGATCCTGCGCCTCAGCGGCCTCGATTTCAGCGGAGTTATCGGCCATACTTTCATCGGCTTCATTGCCGCTTTCCGGCGCCTCATCCTCCGCGCTTTCTTCATCCTGATCTTCAATAAGCCAAGCCACGGAAACAACTTTCTCATCTTTGGCAACTTTAAAGATGGTCACGCCCTGCGCACTGCGGCCCGTGATGCGAATGGTGTTGACATGGGTGCGGATTAACTGCCCCTTATCGGTCACCAGCATAATCTGGTGATCATCGGTCACAGGGAAGGTGGCCGCAACAGCGTTCCCGTTTTTGCTGGTCAGCGCCATATTGGCGATCCCCTGACCGCCGCGACCCGAAACGCGGTATTCATAGGCCGATGTGCGCTTGCCAAAACCGCCCTGAGAAATCGTGAGCAAAAGCTCTTCTTTATCCAGCAATTCATTAAAGCGCTCTTCAGGCATATCAATATCAGCCTTCGCGTAATTGAAATTCTCATCATCGCTGCCGATAATCTGGGAGGCGGCCTTCATGTAGGCATCCCGCTCTTCGGGCGTTATATCCACGTGTTTAAGGATAGACATGGAAATGACTTCATCACCCTTACCCAGCTTGATACCGCGCACGCCTGTTGAATTTCGCCCTGCAAAGACGCGAATATCATTGGCGCGGAAACGAATAGCCTTACCGAGTTTGGAAGCCAGAAGAACATCATCTTCCTCCCCTTCACAAAGGCGTACGGAAACCAGCTTCTCCCCTTCGCCCAGCTTCATGGCAATCAAACCATTGGAGCGGATATTCTTGAAATCCGATAACTTGTTACGGCGGACAGAGCCATGGGACGTGGCAAACATAATGTCCATGCCTTCCCATTCGTCCTCATCCTCCGGCAAGCGCATATAAACGGAAATGCTTTCTTCCTGTTCCAAAGGCAACAAATTCACCAAAGCCTTACCACGGCTTTGCGGTGTACCGAGCGGTAATTGATACACCTTCATTTTATGGACAATACCGCGGCTGGTGAAAAACAGGATCGGCGTATGAGTGTTGGCCACAAACAGGTCTGAGATGAAATCATCATCCTTCATGGACATGCCGCTACGCCCTTTACCGCCACGGCGCTGGGCACGGTAAGTATCCAAAGGCACGCGCTTCACATAGCCACCGCCCGTGATCATCACAACCATTTCCTCACGCTGGATCAAATCCTCAATATCGGTTTCAAATTCGGCATCCAGCAATTCGGTGCGGCGCGGCGTATCGAATTTCTCTTTAATCTCGTTCAATTCTTCGCGCAGAACTTCCAGCAATTTTTCCCGGGATCCGAGGATTTCCAGATATTCAGCAATGCGGTCTGTAATTTCTTTTAATTCATCGACGATTTTATCACGCTCAAGCCCTGTTAAACGGTGCAAGCGCAAATCCAGAATAGCTTTGGCCTGTGCCTCGCTCATCTGATATGTGCCGTCATCTTCAACCATATGCGCCGGATCATCAATCAGCTCAATAAGCGGGGCCACATCATGCACGGCCCATTTCTTGGCCAGCAAGCCTTCACGTGCCTCCGCAGGATTGCCTGCATTACGGATAAGAGCGATAATTTCATCAATATTGGCCACAGCCACGGCCAAACCGGCCAACACATGCGCACGTTCGCGGGCTTTGCCCAGCTCATAGATCGTGCGGCGCGTAATAACTTCTTCGCGGAATTTGATAAAGGCCTTGATCATATCCCGCATCAACATCATTTGCGGCTTGCCGTTGTGCAAAGCCACCATGTTACAAGGGAAATTCGTTTGCAAAGCCGTATGACGGTAAAGCTGGTTCAAAACAACTTCGGCATTGGCATTGTTTTTCAGTTCGATTACAACACGCACACCATCGCGGTCGGATTCATCACGTATTTCGGCAATATCCTCAACGATTTTTTCGCGGCCTACTTCGCCCAAACGCTCCAGCAATTTACCTTTATTCACCAGATAAGGCACTTCATGAACGATAATGGCTTCACGCTTGCCGATTTCCTCGGTAGAGGTTTTGGCACGCATGACAACAGAGCCATTGCCTGTATGATACGCACTTTGAATGCCGCGCTTACCCAGAATATACCCCCCTGTCGGAAAATCAGGACCGGGTATAATTTCGATTAATTCTTCAGTTGTAATGTCGGGATTATCAACCATGGCCAGACAGCCATTAATAACCTCACCCAGATTATGCGGCGGGATATTGGTGGCCATACCAACAGCGATACCGCCCGCACCGTTTACCAGCAAATTCGGTATGCGCGCCGGAAGAACATCCGGTTCCATCAGCGATTCATCATAGTTCGGATGAAAGCCAACCGTATCTTTATCAATATCCTGTAACAGCGCTTCGGCGGCTTTTTCAAGGCGCGCTTCGGTATAACGCATAGCCGCCGGGCTATCGCCGTCCATAGAGCCGAAATTCCCCTGCCCGTCAATCAGCGGTAAACGCAAGGACCATGGCTGGGCCATACGCACAAGCGAGTCATAAATCGCCTGATCCCCATGCGGGTGATATTTACCCATAACATCCCCGACGATACGACCGGATTTGCGGTAAGGTTTATCTGACGTATATCCCCCTTCACGCATGGCATAGAAGATACGGCGGTGCACAGGTTTTAAACCATCGCGCACATCAGGAAGCGCTCGGCTCACAATCACGCTCATCGCGTAATCGAGATAGGATTGCTTCATTTCTTCTTCCAGCGCTATGGAAGGCACGTTATCGGTAGGTTCTCCGCTATCGGTGTTTTGAAGATCGTCGCTCATTTTTTATCTTTTGCTTTCACGATTAAATAATTATTCGCCGCCCGTCCGCACTTTGATAATCGCTTTATCAATCATACGTATAATTTCTGGACTGACTTTTTCCTGATATTCGGGGAATTTCTCGTTCGCACTTTGCGCTTCGGGCTTGCGGTTATATTCCAGCATGGCTTCCAGCTCTTCCAGAGTAAAAGTTTCGGCCATGGCATTGACAG
This sequence comes from Alphaproteobacteria bacterium, assembly GCA_046541095.1. GTDB lineage: Bacteria > Pseudomonadota > Alphaproteobacteria > Micavibrionales > Micavibrionaceae > UBA2638. The sequence continues at coordinate 18,520 of JBKHDZ010000022.1, forward strand.
AAATATTGCGAATGGAATTATAATTCAAAACATTGCGCATATTCATTTTAAAGTCTTCTCGCTGCGCTTGCGGCAATCTCTGCGCGACACTTTCAACCGCGTTATCAACCTGCTCTTTCACTGGTTTGATCGTATGAAGTTCCCGCGCCAACTCTAACCTTTTTTTGAAATCATCATCATTGTTAAGCGTTTTTTCGCTTTGGCTTTCTTCGGCTGCGCTATCTTGAGCCTCCTGGGCAAATGCCTGTGAAGCGCAAATGCTGTAAAAACCGAATAAAGTAATCAATAGAAAAATACGCATAATAATTTTTAACCTTTCAAATTTGATGAAACCCAAGTCCTAAAAAGGAATTTCATCTTCCATTTCATCAATGCGGGTATTTTGCTGTTGCGAGGATGCAGGCGCTCCGGTGTTAAATCCTTCGGCAGAATTATCCTGAAAAGAAGGGCCGCCGCCCGTACCAGCACCGCCGGCATTGCGCGAATCAAGCATAGTCAATTCCCCGCGATAGGGACGCAAAACCACTTCTGTTGTGTATTTTTTCTGCCCATCCTGCTCCCAGCTACGAGTCTCTAGCTGGCCTTCGATGTAAACCTTGGAGCCTTTTTTCAAATAATTCTCGCAGACATTGATAAGACCCTGATTAAAAATCACCACGCGGTGCCATTCTGTTTTCTCACGGCGTTCGCCGGATGATTTATCTTTCCAGCTTTCGGATGTGGCCACAGACAAATTCACAACGCGATCACCCGATTGCATGCTTCTGACTTCAGGGTCCGCTCCAAGATTTCCTACTAATATAACTTTATTTACGCTTCCAGCCACAATTTACTCCTTTGCTTTTCATGAGAATCTTAATATAGACATGATGAACATGATTCAAAAGGATAAAGTAAGGATATTCCATAGAAAAATGCCCCGTCAGCAAAGAAGTGAACACAGAGTATGGCAAAGAATGTTAAGCGG
>JBKHDZ010000023.1:0-18907 GCA_046541095.1 Alphaproteobacteria bacterium
AGCAATTCTCCGAAATGACGGTCGGTTATAAAACGGTCCTGCAGTTCCTTTTGCTCTTCGGTTTGCACCAGCAATTCTTCTTGCTTGTCGATGAGTTGTTGTAGTTCGCTCACTCCGTCCATCATCGCCATCATGTTTTCGGGCATAGGCAGGGCCATATTGGGGTTGAGCATATCAAGCATACGCTGAAGCTGGGATAGCATCCCTTGCGCGGTATCGGTATTGCCCTCCAGCATTTCATTTTCCATCTGGGATAAAAACCCCGCCAGACTTTCGGGATCGAGCAATTCATCCAGCATTTCAGGGGTTAAAAGCAGTTCCTCGCCTTGGGCAAAACGCTTTTGCAGCTCTTTTTTAAATTCGGTCAAATAATCGCCCATGGCCAGACGCAATTCATTCATAAGAGAGGCAATTTGCTCGTTTGTCATATCCGGGTTTTGCAGGGCGTTTTCCAATTCCATCTGCGCCTGACGCAAATTGCGCGCGGCGATAGAAAGATTGCCATCTTCAATGCGCAGCGCGGTGTTCCAGAGTAAGTCCATCACGCTTTTTACGTCTTTGATGTCCCCGCCGTTTTTGCGGATAACGGAATGTTTTAAACGCGAAGCTGCTGTGCTCAGCGATAAATACACAATTTCATCGTCCTGAAAATCCTGCGGGTATTCCAGAATTTCCACAAGCCCGTCATGCACGGAAATCGCTGCGTTCCGCGGTTCCCACGCCAGTTGTTTGCGCAGGGCGATTAATTTTTGCGCCATGGGATGTTTGAATTCGCGCTCGGGCAGAGGCATGGATATCGTGTCCAGCTTGGCCGTTTGGCCCAGATGATCTGTGGCCGTAATATCAATGGTAACAGGCAGGCCCGCCCAAGGATTATCGGTGAAATCAAAAGTTGGCGCGAGCTGGAATTCCTGATCGGGCGGCGACATGACAGAGCGTGTTTGTCGCACTTCATAACCGAGCGGGGCTTCTTCTACAATATCATCAAGGCGCATGTGCATTGTGATGGTTTTCACGCCGTAATCATCGTATAAGTTTAGCGGTATCTGGATTTGCGCATCGGGAAGAACAAGTGGCTCTTTTTGTAGTGACGTTTCGGCCATTTCCTTATCCGTGGCATTGTCCTCGATATTGTCAGGTTCATTTTCCAATGCGTTCTTTTGCGCGTCTAATTCCTGATTTGGCGCGGTTTCTTTATTCTCGTCCTCTGCGTCGGGCTCTTTTTCCTGCAAGGCTATGCGCGGCGGGGTATCGGGGATAAGGGTGTAATCAAAACCAAAACGGCTGATGAAAAACTGCTTTACATCCAGTCTTCGCTCTTGCGGTTCTGCATTATCGGCCGCGTCAAGCGTCCATTGTGCTTCATAGCCGCCATTTTCAATCGGGTTTAAAGCCAGCTTTTGCGTGCCATCCAAAATATAGGGGCTGGCAAAGCTGTCTTGCATGATGACTTTTATGGTACTGCCGCTCGGGATATCAATTTTATTCTTAATGTCACCGCCGCCTTGGAGTACCACTTGCGCTTTTTTTGTATATTCCGGCGGGGTAATGGTCGCCACCATAGGCGGAACCTCGCTATAATTTCCCTTCCAGTCCAGCGGGAACAGCCCTTGAATAAGGCGGCCCTGCCAATCCGCTCCGGCCATCATAAAGCCTGCGATAAAAATAATGACGGCCATAAGGCGTAAGCCGTGTCTATCCTTGGCGGATAAAAAGCTGCGCCATCGGCCCGGTTGTGCGTGGCTCAATTCTTTTTGGCGGCGATTTTGTTCCAGTTCCCACAGCCGCATGGTATCGGGGCCGCGTACACTGACGGGGCGGTCTTGCATTTCACTTAAAGGACGGTGTTTAAGGCGGCTATCTTGTTCAATGCGCCTGTCCACATCCGCTAAAGAGGGGAGAGAAAAGCTAAGTAAATCCTTCCAGAGGAAATATAAAATCCCCGCGATGAAAAGGATGCTTGCGGCGTAATAGCCTTTTAAGGCAAATAAATCCGGAATTTCCATCAGCCACAGGCCGCAAAATAGTAATAGCCAGAAAAAGATGCGCCAGAGCGCATTTGTAAATTGTTCGCCCGTCATCAGGGCATAGGTCAAAATACGCTTGAAAGCCAGAATATGCGCGGCGTAAGGGTGGTCTTTTTTCTGCGGTTTATGAAAGGGTGTCATCCTTTAATAATGTAGGGCAATTCTATTCGTCCAGCCAGTCCGGAATGGTTTCATCCTTCATTATATCCTGAATTGTCTGCCTTTGGCGAATAATCGATATTTTATCGCCGTCCACCAGAATTTCGGGTGGCAAGGGCCTTGTATTGTAATTGGAGGCCATGGCAAAACCATACGCTCCTGCGGAGTATATGCCCGCGTATTCACCGCCTTTAATTTCCGGCATGTTGCGGTTTTCGGCGAAAATATCTCCGCTTTCGCAAATGGGGCCGACAACATCATAGGTTTTTTGCGGCCTATCCAGATTATCCAGCGGGCCGATTTTATGATAAGCCTCGTATAAAGTCGGGCGGATAAGGTCATTCATTCCGGCATCCAGAACAAGAAAATCGCGCTCGCCCGTTTCCTTGATGTAAGTGGCCTGCGAAAGAAGGATGCCAGCATTGCCGACCATATAGCGCCCGGGCTCCATCTGGATTTCAACATCCAGCGGCAGGATAATATCGCGCACCCAGTTCGCATATTCTTCCAGATCCAGCAATTTTTCATCATTGTAAATAATGGGAAAGCCGCCGCCAATATCAAGGCGCTCTACGCTATACCCTTGCGCGCGCAGTGTTTTTACCATATCGGCCAGTTTTTCAAAGGCGGGCTTAAAGGCGGCCACGTTCGAGACTTGCGAGCCGATATGAACGGACAGGCCGACGGGCTCGATATGGTCCAGCTCTTGCGCGATTTTATAAATATCCAAAATACGCTCGGCGCTGAGGCCGAATTTGTCGCGCTTGCGGCCCGTCGATATTTTATGGTGGCCGCCGCCAGTTACATTAGGGTTCAAACGGAACACCACTTGCGCGGTTTTATCCATTTCTCCGGCGACTTTATCCACGTGATAAAGCTCGGGTACGGATTCGATATTAAGCTGGTGAATGCCGGCGTTCAGGCAGGCTTTGATCTCCGCATCGACCTTGCCGAAACTGGTAGAGATGATCTGATCGCCACTAAATCCGGCCTTTAGACCTTTAGCCAGCTCGCCTTCGGAAACAATTTCAAGGCCGCTTCCCAGTGTCTGCAGAAGTTTTAGAAGCGCGATATTCGTATTGGCTTTGCACGCGTAACACAAAAGCGGCTGCTTGTCGCTCGGCAGGGCTTTGCCCATGGCGTTTTTCAGGGCGTTATATTGACCGCGGATAACGCTGGCTGAATAGACATAGCAAGGCGTGCCGTATTCTCCGGCAATATCGGCCAAAGGGATATCGTCGATACAAACGCGATTATTTTTTTCAGTTATTCCAGCCATAAGCGCTCTTTTTTAAATGAGTTTAACGTTGAATTGTATGCCCGGCTCCGTCGCGGGGCAGAGGATCGGTGCGCATATCAGGGTATGTTTGCGGATGGCCCGGCGCGCCGTCCACCGAATTGGGTTTCACCCCGCAAGCTCCCAAAAATCCGGCAAAAGCCAGCAAAAGCAGTGTTGTTTTCATGGTCTATCCTCTATTTGCAAATATTCTTACCAAGCCGAGAGTATTATGCTTATAAAAGTCACGCAAATATAAATAAAGCGCGAAGACAAAGAAATTTTGGGTTTTTTGGACTTTTTTGCGTTTTTTTGTGTTATTTTTGCTAATAGAAAAACAATTTTAACCACTTGTCGGCGATAATAAAATAATGCACGAAACCCAGAGCGGAAAACAGCTTGAAACTATTTCGCAAGATCAGTTGGACGCGATGGTGCGCTTGCATGGCCGTTTTTTGGAAGGGCGGCTCGGCGGGCGGCGCGCTACGCTTAAAAATGCGAATTTATCAGGTTTGTCCTTAAAAGATCAGAATTTGAAACAGGCCAATTTTATGGGCTGTTTAATGGCGGCGATGGATTTGTCGGGCGCTAATTTTCAGGAAGCATCACTGTATGCCTGTGATCTGAGCAATTCAAATTTGAACAATACAAAATTCCTGCGGGCCGATTTACGCGGTGCGCGCATTGAAAACGCTTCCCTCGAAGGAGCCAATCTGGAAAAGGCAGATTTGCGGGTCGGCGGCATTTCTGATGGCGGGGGATATGACAGCGGCTCGGCGGTGAATTTTAAGGGTGCAAATTTAAGTGGTGCCAAGCTGACAGGATCGCTGGCCAACAAGGCCGATTTCTCCGATGCCATCATGGCGGGAGCCAATATGTCCGGCGCGGATTTAAGCAACGCCTCCCTTGAGGGTGCGGATTTATCAGGCGCTGAGATTGACGGAGCCAAATTCAAGGGGGCCAATATAAAGTCCGCCATCTTGACAGGGGTGGAATTAAATGAATTCAGAAATTCCGACATTGATCTTGCGGATGCGATTACTGATGAAAATATCGGAATATCTGTATCCGAACTGGATGAACCGCTGGCCAATCTGATTGAAAAGCATAAGGGCTGGGTATCGAGCGCCGGTGAAAACGGTATGCAACTTGATTTAAGTAATATTGATATGCGCCTTTTGAAAACCCTGAAAGGGGAAAAGCTAACGGCGATTAAGGCGATTGGTGCAAAATTTTTCGGAATGAATTTATATAAAGTCGAATTGCAAAGTGCCACGCTCGATGAATCCGATTTCAGGAATTGCGATATGGTGGAGGCCGATTTGCGTGGCTCCAGCTTTCAAGGCGCACAATTCTCGCATGCCATTATGCGCGGTGTGAATGCAAGCTCCCTTATGTTTGGGGGCGGCGGAAGTACCAGACGCTTTAGCCCCTGCGATTTCACCAATGCCAAGCTGCGTTATACGCAACTCAATGATGCCAATCTTAAAAACGCCGTGTTTACAGGCGCGGATTTGTCCTATACCGATTTATCGGGCGCGGATTTGAGCGGCGCGGATTTCAGTGGCGCTATTTTGAATAAAACCAATTTCGATGGCGCGCAAACGACCGATGCGGTCTTTGATATTGATGAATCCAAGCCGGTTTTCAAACTCGGCGGTCACTCGGATGATGATGAGGATTAAGTTGGTGCGCCAATATCTCTAGAATGCGGCACTTCTTCCGCTGAATAATCAAAACTGCCATTCTCATTCGGGGTTTTAACTACGCCGTAACGTTTCCCGGCATGGAAAAAGCATTTAAAAAGCGGTCCTCTTATTAATTGTGAATGGCTTTCACGCTCCGCAGATGCCGAAATTTCGGCAAATTTATCGAGTGTCATCCCGTCTTTGTTATGCACATTAATTAAAACAGGTAAGGGTTTATCCGGTTGAAGCAGGCTTAAGGCTCTGGCTCTGTTTCGCCCCTCGTGTCCCAATATCGTCGCAGCCCCTCGGTCATTATCTTTATCATTAAGACGTACATTAAGATAAGCAGGGGCTATAGGTTCATCTCGCAACATTTTTTCTTGTAGAATTTTTACTGTCGGGAAAGGTGTATTGGGTACAAGGCTTAAAAATATTTCTGGTGGCATGAGTACCATGTAATCAGCGCTGAAAAATTTTTGCAAAATTCTTGTCTGGCATTTTCGTAATTTTTTTGCTCGAATTTACTGAAAAATTTCTTATGAGTTTCTGGCACAGCAGGGGAGGCATGTCCGAACATGCTGTAATTTACAACACCAATACGAAATTCATTTCGCAAATTATGTGGATTGATTTGCTGTTTTTCAGCCATGCGTGTAATTTAGCTGAAGTATATTATTATGTCAATAAATCAGGTTTTGTCCATAAATTCCGGCACAGCTTCAAAGAGATCAGCCACAAGGCCGTAATCGGCGACCTGGAAAATCGGGGCGTCTTCATCTTTGTTAATGGCGACAATGACTTTAGAATCTTTCATGCCCGCCAGATGCTGGATCGCGCCGGAAATGCCGACCGCTATATATAATTCGGGGGCCACCACTTTACCGGTTTGGCCGACTTGATAATCATTGGGAACATAACCAGCATCCACGGCAGCTCTGGACGCACCCACAGCCGCGCCGAGTTTATCGGCCAGCGGTTCGATCAGCCGCGTAAATTCCTCGCCGGAGCCGATGCCGCGCCCGCCGGATACAACAATGCCTGCAGATGTTAATTCAGGGCGGTCTGAAGCAGATTCTTCCAGCGAAACAAAGCTTGTCTTTTCGAAGTTTCCAGCCGCATCGACGCTGGCCATTTCAGGGCTTCCCCCTTCAGCCGGTACCGCATCGAACATGGTTGTGCGCACTGTAATCAGTTTTTTCTCATCGCCTGACTTCACTGTGGCTATAGCTTGCCCACCATAAACAGGGCGCTCGAATGTATCACCATCAATAACGGCGCTGATATCGGAAATTTGCTGGGTATCCAAAAGAGCGGCCGCGCGCGGCATGAAGTTTTTGCCGAATGTTGTGGCGGGGGCAAGGATATGGCTGTATTCACCAGCCATCCCGACAATGACGTTGGCCAGATTTTCTGCTAAAGCATGTTCCAAGCCCGCATCTTCACAAGCAATTACCTTGCTGATGCCGCTCATTTTGCCAGCCGCTTCTTTGGCGCTATCCATATTGTGGCCGGCGATTAGAAGATGCACATCGCTATCAATTTTCTGCGCGGCTGCAATCGTATTCAGCGTCGAGGGCTTGATTTCATTATTATCATGTTCGGCTATTACAAGTACGGACATTTTCTTTTCTTCCTTTTTCTAAAGAGCGTCATTCCGACCGACTGAAAGGAGTGGAACTGGAGCAATCTCGTTTCCTATCCCAAGTTCCCTCGGCTTGCGCTCGGGATGATGCGTTATTACAACACTTTTGCTTCATTCTTTAATTTATCGACCAGTTCATCTACGGATGAAACTTTAACGCCGCCCTGTCGAACAGGGGGATCGGTCACTTTCAAGGTCTGAAGGCGGGGCGTAAAATCCACGCCCGTATCGGCGGGTTCAACAATATCGAGCTGCTTTTTCTTGGCCTTCATAATGTCCGGGAGCTTGGCATAGCGCGGCTCGTTCAGGCGCAAATCGGTGGTGATAATGGCAGGTGTTTGTACTTCCAGCGTTTCCAGACCGCCATCAATCTCGCGTGTAACTTTGGCGCTGGCATCGCCCAGTTCCACTTTAGATGCAAATGTGGCTTGTGGCCAATCCAGCAGTGCGGCCAGCATCTGCCCCGTCTGGTTATAATCCCCATCAATGGCCTGCTTGCCCATAATGACAAGGTCGGGAGATTCTTTTTCAACAAAATGTTTCAGGCATTTGGCAATAGCGAGCGGTTCGGGGTTATCATCGGTTTTCACCAGAATGCCGCGATCGGCACCAATCGCCATAGCGGTGCGAAGCTGTTCCTGCGCTTTTTCAGGGCCAATCGTAAGCACAATGATTTCACTGGCTTTTCCCGCCTCTTTCAAGCGTACGGCCTCTTCGACGGCAATTTCATCAAACGGATTGACCGACATTTTAACATTGGTAATATCCACGCCGCTTTCATCGGATTTGGCGCGAACCTTGACGTTATAATCGACCACACGTTTGATCGGGACAAGAATTTTCAAAGCTATCTCCTTATGCTTTTATTAAAAAGGACGCCGGAACAAAAGAATCATCCTTGCGCGCTAAAGTATGCCAAAGCCAGCAAGGCCAAGGCAAGCCCTTGCAGATAAACGCGGTATTGCATGAATTTGTTCCCGTGTTTCTTGGCATACTCGCCGCCTCGGACCATGGAATAAAGTCCCATAACCAAGACGCCAATAACCGCAACAGAAGCCAGAACTATTAATATAATCGAGATCGTTTCCATGCATTTTAAAATAGGGCAGAAAAAAAAGTTTGCAATCCCAATTTGTTTGTCATATACATTACGCATAAAAATAACCGAAAAAGGAATATATTATGGCTCAAGAAAAGCGTGAACATATTGGATTGCTCGCAAGAACATTCAGAAGATTCAACCCTGTCATCGTCTTTGAAGATAGACCCTACACATGGCATAGCGATGTAGATATGACCAAAGGTAATCTGGATCATGTTGATGTGGAAGAGGACATTATTGATAATGACCATTTGAAATATACCAGCCATGAAACTGATCGCGGTGTGAAGAGCGTAACGGAATTTAATCACGCTGTTGCCGGTCCTGTGAAAGATGCAAAATTGATTGCCTCTAAAGACAAAACAATGGGTGAGCAATCAGATCATATTGGTGTTTATACGCTGGCCACCAAGGAAGAGTTTGATTCGATGAAGCCAAAACTAAAGGCACAAGTAACGTGCCCGAAATATCTGACATTCGTGGGTGCTGGCTCTGCTTTTGAGGCTGCGGCCAATGATGAGCCTGCGAACACAACCGGGCCTTTGCTTTTGCTGGATGAAGACCGCGTTAATAATAAACCTGCCGGTCCGGCTCCAGAATAAAATAAAGCTTTACATAGGTTATTTTTAAAAGCCTTTTCGCCTGATTTAGAGCGGAAAGGCTTTTTTCATGGCTTGGTGCAAACCATAAAATAATTCACATCTATATCGGTAGAGGATATGGAAAAACCATTTTTGAGCGGATTAAAAATCAGCCCACTTGTTTTTTGCGGCTTAATACATGCTTGCCGGGCATAGCGCGCCAGCTCTGATGGTTTCACAAATTTTTTCCAGCTATGCGTGCCTTGCGGAACCCAGCGCAGAATGTATTCCGCCGCCACAATGCCGAGCGCATAGGATTTGGGCGTTCTGTTCAGGGTCGAAAAAATGATCAGCCCGCCCGGTTTACAAAGCCTTGCGCAGTTTTCGACAAAAGCTTGTGGGTCGCTGACATGTTCAATAATTTCAAGGGCCAGTACAACGTCGAATTGATCTTGAATGTTTTCCGCAGGTTTATTCACATACGTAATATCCAGTCCTGCATTGTGCGCGTGATCTTTGGCCATTTCAATGGCCACTGCGTCAGCATCGGCCCCTGTAACAGTGGCGCCCATTCTTGCCAATGGCTCACAAACCAGGCCGCCGCCACACCCTATATCTATAATCTCCAGCCCCTCCAAAGATTTTAAAGGCGCGCTATCGCGGCCAAAATGTGCGCAAATCTGATCTTTTATATAGCCCATACGCACAGGATTTAATTTGTGCAAAGGCTTAAAGGGGCCTTCAGGATCCCACCAATGATCCGCATCTTTGGAAAATGCTTGAATTTCTTTTTCGTCAACTGTATTGCTCATAGTCTTGATTTAATCTTTATAAAGCGCGAAGTCGAGAAAAAATGGCATTAATCGTAGCAAAGTTTGGCGGGACATCCGTAGCCGATATCGGTCGCATTGAAAAGGCGGCCGAGAAAGTCGCGCGCGAGGTGGGCAATGGCCATAAAGTGGCGGTAGTGGTTTCGGCCATGTCGGGCGTAACCAACAAACTGGTCGAATATTGTTCGGATGTCAGCAAAATGTATGACACGCGTGAATATGATGTTGTGGTGTCCAGCGGCGAGCAGGTAACAGCCGGATTAATGGCGCTGGCCTTACAGAAAAAAGGCGTGAGCGCGCGTAGTTGGCTGGGGTGGCAAATTCCCTTTAAAACCAATTCTACCCATGGCAAAGCGCGTATTCAGGAGATTGAAACGCATAATTTGCTGGAACGTTTGAATAATGGCGAGGTGGCGGTTGTGCCGGGGTTTCAGGGCGTATCCGATCAGGGGCGTATTACCACGCTTGGGCGCGGTGGCTCTGATACCTCTGCCGTGGCCTTGGCCGCCGCGCTGGGCGCTGATCGCTGTGATATCTATACCGATGTGGACGGTGTTTATACGACCGATCCGCGCATCGTGCCAGAAGCACGCAAAATCAAGAAAGTCGCCTATGAAGAAATGCTGGAACTGGCTTCGCTGGGGGCCAAGGTTTTGCAAACGCGCTCTGTGGAAATTGCCTATAAACAGGCCGTGAATTTGCAGGTGCTCTCCAGCTTTGAAGACAGAATTGGCAGCGATCTGCCCGGAACACTCGTAACGAAAGAGGATGAAATCGTGGAACAGGAACTTGTAACAGGAATTGCCTATACCAGAGATGAAGCCAAGGTCACGGCGCTGAAAGTGCCCGATATTCCAGGCGTGGCGGCAAAATTATTTCGCCCCCTGGCCGATGCCAATATCAATGTGGATATGATCGTACAGAATATTTCCTCGGACGGGGAGCGCACCGATATGACCTTTACCGTGCCGCGGGCCGATCTGGAGCGTACTCTTTCTACCCTAAAAGCCGATGAACAATTCAAGGATGTTGAATTCGCAACGGCCGATAAAGTGTCCAAGATTTCCGTAGTTGGTATCGGTATGCGTTCTCATGCCGGTGTGGCCAATACAATGTTCGAAACCCTTGCCGAAAAGGGTATCAATATTCAGGTGATTTCGACCTCTGAAATTAAAATCTCTGTTTTAATATCCGAGGATTACACGGAATTGGCTGTACGCTCTTTGCACGCGGCCTATGGGCTGGAAGAAAAAGCTTGATCGCCATTCATATTTACCGTAATTGTTTTTAAACCAATTTACGGGAGTAAGAAATGAGCATTGATATCACAGACATTTTCGACAAAGCACGCCGCGAATTTACCGGGAATAAGCAGCCCACACGTGAACATCCGATGCTTGAAGATGTGTCATCATTGTGTCTGGAATTGCTTGAATATGCCCTGCATGATGCGGGTATGGCCTCTGTGATCCGTACCAACGATAAGAAAACCGTATTGGCGCAATATGATAATCCAGGTTATGGCGTAACGCTGGCCATTGATTTTGCCACATGGATGAAAGACGGGATTGAAGTTGATATAAGAACGGCTAGCAAAGGCACTTCCCGCAATCTTGATCGCCTCAAAGTAAATAAAGACAGCTTTGAAGCCGATATGAGCCGCTTACTGGAAAAAATCAGCAAGCATGCGCTTGAGAACAATCCCAATTCTCTTTGGGGCGTTTCTGCTCCGCAACCATAAATCCTGCTGGCTTGTCAAAGAATAATGCCTTATATTCTAAGGTGTTATGAATGATACCGGCAATGATACATCGCAATCGCCCGCTCCGCAGAATACTGCGGGGGGATACCATACCGATATGCCGGTCGGGGAAATTTTACGCCGTGGCCGCGAGCATTACGGCCAAACATTGGAGCAGGTCGAGGCAAGTTTGCGTATTCGCGCCATGCAGTTGCATGCGCTTGAAGAAGGGCGCGTGGATCAGCTGCCGGGTAAAGCCTATGCGCTTGGTTTTGTGCGCTCTTATGCAGAATATCTTGGGCTGGACGGCGAAAAAATGGTCCAGCTTTATAAGGCGCAAACATTGGGCAAGATCAAACCGGATTTGAATTTCCCTGTTGCCGCCTCGGAAAGCAAATTGCCCGCCTTATGGCTGGCCATTGGACTGGCTTTGATCGGCATAGTTATAATCGGCCTTTGGGCTTTTTATAAAGGGGATGACCGCAGTATGGTTGAAGAGATTCCGCCTGTTGCCACCGTTTTGAATGGTGATTCCCCGCAAGAAGAGTGCTCGGTTTATGGTCCGCCTGCGCCGACACCTTTGCAACTGGCCGAAATGCAAGCTCGTGCGCAAGAAAGCGCCGCATCAGAACCTGAAGAAGCCGAGCAGGGAATAATTTTGAACATTGTTGAAAATAGCTGGGTTGAAATTCGCGATGCTTCAGGTCGTTCTATTGTGTCCCGCGTTTTAAAGCAAGGGGAGCAATATTTTGTTCCTGACCGCCCTGATCTGCGCATGAATCTGGGCAATGCCTCGGGCGTAGAAATACTCATCGATGGCAAAGCTCTGCCTGTTTTGGGGCGCCGCGGCGAAGTTAAACGCAATATCTCGCTGGATAGCGCGTCGTTAAAAGCCCTTGCGCAATCTTCGGATTAGCCTTAAATAATTGCCATGTCATTAAGTGAAAAATTATCGACCTTGCGCTCGCGCCATGAAGAATTGGCGGCGCTGATGTCTGCCGGAAATTTAAACGGCGAAGAGTTTACAAAGCTGTCCATGGAATATGCGGAGCTGGACCCTATTGTGGCCGCTATCAAGGAATATGAAGCGGCAAATGATGAAATTGCCGGGCTGGATGAAATGCTGGCCGATCCGGAAATGAAAGATATGGCGTATGAAGAAAAGCAACGCCTTGAAAAACGTATTCCCGAGCTGGAACAACAAATCAAGCTGGCCCTTATTCCCAAGGATGAGGCCGATACCAAAAACGCCATTTTGGAAATTCGCGCAGGAACAGGCGGTGACGAGGCCGCACTTTTCGCCGCCGATTTATTTGCCATGTATAAAGGCTTTGCTACCAAGATGGGCTGGAAAATGGAAGTGCTTGAGGCTTCCGAAAGTGATATTGGCGGCTATAAGGAAATTATTGCGCAAATTACAGGCAACAGCGTGTTTCAGCATTTGAAGTATGAATCAGGCGTACACCGTGTGCAGCGTATTCCGAAAACCGAAAGCGGTGGCCGTATTCATACATCGGCTGCTACGGTGGCGGTGCTTCCCGAAGCCGAAGAAGCAGAAGTGAATATCCGCACAGAAGATTTGCGCGTTGATACATATCGCTCGCAAGGGGCCGGCGGTCAGCACGTGAACACAACCGATTCTGCGGTGCGTATAACGCATATTCCGACAGGTATTGTTGTGGAAATGCAAGAAGAGCGCTCGCAACACAAAAACCGCGCAAAAGCAATGACCGTCCTGGCCACGCGGATCTATGATATGCAACGCCAAAAACTGGCTGAAGAGCGCGCCGAAGACAGAAAATCGCAAGTCGGTTCCGGCGATCGCTCCGAGCGTATTCGCACCTATAACTGGCCGCAAGGGCGCGTGACCGATCACCGTATTAATTTGACCCTGTATAAGCTGGATGAAGTGGTTAGCGGCGAAGCACTGAATGAAATCACCGAAGCCTTAACGATGGAAGATCAGGCTTCGGCCTTGGCCGATCTTGGGGGCTAGAGAGTTTTGCCTTCCGCTCAAAACGCGCCACAAATGCCGGAAAATCTTGGCGATCTTTACCGTTATTTAAAGCGCATACTGGAAAAAGTCAGCACGGTTCCCGATCTTGAAAGCCGCCGCATTATCGAGCGACGCAGTGATTTTACATGGTCGGATATTGCAGCCTATCCCGAAAAAACGATTAAGCAGGCTCAAATTGATGCCATCCAGAGCGATCTGTCAGAGCGCCTGCGCGGCAAGCCTTTATCCAAAATCTACGGTGTGGCCGAATTTTATGGCCGTGAATTTATCACCAGCGAGGATGTTCTTGATCCGCGGCCAGAGAGCGAACTGATTGTGGATATTGCTGTTGATAACTACAAAACTTATCCACCGGAGCGCATTCTGGATCTTGGTACAGGCACGGGATGTCTGATTCTCTCGCTCTTGCATGTTTTTCCTGCTGCGCAAGGTATGGCGGTGGATAAATCGGATAGGGCGCTTTCTATCGCACGCCAAAATGCCGAAAAACACAATCTTGAAAGCCGTGTGAGATTTATTGAAAGTGATTGGTGGGAGGGGATTAATGTCGATGAGCGCTTTGATATGATTGTTTCCAATCCTCCTTATATTCAAAGCAAAGTGATTCCCGATTTACTGCCCGAAGTGCGCGAATATGATCCGATTCTGGCTTTGGATGGCGGCGAAGATGGTTTGCAAGCCTATAAAGAAATTTTTTCCAGACTTTTTTCTCATTTAAAACCCGGTGGAAAAGCCTTGTTCGAAATTGGTTATGACCAAGGCGATGAGGTTGCGCGACTCGGCAAAGAATCGGGCTTTACCGTAAATCAAGTCCATCGTGATCTGGCAGGGCTGGCGCGGGTTGTGGAAATCACCAATGGGGATAAATGAATTTTTTTTTATTCCGGTGCTTGCTAAAAAAACGTCGATGCATGTACTTTGATCATGCTTAATCAAAAACACGAGGGTGTGGTGATTACAACATCGTTGAGAGTTTAAGCATCGCCAATATTAGTTGTTGTAAACCTGTGGATTCAGGCATGCAGTGCTAGATAAGTGTACGCGTTTCGTGTATGCTGTACGTATAATATTGTTTAACGCAAAGAAAAAATGGGAAAATCTATGAGACACGGATCAACTAATCGTCGCCGCAACAGAGGGGGCGGATCGCGTAAAAACAACAATAACCAGAAAACACAGGTTTTTGACAGCAATGGTCCGGATGTACGTATTCGCGGCACAGCCTTTCAGGTTGCCGAGAAATATGTCGCCCTTGCCAAGGATGCGCAAGGCGCCGGTGATTCCGTAATGTATCAGAATTACATGCAACATGCCGAGCATTACCAGCGTTTGATTAATTCCTGGGAAGAAGAGAACAATAAGAAATCATTTGAAATTTCCGATCTGGAATTTGAAAAAGAGGGCGGGGATTCGTCTTCCGGTAATGATGACCTTGGTCTTCCGGCCAGTATTCTTGGTGACGAAGCCGAAGTGCAGTCCACCAAGAAACAAGATGCGGATATGGACGCCTGATCCATACCCCTTAATTCCTGTAATATACAATAAAGGCGGTGTATTCCGCCTTTTTTAATGCTTGGCCGAATCTTGACGCAAATCAAGCCCAACATAAAATCTTTATTGTAATTTCGCATATAGTGCTATTTTATTTCTTTGATCAGGAGATATTGCTATGGATTTTGATAAGCTGACAGAAAAAACAAAAAGCCTTTTGCAACAGGCGCAAACACTGGCGATGCGCAAGGATCACCAGTCTTTGGAGCCCGAGCATTTGCTCAAATGCATGCTGGATGATGAAGATAAATTAACAAACAAACGCTTGAAAGCGGCCAATGCCAATATTGGGGTTTTGCAAACCAGCATTGATAAGGCGATTGCCAAATTTCCGGCTGTAAGCGGTTCGGGTGCGGGCGGCTTGCGCATTTCAAGCGATCTGGCAAAAATAATCGATAACGCCTTGAATTTAGCTGAAAAATCGGGTGACAGATATGTCACTGTCGAGCGTATTTTGCAGGCCATGATACTGGCAAAAAAGACCGATGTGTCGGGCTATCTGATTGATGCCGGATTGACCGATCAATCCTTGAATGCCGAGATTAATTCGATGCGTAAAGGTCGCACAGCCGATAGTGCCACGGCAGAAGACCAGTTCGATGCGCTTCAAAAATATGCACATGACTTCACGGCCATGGCGCGCGAGGGAAAGCTGGATCCTGTTATTGGCCGTGATGAGGAAATCAGGCGTACAGTGCAGGTTCTCTCCAGACGTACGAAAAACAACCCTGTTTTAATCGGTGAGCCGGGCGTTGGTAAAACCGCGATTGTGGAAGGATTGGCGCAACGCATTGTGAATGGAGATGTTCCTGAAAGTTTGCGTGATAAGCGCTTGATGTCATTAGATTTAGGGGCCTTGCTGGCCGGGGCAAAATTCCGCGGTGAATTTGAAGAGCGCCTTAAAGCAGTACTTGATGAAATACGTACAGCCTCCGGTGAAATCGTCCTTTTTCTGGATGAGTTGCATACGCTTGTTGGCGCGGGTAAGGCCGATGGGGCGATGGATGCCTCCAATATGCTCAAACCCGCTTTGGCGCGCGGGGAATTGCATATGGTAGGTGCAACCACGCTGGATGAATACCGCAAGCACATCGAAAAAGACGCGGCGCTGGCTCGCCGTTTCCAGACTGTTTTTGTGTCCGAGCCTACGGTTGAGGATACTATTTCGATTCTGCGCGGCTTGAAAGAAAAATATGAACTGCATCATGGCGTGCGTATTACCGATACGGCGATTGTGTCTGCGGCTACGCTTTCCAACCGCTATATCACCGACCGCTTTTTGCCCGATAAAGCTATTGATCTTGTCGATGAGGCGGCCAGCCGTATCCGGATGCAGGTCGATAGCAAGCCCGAAGCTGTCGATGAGCTGGATCGCCGTATAATCCAGCTTAAAATCGAGCGCGAGGCTTTGAAGAAAGAAACCGACAAGGCCTCCAAAGACCGCCTTGAAAAGCTGGAAGAAGAGCTGGATGATCTGGAATCAAAATCGGCTGATTTAACCAGCCAGTGGCGCGCCGAAAAAGAAAAGCTGAATGCGGGGCAGAAGGTTACCGAAGAGCTTGACCGCGCGCGCATAGAATTAGAGCAGGCCGAGCGTGAAGGTAACTGGGCCAAAGCCAGCGAAATTAAATATGGCATTATTCCCAAGCTGGAGGAACGCCTCGCCGATGCCGAAGATGTGGCCGATACCAAAGGCAATCTGATCAATGAGGAAGTCAGCGAAGATGATATTGCCGCCATTGTCAGCAAATGGACGGGGATTCCCGTTGATAAAATGCTGGAAGGCGAGCGCGATAAACTGCTTCAGATGGAAGAAAATTTGAAGCGCCGTGTGGTTGGGCAGGATCAGGCCGTGATTGCCGTCTCCAATGCTGTGCGCCGCGCACGCAGCGGCTTGCAGGACCCGCGCAGGCCGATTGGCTCTTTTTTGTTTCTTGGCCCCACGGGTGTCGGAAAGACCGAGCTGACCAAGGCGCTGGCCGAATTTTTGTTTGATGATGATTCGGCCATGGTGCGCATGGATATGTCCGAATATATGGAGAAACATTCCGTTTCCCGCTTGATTGGCGCGCCGCCGGGCTATGTTGGCTATGAAGAAGGGGGAGTCTTGACTGAAGCAGTACGCCGCCGCCCGTATCAGGTGATTTTATTTGATGAAATTGAAAAAGCGCATCCCGATGTTTTCAATATCTTGCTACAGGTTCTGGATGATGGACGCTTGACGGACGGGCAAGGGCGCACAGTGAATTTCAGCAATACTGTTCTTATTATGACCTCGAATCTGGGCGCCGAGCATCTGGTGAACCAGGAAGAGGGTGCCGATGTCGAAGAAGCGCGTGAGCAGGTTATGGCCGCTGTACGCGCAGCGTTCCGGCCTGAATTTTTAAACCGCATGGATGAAATTCTTCTCTTCCGCCGTTTGGGCCGTGAACAAATGACCGGCATTGTTGATATCCAGCTGAAATATCTGGATAAATTGCTGGCTGACCGGCATATCACTTTAAAGCTGGATGAGGAAGCTAAAGCCTGGATCGCCAATAAGGGGTATGATCCCGCGTATGGGGCACGGCCTTTGAAGCGTGTTATTCAAAGTGAGGTACAAAACAAGCTGGCCGAAATGATTCTGAAAGGCGAGATCAGTGATGGCGCGCAAGTAAAAATCAGTGCGAAAAAGGATGCGCTTGATTTTACCGTGACCAAAAAAGCGGGCAATGACGATGCGAAAAGCGTCAAAACCAAAGCCTCTTAAATTCTTTCAAGGCCATGGCATTGCTTTAAGGCAAGATTTTGGGTAAATTTATAGATGAGTTCAAATCTTGCCTTATAAAGCCTGCCTAGCCATGACATTCAGAAAATATTTTCTACTATTCCCGTTAATTGCCCTGGGGGCTTGTGCGTACACCTTTGATCGCAGCTATCAGGATGTGGAAATCAGAACGCCGGGGGCGCATGATGCGCTTTGTGTTGTCGAAGCCAATGGCATCAAATATAAGTTTTACCCCCCCGAAACGCGCCAGATTCCGAAGTCCGAAGATGATTTGATTGTGGATTGTACCGCGCCGGGCAATCGCCACCGCATGGTTGTATTAGAGCCTAAAATTAATAATAAATTTTATGGCAATGCCGTTACAGGTATGGCCACAGGCCCTTGGGATTACGCCTCGGGCGCTATGTTCGAATATCCCGATGTTATCGAAGTTTCTTTTGTTGGTATGGCTGTGAAACCTATGGGGCAGCCGGTCTATAACAACCCCGATATCAAGCAACCTGAAGAATATTATCTGGAAGAATTTCGCGCGACTTCTCCGCGTATGAATGAGGACCGTTTCAGACAGCAAGTCCCTATTCAAAGACGCGTTGCGCCGGGTAGTGCGGATGATCTTTACGATGAGGGCTTCCGGTTTGAATCAAATTCCGTGCAGGCACCGCCTTCTGCTCCTTTAATCAATGATTCAAGCGATAGCGGGGCTTATATTGATGATATGTTTGGTGGTGAGGATATGACCGATGATAATGCCTCTGCATCAACATCTCCTGCGCCGCTTGTGCAAACAGGGGATGATGCCGTCGTTGTTATTGATACAATCCCGGATATTACGACAGATCCGAATGCGGCCGATACGCCTGCAACCGGGATGAATGACGATTCGGTTTCTCAAGATATGCCCTTCCCCGAGAGCATGCCAAGTGGTGATGAAGTCTTAGTGCCTGTTGAGGAATAAAAGCCGCTACACCTTTGAAATTTTACAAGCGAACAACTTTGCGGATGCCGCCCTCATAATGGGCGGTTATTTCTTTTATATCTTCAATACTAACACTCATGCTTCGTGATGTGGCATTAATGAAACGCGTTTCATCCAGCATAATGCCGACATGCCCTTTCAAAAACACGATATCGTTTTTTTGCAGGTTTTGCGGGGCGTACGCATCTACAAAATCAATGTTTTCGCCCTTTATAGCTTTTTCCTGATCGCTGCTATCACGCGGGCAAGCGTATCCGGCGTGATGCAAGGCCAACTGTACGAGGCCGGAACAATCCACCCCGCGGCTGGTCTTTCCGCCCCATAAATAGGGCAGGTTTAAAAATATTTGCGCGGTGGCGGCCATATTCGGGGCATGATGTTCGATAGGGGCTATATCATCGCTCCAGATCCAGCCGCCGCCTTCAATTTCAGAAAAGCCGTTTTCCGTTTCGCCTGTTAATGAAAATGTAGAAAGAAAAGGCAGATATGTGGCAGGCGGGGTTTTGAAATCAGGCTCGCCATAAAAGAAACTATGCAGGCGGATAATTTT
>JBKHDZ010000024.1:0-18450 GCA_046541095.1 Alphaproteobacteria bacterium
ACTTCCGTTGATCAACTCAAAGAAATTCGTGACGGTATTTTGCAATATCTGGCCGATCACGATGATTTATTCGAAGCGCCGGAAAACGTATCCACCTTTGTGCGCATAGACAGCTTTAACGCCAGCTCTATCGACATCATGCTGTATTGCTTTACCAAGACAACGGATTGGGGAACATGGCTGGAAATCAAAGAAAATCTGGCCTTTGCAATTAAAGATATTGTCGAGGGCGCAGGCGCCTCTTTTGCCTTCCCTTCGCAATCCTTATATGTAGAAAGCTGGCCGGGCGATAGCGCGGAGATTTTCAATCCGCCGCCTGAAAAACCCAAAAAGCCAGCTTCAAAAAAGAAAGCAGCTTAATTGCTAAAAAAGAAGAGCGATTAAAACCCGAATGGTAAATCCGGTTTGGGATTGCGCATCGCTTCTTCGGATCGGTAAATAATATCGCTGATTTCTTCTTGTGAAACCCCGAGCGCAGCCAGTTTTTCCGATTTATCACGAATATGCCATTGCTTTTGCTCTTCACTTAAAGAAATTAAAGGGCGTGGCAAATGCACCACGCCTCCCCCAAACGGACCCACAGAATATAACATGGCTTGCTGTTGTTCTTCGGTATATTCACCGGCACGAACACCGCGCACGGCGCGCGCCAGATCGAGCGATAAATCTTTTATCCTCTCCCGTTTCAGGCTCTCGGCGCGTTCTTCAGGCGTGGGGAAAACAAGTTTACGGCACGCATCAAATGCAGATTTTAAAAAACCGGATGTCTTCATGGCAGGCTTTCCTTTCATCAATTTCACAAGTTTTACAAACTTACGGAAACATTGGCAAGAGTATTGTTATAAGGATGACATCGCGGGATTCGAGTGCTAAGCATGAAGAATGAGTAACACTGCCGCCACAACTATGCCGCCCAAAATCGCCCTGCCCGATATTCCGGCGCTTTGCGTGAATACTAAAAATGCGGCGTTGCTCACCACTGACGGTGAAGTCAAAACTTTAAGCCATGATGCCGCGCGTATGCTTTTGAATAAAAAGCCTGTCATGCTGTGTCACGCTCCCTTTACAAAAGCGCGGCTCGGCCTTAATGAATTTCACGCCTTTGATGTTTTGGAACTTTATGCCTTTGTGCATCCAGTGCAATTTTGTGTGCCTACGCCGATTGGTCTTTGCAATGCGCTGGGATTAAATGCACCACACGATCTGGAAGATCAGGCTTTTGCCCTGATGGATATTGCAGGCGCACTTTTAAGCGATTTACAAAAAGACCCATACAAAGCCAAGGCCGATCCGCTCAAGATTGCCCGCCTGATGGGATTACAGGGCAAAGGCTGGGCCTGGACCCCCTTTATTTTTGAAGCTCTGGGCGAGCGCTATAATCCCGCCGAGCAGATATTCGGTAAAAGCGCCTTGAATGTCTGGCGGAATTTACCGGAATGGAGTGAGGAAGCCCCGCCGCCCCCTGCCAGCCATGAAGGAGTGAGTAAAGAAGAAGCGCTGGAGCGTTTGCAATCTTTATTAGGTAACGGCTCGGAAAGCCGCCAGCAACAAAAGGATTATACCGTCAATATGGCGCGGGCCTTTGCCCCCGTCCAAGAGGAAGAAGAACCGCATATTGTTTTGGCAGAGGCCGGAACAGGGGTTGGAAAAACGCTCGGCTATCTTGCCCCCTCATCTGTTTGGGCGGAAAAGAATAAAGGCTCTGTCTGGATTTCGACTTATACCAAAAATCTGCAACGCCAAATTGATGGAGAGCTTGACCGCTTATACTCCGATCAGGATTTAAAGGACATCCATGTAGCCATCCGAAAGGGTCGCGAAAACTACCTTTGCCTGCTTAATTTCGAAGATCTGGCAGGCGGCGCAGCGTTGGCGCGTCATCCCGATCATGCCATTGCGGCGGGCATTATGGCGCGCTGGATTGCGGCCAGCAAAGACGGCGATATCACGGGCGCGGACTTCCCCGGCTGGCTGATGAGCCTTTTGGGATACAAGCATACGGGCGCGCTGGCCGATCTCCGCGGCGAGTGCATCTATTCGGCGTGCGATCACTATCACCGCTGTTTTGTCGAACGCTCGGTGCGCAAGGCCAAACATGCAAGGCTGGTGGTCGCCAATCATGCGCTGGTAATGATCAATGCCGCCATATCCCAGCCCGGCGATGATATGCCCACGCGCTATATTTTTGATGAGGGCCACCATCTCTTTCACGCCGCTGACAGCGCTTATGCCGCACATTTAACCGCCCGCGAAACCCGCGATTTACGCCGCTGGATTTTGGGGGCTGAAGGCGGGCGGCAATCACGCGCGCGCGGACTTAAAAAACGCCTTGAAGATTTGGTATCTGGCGATGGCAAGGGCGAGGATTTATTACAGGCCATTACAAAAGAAGCGTATTGCCTGACTTCCGAAGGATGGAGCAAGCGCCTGCGCGATGAAGCGCCAAGCGGCCCCGCCGAGGAATTCTTGCATCTTCTCTATCATCAGGTGATGGCCAGAGCCGATGGCAAAGACACGCCCTATTCTTTGGAAACATCTGTGCACCCCGTCAATGACGGCGTGCTGGGGAAGGCTCAAAAACTGCGCGGCGCCTTGCGCGCCTTGCAAAAACCGATGCAGGCCATGGTCCAGCATTTGCGTAAAAAACTGGCCGATGACAATGGCGAGTTGGATAGCGATACGCGCAAAAGACTGGACGCCGTAGCACAAAGTCTGGAGCGGCGCAGTGCCATTACACTATCGGCGTGGATTGGTATGCTGGAACATCTGGAAACAGGCGGTTTGGCAAAGGACTTTACCGACTGGATGGAGATTGAGCGCAGTGATGGCCGCGCCTATGATGTAGGATATTACCGCCATTGGGTGGATCCGATGAAACCTTTCAGCCTGTCGATACGCCCGCATTTGCACGGTATGGGGATTACTTCGGCCACATTAAAAGATTCATCAGGACAGGAAGATGAGGATTGGAAAACCGCCACCCAGCAAACAGGGCTTGATTATTTTGGCGGGCATATTCATCACATTGCCTTGCAATCCCCCTTTGATTACGCCAAAAACACCCGCGTTTATATTCTGGATGACGTCCGCAAAAACGATATGAACCAGCTGGCGACGGCCACGCGTGTCCTCTTCGAAGCCTCGCAAGGTGGCGCGCTGGGATTGTTTACGGCTATTGCCCGCTTACGCGCCGTTCACGAACGCATTGCGCCCCTATTGGAAGAAAAAGGCATGCCACTTTATTCCCAGCATGTCGATGAGATTGATGCAGGCTCGCTGGTTGATATGTTCAGGGAAGATATTCATGCATGCCTGCTTGGCACCGATGCGGTACGTGACGGCGTTGATGTACCCGGGGAATCCTTAAGGCTTTTGCTCTTTGATCGCGTGCCCTGGCCGCGCCCGACTATCCTGCACAAATCACGGCGCGAAGCCTTTGGCGGCCGATCTTATGATGAAATGCTAACCCGCATGAAATTAAAACAGGCTTTCGGGCGCCTCGTGCGCCGCGCCGATGATCGCGGCGTTTTTGTTATGATGGATAATATGTTCCCCTCGCGTCTGCATAATGCATTCCCCGAGGGCGTGGAGATTATCAAATGCGGCCTAGCCGAAGCACGGGCCGGAATTGCCGAGTTTTTGCGCTAAAGATTCTCTCTCCCTACATTCCCAGCCATTATATTCTTTAATCAGTTCACCTTCGGCATTGTATTCTTCCATTTCCAATACTTCATAAACAGATGGTGCTGTTTTGCTCGCCGTACCCGTGTAAAGAGACAGCCTTAGAGTTCCATTGGAATCATAACATTGTACATCAGCATCTGCCGGACCAAAAAAGTACTCCTTTTGATTCAAAATACCAACGGCTAAATTGAAACAATCCTGGATTGTGAAGTTTGTAGGTTGAGCATTGCGCTCATCCCAAGTATCAATGCGGTGGCTGTAATTAGAAGCAATAGCAATATGTGAAATTTGATCATCCGGATTATTCAATGACTGCGCAGCACGCATTTCATCCTGCTGATTACTCTCTAAATAACTGGCTGTCCCGCCAATTGTGCCCCCTACAGATATGGCCAGAGCTATTCCAGCCAAAGAAGCCTTTTCAAAAGTACTCCAATTTTTTACTTTTTGTGATAATCTCATTCCAGAAACCCTTCTGCAAAACAATTTACATACTAACTAGCGAAGTAATTATAGTTTTGCAAGTTTTTTCTGGAAATTATTAAAGCATTGCGCTATTGTATTTTTCATATTTGCGAAACCCTTATATGAGGCCAAAATGAAACCCTACATTCTAGAAATGAATGATCTTAACGCCCTAGAGGTTTTCAAACGCGTTCAGCATTTGCCGTATTCACTGTTGCTGGATAGTGCGGACGAAGCCCACCCTGATGCACGCCATTCCTTTGTGGCCTGCATGCCCGTGGAAATGATTGAGGCCAAAAACGGTATTATCGTTGTTACCAATGCTAAAGAACAAAAAACGATTGAGGATACCGATCCTTTTTCTTTCGTACAAAAACGCTTGCAGCATTATCGCCTGAGCGTTTTGCAAAACCCGGAATTGCCACCTTTTCACGGCGGAGCGGCCGGATTTTTCGGCTATGACCTTGGGCGTTCTATCGAGAACTTGCCAGAGCATTCCAAAGATAACCCTGAAATGCCCGATATGACGATAGGCATTTACGATCAGGTTTTTGCATGGGATCATCAAACACGCACAGGAATGTTAATCACGCATTCCGATAGCGAGCAAAAAGCTGAGGTTAAACAGCAGCATTTCCTGAATCTTTTGGAACAAAAGGCACCGTCTTTTGATTTTGAAGGGCTGGATATTGAGTGGAACAGCAATTTCACGCAAGAGCGCTATGAAGAACAGGTGCAAAAAATTATCGATTACATTCATGCCGGTGATATTTTCCAGGCCAATATGTCACAGCGTTTTGATGCGGATTTGCCGCAAGATTTTGATGCCTTTGCCCATTATACGTCATTGCGAGAAATCTCTCCTGCACCTTTTGCCGGATTTTTCAACCTTGGCAATATCAAAATATCCTCCAGCTCGCCAGAGAGGTTTTTAACCGTGCGCGGTGAACAGGTTGAAACAAAACCCATCAAAGGAACGCGCCCGCATGTGGAAGACGAGGTATTGGATACTGTTTACCGCAATTCGTTGGAAAATAGCGAAAAAGATCGCGCCGAAAATATTATGATTGTGGATTTGCTGCGTAATGATCTCTCGAAAGTTTGCCGCGGTGATAGCGTGAAAGTGCCCAAATTGTGCGAACTTGAAAGTTTCAAAACTGTGCATCATCTGGTTTCCACCATCACGGCAAAACTGCGCCAAGGCTATAACGCGCTCGATTTATTGCGCGCCTGTTTTCCGGGTGGCTCTATAACGGGCGCTCCTAAAATTCGCGCCATGGAAATCATCGAGGAGTTAGAGCCAACGCGTCGCAGCCCTTATTGCGGCTCATTGGGATATATCGGTTTTGATGGCAATATGGATACCAACATTTTAATCCGTACCCTTATTTTTCAGGACAACAAAGTCAGCTTTCAGGTCGGCGGCGGTATTGTGGCCGATTCTAACCCGCAAGAAGAATATGAAGAAACATTGACAAAAGCGACGGGAATATTTGCCAGTTTCAAACCGAAAACAATACAAAAGCAGAAAGTGGCATAGGGTCAGGATCTAAGGATTTGTTTACACATCTTTTTAAAAACCTATAATCCATTGCATGTATTTAATCATCGATAACTATGATTCATTTGTGCACAATCTGGCGCGGTATTTTGAATGTACCGGGCAGAATACAAAGGTTGTTCGCAATGACAAAATCACGATTGAAGAAATTTATAGCCTTGCCCCCGAGGCGATCATCCTGTCCCCCGGACCCTGTAGCCCCAATGAAGCCGGAATTTGCCTTGAGATAGTTGAAAATCTCGGCGCCTCTATTCCCATGCTTGGCGTTTGTCTGGGGCATCAGGTGATCGGGCAGGTTTATGGCGGCGTGACGATGCGCGCGCCCGTCCCCGTTCATGGGAAAGCCTCCCTTATCACGCATGATAAAACAGGCTTGTTTGAAAACCTGCCCTCACCTTTCAAAGTCGGACGCTACCATTCTCTCATCACACAGCCCGTGAATTCACGGGATTTGGAATTTGATGCGCATAGCGAAGATGGAGTTATTATGGCTCTGCATCATACTCAATACCCCGTTTACGGCGTTCAATTTCATCCTGAATCTATTTTAACCGAGTACGGCATTGAAGTTATTCAAAATTTTGTCAATATAGCACAGGCTTATAATTCTCAAACGAAACGCGCAGCATGAAAAATATACTCTGGAATAACGGATATTACACGGACGATACGGAACGTGTTTTTTATATCTATGACCGTATCCGCTATGGGGATGCCGTTTTTGATACAATGCTGGTGCAGGATAAAAAGCCGGTTCATATCAAGGCGCATTTTGATCGCCTTTTGCGCCACGGAAAGGTCATGAATATACATTTTGATATGAGTTTTGATGACTATCAAAGCCTTGTTCATCAGCTTATTGAGAAAAATGATTTACAATCTTTTGGCAAGTATTCTCTCAATACCTGGGTGAGCCGTGGCCTGCAGCAACCGGGGATCAAACCACTGAGTAATCCCGAATTACAGATCGTCCTCAAAATCTCGGAAATGAAGAAAATCATGCGCGATATTCATGCCCATATCGCTACAAACGTGCGGCGCAATGAAGGCTCACCGCTTTCCCAAATAAAATCCTGTAATTACGGCGATAATATTCTGGCCATGATTGAAGCCAATAGCCAGGGGCGCAATGAAGCGGTCATGCTCAACAATAAAGGGGATGTGACCTGCACGACTTCGGGCAATATTTTTTGCATGGAAGACGGGAAGATGATCACACCGCCTTTGCAGGACGGGGTCATTGACGGCATTGTGCGCAAAATGATTATAGAGCGATACGAAGCGGTTGAAAAATCAATTACGCGTGAACAGCTTGAACAATCCGATAGCATTTTCATGACAAATTCTTTGCGCGGCATGAGTTTCTTCAAAACGCTGAACGGGCGCGAATTAAAAGAAACATCTTTAAAAATTGATAAGAATTTTCATGTAGGATCATGATTTAAAAAGAAAAACCAAGGATTATCATGCCTGCAAAAACTTTTACCGTTTATCTCGGCTCTTCCGGTTTTGCCCGCCCTGCCTTTAAAGAGGCAGCCATCACAATGGGCTCGCTGATCGGTGATCAAAAACACAATCTCGTTTATGGCGGAATGGATGCCGGGCTTATGGGTTTGGTGGCCAAAGCCGCGCTTGAGACGGGTGCGCATGTAACAGGAATTATTCCTGAAAAAATCCGCGATAGCGAGCGCATTTTACGCGGCCTGAGTGAGACGGTTATGGTGCATGACCTTTGGGACCGTAAAAAACGAATGTTTCAAATGGCCGATGTGGTCGTTTCCCTGCCGGGCGGTTACGGCACGCTGGATGAAACGCTCGAAATGCTTTATTGGGGCTATCTGGATTTACACAACAAGCCGCTGGTTTTAGTCAATATTGAAGGCTATTGGAATTCGCTCGTCAAATATTTGAAAAGCCAGCCTGATTATGATGAACGCTTTTTAAAAATTGTGGCCTCCCCCCATGATGTCTTTAGCGCCGTTCAAAATCTGGATATGCCCCCGCCAAAACCGGGCTTGCAGGAACGCTATCCACATTTTGAAGATGAAATTACACGCCGGACCGACACACCGATAATTCTCGATCGCGCTACAATAGAAAACAGCTATTATTTCGTCTGTGCGCTTGGTTTGAAACAGCTCGGCAAACATATGCGCCCGATGGGAATTTTAAACGATCAGGGTCAATTTGACGGGCTTATCGACTGGTTTAAAACCGCGCAAAAAGAGAAATTTATAACCGATAAATGCTTGCAGCTATTCGATACGGCGAGAGATAAAGCAACACTGTACAATATGCTGGATAATCAAAGCGGCGTTGCAATAGATCTCCACGCCGAAAAATGGGGCGCGTCCGAGGTATAAAAAAAGCGCCCGTAACGGCGCTTTTCTTTATCACCTAAAGCAAGATGGCTTAAACAACAAGCGTGCCCGTTACAGCGCTTAATTTGGCTTTCAACATACGGATTTTGGCTTCAATGCGGATTTGATCTGATTTTTCAGAGGCCATACCAAGATCTTCCTGCAAATTTTTGAGTTTTTGCTCAAGATCGGTTTGGTCCAGATTTTTCAGATCAACAGCTTCTTCGGCCAGAACAGTGCAATTCGTTCCTGTCACATCAGCGAAGCCGCCGGCGATGAAAATCTTGCGGTAACTTTTGGCTTCGCCCTCTTTATAGAGCTCAACAACGCCCGGATTTAAAGATGCCACAAGAGACGCATGCATAGGTCCGACGCCCAAAACACCGTCTTCGCCGGGGATGACAGCCATTTTTACAGGCTCGGAAACCAGCTTTTCTTCCGGAGAAACCAATTCGAATTGCATAGTATTTTGTTGTGCTTCACTCATTTTTCTTTTCCTTTTAAACTACAGAGGGCGCAGAGTACACAGAGTTTTATATCAAGAAAACTCTGTTAATGCATATCTTTTTATACCGTTTTTCAAAAGAGTTTCATTAAAATTGATCAAAAGACCTAACGGGCTTTTAGCTAACTTCATATAACTCAATATCTGCGCTTCGTGAACCGGTAAAATTTTTTCTGCCGCCTTGATTTCAATAATAACTTTTTTATTTACCCAAAGATCAAGACGATAAGCATTTTCTAATACATGCCCTTTATAGGCCACTGGCATGGAAATTTGTTTTTGAACGTCAAAGCCTTTATTTGCCAGTTCAATCGCCAGACATTGTTCGTAGATATTTTCCAGCAACCCAGGGCCAAAGTATTTGTGCACAGTGATTGCACAGCCTATTATATCCCGCGTTAATTCAGGACCAAGATCAGGAAAATTTGTAATTTTATCGTCAGCCATGGTTTTGTTTTAACTAAAAAGTTCGCCGAGGACACAAGAGGTTATTTAAGCGTTTTTTCACACACCAATATTAACGGTAAAATTCTCATTCTCATGTCTTTATACCTCTCCTCTGCGCCCTCTGTAGTTATTATCCCTTATATGAATATCCCCCGCTTTCGCGAGGGATAAAGGATTTTAAAGTTTCAAAAAGTTAAGCTGCTTCCGCTGCCATTTTCTTGGCCTTTTCTACGGCCTGTTCGATTGTACCAACCATATAGAACGCTGCTTCCGGCAAGTGATCATACTCACCATTCACAATCGCCTTAAAGCCTTTGATTGTATCTTCAAGCTGAACAAATACGCCTGGTGTTCCTGTAAAGACTTCGGCCACGTGGAATGGCTGCGACAAAAAGCGCTGGATCTTACGGGCGCGTGCCACAGTCAGCTTATCTTCTTCGGACAATTCATCCATACCCAAAATCGCAATGATATCCTGCAAGGATTTATAGGTCTGAAGAGTTTCCTGCACGGCTTTGGCCACTTCATAGTGCTCTTTACCGATAACACGCGGGTCAAGAATACGGGATGTAGAATCCAGAGGGTCAACAGCCGGATAGATGCCCTGTTCCGCAATCTGACGCGAAAGAACGGTTGTCGCATCCAAGTGCGCAAATGTCGTGGCCGGAGCGGGGTCGGTCAAGTCATCCGCAGGCACGTAAACGGCCTGCACCGATGTGATCGATCCTTTATTGGTGGAGGTAATACGTTCCTGCATCTGCCCCATCTCCGTGGACAATGTCGGCTGATAACCCACCGCAGAAGGAATACGCCCCAAAAGCGCGGACACTTCGGCACCGGCCTGTGTAAAGCGGAAAATGTTATCCAGGAAGAACAGCACGTCCTGACCTTCTTCATCACGGAAATATTCCGCCATAGTCAAAGCAGACAAGGCAACCCGGGCACGGGCACCGGGTGGCTCATTCATCTGACCATACACAAGCGCCACTTTGGAGTTTTCTGAATCGTGCTCTTTAATAACGCCTGCATCCATCATTTCATGATAAAGATCGTTACCTTCACGGGTACGCTCACCAACGCCGCCGAACACGGATACACCGCCGTGACCTTTGGCGATATTGTTAATCAATTCCTGAATGGTCACGGTTTTACCAACACCGGCACCACCGAACAGACCGATTTTACCACCTTTGGCGTAAGGACAGAGCATATCCACAACCTTAATGCCGGTCACCAGCACTTCGGTTTCCTTCGCCTGATCGATAAATTCAGGAGCCTCGCGGTGAATAGGCCAGCTTTGCTTGGCTTTCACCTTCGGGCCTTCATCAATAACATTTCCGATCACATCAAAAATACGTCCCTTAGTTTCCGGCCCCACAGGAACAGAAATCGGTGCCCCCGTATCGGTAACTTCAGAGCCACGCACCAAGCCGTCAGTCATATCCATCGCGATTGTACGCACAGTATTTTCACCAAGGTGCTGGGCAACTTCCAGAACCAAAAGCTGGCCATTATTCTCTGTGTGAAGCGCGTTAAGAATTCCGGGCACATTGCCCTCTTCGAATTGCACATCGACAACCGCACCCATAACCTGCAGGATTTTACCCTTGGCCGCGGATGCCGCTTTTTTCTTTGTTGCTGCTGTTTTTGCCATTTTTTCCTCTTTTTGCTTTGCTTAAAACTTTTAAAATTAATTATCTAATGTCGAAGGCACAAATCCTCCACTAACTATTCCAGCCTCTACGCCGTCACTGCGGCTAGCAAATCTAGGCTTTCCGCTTCGTGTTGAAGGCATTTTAACATGTGTTTCGGGCCCGGTTTTCACGTCAGAAGCATGACATTCCATATCTTTCGTGGAATTAGATTGCGCTTTTTCAAACTCTTTTCGCCAATTTCCCGGAATTGGAAACGTCTGTATAATCATGGTTTATTCTCCTTTTTACAGCGCCTCCGCGCCGGAAATAATTTCAATCAATTCTTTCGTAATATAAGCCTGACGCGCGCGATTATATTGCAAGGTGATGTTGTTAATCATATCGCCCGCATTTCTGGTCGCGTTATCCATAGCCGTCATACGCGCAGCCTGCTCACCCGCCGCGCTGTCCAGCATGGCGGAATAAATCTGAACCCCGATATTGCGCGGCAAAAGCGCACTTAAAATCTGCTCTTCCTCCGGCTCGAAACTGTAAGGAGAAATAGGCGCATTATCCTGCGTTGGGGCGCTGCCGCCCTCATCGCTAACCTCTTCAACAGAGTCCATATCAAAAGGAATAATCTGGCTCAATGTCGGGGTTTGGGTCAGAACGGATTCAAAGCTGTTATAAGCCAACGTACAAACATCAAACTCGCCCGCTTCAAATTTGGCCAGAATATATTGGGTGAC
This sequence comes from Alphaproteobacteria bacterium, assembly GCA_046541095.1. GTDB lineage: Bacteria > Pseudomonadota > Alphaproteobacteria > Micavibrionales > Micavibrionaceae > UBA2638. Next base: position 11,406 of record JBKHDZ010000024.1, read on the forward strand.
CTCATTGGCATCGACAAACTCGACTTTGGATTTGCCTGTCATACCGACAAAACTTTCCCAGATTTTATCGCCGTGAATGGGGCGCACAACATCACGCGCCTTGCGGCCAACAAATACGAGGCCAACCTCTTTGCCTTCGGCTACCAGAGAATTGACACGGGTCATAACAGAGCGCGCAAGATTGGAATTAAAACCGCCGCAAAGACCGCGATCGGCGGACACGACAACAATCAAATGCTTTTTATCATCGCCCGTTCCAACGAGAAGACGCGAACTGGAGGCATTCACGATCACATTTTTGGCCACGCGGGCCAGCATTTCCGACATCGCCCGCGCATACGGCTGAGAGGCTTGGGCATGTTCCTGCGCTCGGCGCAATTTTGATGCCGCCACCATTTTCATGGCCGATGTAATCTTGCGGGTCGATTTAACCGATTTAATTCTGTCTCTTAAGTCACGTAAACTTGGCATCTTTCCTCTTCCACAGGGTCCTTATATTTGGGGGCCGTCATCAGGCTTTGATCTATACTTTTCAGGCGCTTGCGGGTTTTGCGCGGGATCATCATTATATTTCGAAATATTCGTGAGAATGCCTTGCCCCACCATCGGTAATAGCTCGGCTTCCGCGCCATCAGCAATAGCCTTGTCATAGACCTGATTATTGTCCTGATCATAAAGCGTAAATTGTTTGGAATAACGCGCTTCTTTGATCGGCTGGGAGATTACATCCTTTGTCCAGCGATACAAGTCCGTATCCGTATTCTGATTGGCCTCTGCCTCGCGACAAAAACCGACCAGGGCATCAAACTGATTAACCAGCGTGAGGCCGTATTTATCCAACACATTATTAAGTGGCTGCAGTTTTGGATCACGCGCATCAGCCCGCGCCGCCTGAGCAAACTCATCGGTTAAATAAAGCCTTAGCTGGTATTTCATATCATCAGCCATTTGAAAAACAAACGCTCCTTATACCTTACGCGCTGAAACTTTTCGTGAAATCATCAAGGAATTTTTTCAAATCCGCTTCGATTTCATCGGTCAGTTTCTTCTCTTCAGAGATTTTCTCTAAAATATCCTTGCCATTGGCGCGCATATCTTCCAGCAAACGACTTTCAAATTCGTTCACTTTGTCGGTCGGCACAGTATCCAGATATCCTTTTGTACCGGCGAAAAGAACAGCCACCTGCTCTTCCACAGGCAAAGGCTGGTACTGGGGCTGCTTTAGCAGTTGCACCAAACGCGCGCCACGTGCCAACAATTTCTGTGTAGAAGCATCCAGATCAGAAGCGAACTGGGCGAAAGCTTCCATTTCACGGTACTGCGCCAGTTCCAGTTTCATAGAACCGGATACCTGTTTCATGGCCTTGATCTGCGCGGCAGAACCCACACGGGATACAGACGCACCAACATCAATCGCAGGGCGGATACCTTTAAAGAACAACGATGTTTCCAGAAAGATCTGACCATCTGTAATGGAAATCACATTTGTTGGAATATAAGCGGAGATGTCACCGGCCTGCGTTTCAATCACGGGCAGAGCCGTCAAGGAGCCGGAGCCATTGTCCTCATTCATTTTCGCCGCACGCTCCAGCAAGCGGGAGTGAATGTAGAACACATCACCCGGATAGGCTTCACGGCCCGGAGGACGACGCAAAAGCAAGGACATCTGGCGATACGCCACAGCCTGCTTGGACAAGTCATCATAAATGGCCAAAGCGTGCATCCCATTATCACGGAAAAATTCACCCATCGCACAGCCTGTATAAGGCGCCAAAAACTGTAAAGGTGCCGCTTCGGAAGCTGTCGCAGCGATCACGATAGAGTATTCCATCGCGCCCTGCTCTTCCAATTCGCGCACCAGCTGAGCCACGGTTGAACGCTTCTGACCGATAGACACATAGATACAATAAAGATGTTTTTTCTCATCAGAAGCCTTATTGATCGTCTTCTGGTTGATGATCGCATCCACCGCCACAGCAGTCTTACCAGTCTGACGGTCACCAATAATAAGCTCACGCTGGCCACGGCCAATCGGCACCAGCGCATCAATCGCTTTCAAACCTGTTTGTACAGGCTCATGCACGGATTGACGGGGAATAACGCCAGGCGCCTTTACTTCCACGCGGGATGTTTTCTTGGCCTTAATCGGGCCTTTACCGTCAATCGGATTACCAAGAGCATCGACCACGCGGCCCAACAATTCTTTACCCACAGGCACTTCGACAATTTTACCGGTCCGGCGCACAATATCACCTTCGGAAATATCACGGTCAGAGCCGAAAATCACGATACCAACATTGTCAACCTCCAGGTTCAGGGCCATACCCTTAATACCGTTGGGGAATTCCACAAGTTCTCCGGCCTGTACATTATCAAGGCCATATACGCGGGCCACACCATCGCCAACGCTTAAAACTTCGCCAATCTCCGCGACATCGGCCTGTGCGCCAAAGTCTGCAATCTGCTTTTTCAGGATGTCTGAAATTTCTGCTGCACGTACTTCCATTTTTAACTTACCTCACTTAGATTTTTAGAATTGGAATTAGGATTTGTATTTTCGTTACTGCTTTGCCCCATCGCCAGCTTGAGCCGCGCCAGTTTTCCGGCAACAGAATCATCCACCATACGGGAATCCATGGTCACTACCATACCGCCCAGCAAAGAAGGATCAACTTCAATATCCAGCGTGACCGGACTGCCTGATGCTTTGGACAAGCTGGCTTCAAGCTCTTTAATTTGCTTATCGGTCAAATCTTGCGCGACGCGCACCTGCGCGGTTTTCTCACCGCGGCGCACGGCCATTTCCTGCAAGACAGCCTGCGCCAGTACGCCGAGAATATTCAAACGGCGGTTTTCAATCAGGACGTAGAGGAAATTTGTCGTTAACTTGTGAAATTTTGCTTTCTTCGCCAAAGCTTCGATAGCGCCCTGCTGGTTAGACTTGCCAATACGCGGATTTGTCACCAACTCTTCAAGATCAGGCGAATCCTGAAGCATCCCCAGCAAATCTTTCATATCCCCTTCAATCTTGTCCACGGCCTTGTTTTCCTCGGCCAGTTCCAAAAGGGCGTTTGCATAACGGGATGTCACAACAGAAGAAACTCGGGATGCAGCGCTCAAAATGATGATCCTTCATAAGTTAGATTTATTACGTTATGCGTGGATTTAGCACAGTTATATGGGGCTGACAAGCCTTGCCTTTAAGAAAATTGCGTTTTCCCAAGGGAAATATCGCACGCCATGATCAGGCAATAATAAAGGCAATGAATTTTTCCATAGTTTCATGAGTCCAGCGCCATTGGAAAAGCTGGAAGCGATCAGGATAAAGGTATAACCCAAGCGCCTTAAAAACCAGCAAGTGCGCCACATAAATTTCTAATGTGCGGCGCCCTGTCAGTTTTACAATAAAGGTAATCAATTTGGGTAGTCGCGCGGTAATTGTTGGCAACTCCGCTGGTGAAAAACGGTTTAATATATAATACACGCCTCCCATTCCGATACACAAAACCAAAAGTTGCGCGCCCGTCAAAACTTCCATGGGTGCGACCTGCATAATTATAAAGGCAATAAAAGAACCCAAGGCAAAAAAGCCGATTTGTCTGTTATAGGCCGGCGGTATCATATCCGCGTAATCCTGACGGAAACGGCAAAGCGCTCCAAAAACGGTGAAGAGCAGACCCATCGTGCCATATTCAAATATAAAGGCGGTTGGAAATGTTAACAGCACAAGCATGAAATACAGCCCCGCCATTGGTTCTCCACCTTTGCGGGCGGCGCGCATGAAAATATCTATGCAATAGCGCCCAATCATCAAGGTCACAAGAATGCTTACAGGGAAGAGAAATTCTCCGGCCACCATATTACCCCCGGCAATGAGGGCTATGCCCAGTATAACCTTGAAAGGTATATCGCGGGTGCGTGCATAACCAATCAGAAAGAACCAGATCGGCACACATAAGCGCCCCAGAATACGAAACCATTCTTCCTCGGGATAGAAGTAAACACCGATATGGTCCACGATCATCAAAACAATCGCGATCGTTTTCAAAAAATCGTAAGAAGTCAGATTAAGCGGCAATATTTTCTTGGCGGGCTTTTCGTCCTCCAGAAAATCCGCCTCGGGTGTATGGCTATTTTTAGAATTCATAAATTAAATGCCCGGCATAAGGAATAAATTATTTGTCTTTGCCCTCATCAGCCGAAGATGATTTTTCGTTGACTATCTCTTCAGAGGGGGCAGTTTCATCCTCAGAAGCTTTTTTCCCATATTTCCATTTTTTGTAGTAATAACGTGCAGGAAAATAAGCGAGCATTAACAATAACGCCAAAACGCCTGCCAAAGGTCCAAGCACTCCCCAGATTGCGACCACCCCAAGCCCCGGCCCGATATAGGCATAGGCGGGAAAAGCGTTAAAAAGAAAAATAAAGGCACAAAACACAAGGCTGAAATTTGAAAATCTATTCATCGGCTTACTCCATGGAATTTAAAAACGATAGTTTACTGGCGTCAATTTTCTCGGCTGTAGTGACTATGGCAATCTTTTTCTCACCCTCAACAATGCGGTGAAGCGGCAAGATATATTCCCATTCTTTTTCCCCTGAAGGCGAAACCTCGAATATACGCCCGCCTGTTGGGTCCACAATTAAAGTATTGCCGTTTTCAAGGCGATCCTGCATTCCCCAAAAATCACTATCAAATTCTCCGCTACCTGTCTTTCCTGTATATTGCCAGACAATTTCCTGCGTATCCGGTTTAAATTCATACACCCGTGAATAACCGCCCGATGTAAAATTGCCGCGGTTATCATAAATAAGAAAATTACCGTTGTTCAGGAAATCAATATCATGCTGCATGCGGGCAAAAAGCCCGTAAGCATGCACAATTTCCTTGCTTTTTGGATCAACAGCAACCAAGGCATTCAGGTTTCTTATTGATACAAGCAAATACCCTTCTTTAATCCAATCAATATCAGGATGGCCCCGTTCCACATATTCGATATTATTGGAATGCATTGGATCACCATCGGTATTGTCTTCAAATCCGCGCAAGAGATTTGCAAATTCCGAGTTTTCAATACTATCAACCAAAGAAAATGACTCTTTGGGCTTTCCTGTTTGGGCATCCAGAATAGTAATTTTATCTTCCAAAAACGGCGTGATATCATACGTTACCGTCTTTGGCGGCTCATAGCGGATATCGTGCTCGATTACATAGATATCTCCATCCGCGGCAACTTCAAAATCGTTGTTCAGATAACCCTCGTATTTCCAAAGAACATTGGCATCTTTATCCAGGCGCACCATGCCCATACCCCACGGCGTTACACCGCCGGCCGACAGCATAACCAGAATATCGCCATTGCTATACACATGAAAATCGCGGGCATAAAAATAAAAATCATCCAGATGCTTTAAAGCAGCCACCTGCTCCTGATCGGGCCATATTGCATTAAAGCTGATCGGCCATTCATGCACAATTTCGCCTTGCGCTCCGATCATGCGGATATTGGTATCGTGCGTTGTAGAATACACAATATAGCTGTCTTGCAAGCTTTCATCGTTGTGCAAAACCATGCCCGTTTTTTCTGGCAACGGCTTTGCCCATCTGATTTTATCGTTATAACTATCAATTTTAAGGGCCGAGCTGACACTCTCGGCCACATTATGCAGATTGTTTAAAAAATTATAGGGAAATAATTGGGAGGCATGAGCGATAACGCCGTAAACCATGCCAAGAAAGCCAATAGCGATAGATAATAAAACAACACTTTCTTTTTTCATGGCGGCTCGCAAGAAATTTTGAATAAATATCAGTCATTAAAGATACAATTTTACAAACAGCTTGTAAAAGCATTAAATACCCTTATGGCTTCGGTTTCTTTTTTCACAGATTTTCTGGGCGGTCTTCTTGACAAGCACCCTGCCTTTTTAAAAAGGCTCGGGACTCTGGAAACGCGGGCCTTAAAATACGATATTATCAACACAGAAATCAAAGCCCCCGTTTTTATTTGCGGTCTGGCGCGCTCGGGTAGCACTATTTTACTGGAAATTTTAAATTCGCATAAAGATTTCACCAGCTTTCAATACCGGGATTATCCCTTTGTGCATTGTCCGGCCTTCTGGGATTTTGCCAATAAATTTGTCCCCCGCTCTACCAAAAAGATCGAGCGTGCGCATAAAGACCGCATTATGATTGACTGGACAAGCCCTGAAGCGCTGGATGAAATTATCTGGATGTCTTTTTTCGATGATCTGCACAATCCGTCAATAAACAATGTTTTAGGCCCTCAAGATAAAAATCCCGATTTCGATGCTTTTTTCTCGCATAGCATTCGAAAACTGCTCGCTCTTCGAAAAGCCAAACGTTATGTATCCAAAAACAACGCCAATTCCGCCCGGCTGGAATATATACAAAACCTGTATCCCGATGCGCGGTTTATCGTGCCGATCAGAAAACCGGCCGAGCATGTTTATTCCTTGCTCAAACAACATAAATTACTGCTTGAAGCCCAGAAAGATGATCCCCGCGGCCAGCGTTATATGCGAAGGCATGGCCATTTTGAATTCGGCTCTGATTTTCGCCCGCTCAATTTTCATGATACCCATGCTACCGAGCGTATTTTAGATCTTTGGCGTGCTGGAGATTGCGTGAGCGCCTATGCCCGGTACTGGGATAAAACCTATGCGCATATTTATAACACGGTTCAAAGCAATGAAGATTTAAAGAAAAACACGCTTTTCATCCGCTATGATGAATTGTGCGCCAGTCCGTCAGATCACTTGGAAAAGCTGAGCGATTTCTGCGCTATAAAAGAGGATAAAGAGCAGCTTATAAATAGTTGGAAAGACAAAATTTCCGCACCCGATTATTACAAGATTACCTTAAGTGATGAAGAACAATCCCGTATAAAAGAAATCACGCATGGCACAGCCGCCAAATTTTGGAAAACAGGCCATAAAGCGGAAAACTAAAGAAAACTTTGCGGATCAATATCAATTTGCACGCGCACAGTCGAGGGAATTTTAAAGCCGCCTACCCATTCCT
>JBKHDZ010000025.1:0-18091 GCA_046541095.1 Alphaproteobacteria bacterium
CAACCAAAGGGCCACTTCAGGCGGGGTATTTCTACAAAAGTAAAGGAGAAATCAATGCCTCGGAATTTCCGACTCTCTTCAAAAAAGCTGTCCTTTTATGCCTAAAATAATAAAAAGTCCTTGGTCTTGGTTAAGTTCTCATTTATTATTTTAATGTTATTGTTTAAGGGTAAATTACATCTAAATTATTCTAATCACACATGAAACCAGAATTCGGAGTGTCCTAAAAGTGAATATTAATACCCCATATTATGAAGCCATTCAGTTAATCGAACGTTTGCACCGTCACTTTCTTGATGTTTTGAAGGTCGAGCTGGACAAGAAAGGCATTCAGGATATCAACAACGTGCAATCCATGATTCTTTTCAATATCGGTGATGACGAGATGACCGTCGGTGAATTGACGATACGCGGTTATTACCTTGGCTCCAATGTTTCTTACAACGTGAAAAAGATGGTGGAAAACGAGTATCTGATTCAAGAGCGCTCTGTGCATGATAAGCGCTCAATTCGTGTTCGCTTGTCCGATAAGGGTAAAGAGCTGAAGAATGCGATTTCCGAAATGTTTAAGCGCCATGAAGAACAGATTTCAGGCTCCGATCTGACGGATCAAAACCTAAAAGATTTAAATGCAACCTTGAAAATGCTCGAGCGTTTCTGGGCGAGCCAGACCAATTTCTCCGGCGGGTTTTAAAGATGTCTGCGCTGGATCAGGAAAGCCAGGACGAACGCATTGCCGGAGCTTACGCTTTTCGCCAGATTTATGTCATCCTAAATCACATTGGGGCTGCTTCGAATCCAGCAACACCTCGTGAAATTGCTGGCCGCGTTTACGAGCGTCTAAATGATTTTGCTGGTCAGATTGATGATATTGTTGCTAAAGGGCAAATTGAAGAAGCCAGCCCGGAATTAAAACAAAACTTTCGGCAAATGGCGATTGCTCATCTGCGCGATATTTATGCTGATTTGTCCCACTGTGATGATTTGAATGAGCAAGAAAAAGAATGGCTTTCCATGCTGGAAATTAGCCACGATATTATGGAGGAGGTTATAAACGGAGAATTTGAGTTTTCTGCAGATCACCAGCGCGGCGTCGATACCAGCTTTAAACCAGAGCCCTAATTTTCCCAGTCATCCAAACGCCTGATGCCCCGTCATCGCGCGGCCCAGAATAAGGGCGTGGACATCATGCGTCCCTTCATACGTGTTGACGGCTTCTAAATTCACCATATGACGGATGACATGGTATTCATGGCTAATACCGTTTCCACCATGAATATCGCGGGCAACACGCGCAATATCAAGGGCCTTGCCGCAATTATTCCTCTTGAGAAGGGATATTGCTTCCGGCGCGGCGCGGTTTTCATCGCGTAAACGCCCCAAACGCCAGGCGGCTGTCAAACCAAGCGTAATCTCCGTTTGCATATCGGCCAGCTTTTTCTGAATGAGCTGTTGCGCGGCCAGAGGTTTTCCAAAGATGATGCGCTCTTGGGTATATTGCAATGATCGGTGCCAGCAATCCTCCGCCGCGCCCATCACGCCCCAGCAAATACCAAATCGTGCAGAGTTTAAACACATCAAGGGGGCTTTCAAGCTATCGGCATGGGGCATTTTATGATCATCGGGCACAAAAACCTCATCCATCATAATCCCGCCTGTAGGGGAGGCGCGCAGGCTGAATTTCCCTTCAATCTTAGGGGCCTCTAGCCCTTTCATGCCTTTATCAAGAATAAATCCACCAGTCGAGCCATCCTCCATTTTTGCCCAGATAACAAAAACATCTGCTATGGGTGAGTTGGTGATCCATTGCTTGGAGCCGGAAATCTTATAGCCGCCATCGACTTTTTTGGCATGCGTGCGCATATCTCCGGGGTTGGAGCCGCCATCAGGTTCAGTCAGGCCAAAACAGCCGATATATTCGCCGCTGGCGAGTTTGGGCAGGTATTCGCGTTTTTGATCTTCACTACCGAATTTCCAGATCGGGTACATAACAAGAGAGGATTGCACAGAATAACAAGAACGATAGGCGCTATCCACACGCTCCATCTCGCGGGCGATCAATCCGGCGGCGACATAAGAGGCTCCGGCGCATTCATAGCCGTCAATCATAGGCCCAAGCAATCCAAGGCCGCCCATTTCGCGCATTATATCGCGGTCGAATTGCTCATGGCGGTTGGCCTCCAAAATGCTCGGCATCAAACGCTCTTGGGCAAAATCGCGCGCCGTTTTTTCGATCATGCGCTCTTCATCGGTAAGAAGTTCTTCCAAAAGAAACGGATCTTTCCAGTCAAATTCGGGGATTGAATGTGATTTTTTATCGTGTTTTTCTGCGGCCATTATTTTTTCCTCTTTTGTCATTCCGACCGACCGTTTGAGAGCGGAGGAATCTTGCATGTTGAAAAAGTTATAAGATCCCTCGACTTCGCTCAGGATGACATTACTATAAATATATGTCTGAAAAGCAACTCTTACAAGGCCGGGAAGTTATTATTGAATTTTACCAGATCGGGCATGTGGTAAAAGTTTCAGCCATGGATACCGCCACCTTAACCGAAGCCTCTATCCAGGGCCCCGCAAATACGCCCGAAAGCACATTGAAAAACAATGCCCTCAAACGCCTGGAATATGTTTTGAGGAAAAAAGGCATTCTTTCTTAAAAAACCTTGTTTTCTGGGCGTTTAAGCATTATATATCCTTTCATGACACGTAAGATTGCTATTGCCTCTGATCATGGCGGCTTTAATTATAAACAGGCCATTCAGGAAAAATTTTCCGATTATGAATGGCTGGATTTGGGGTGCGATTCTGGCGATTCTGTCGATTATCCCGATTTCGCCCATAAGCTGGCCAAAAAAATTGAAGAGGGCAGCGTTGATACAGGCATTTTGATTTGCGGAACGGGGATTGGCATTTCCATCGCTGCCAACCGCCATGCATCTGTGCGCTCGGCGCTTTGTACCGACACCACAATGGCACGGTTGACGCGCGCGCACAACAACGCCAATGTTCTGGCCTTGGGCGAGCGTATTATCGGGCTGGAAACAGCTTTTGATATCGTTGAAACATTTTTAAATACTGAATTCGAAGGCGGCCGGCATGAACGGCGCGTCAATAAGATTAACATCTAAAAAAGAAGGTCTATACTTATGAGCAATGCTGCAGAAAAATTACCCGAATACATGGAAAACGGTTTTTTTACCGAACATTTGAAAACGGCCGATCCTGAAATTCAAAAAGCATTGGATGGCGAGTTAGAGCGTCAGCAAGACCAGATTGAATTGATTGCCAGCGAAAATATCGCCTCTATTGCCGTGATGGAAGCCAACGGCTCTATCCTCACCAATAAATATGCCGAAGGCTACCCGGGCAAGCGTTACTACGGCGGCTGTGAGCATGTTGATACGATCGAGCAACTCGCTATTGACCGCGCAAAAGAGCTGTTTGATTGTAAATATGTGAATGTCCAGCCGCATTCAGGCGCGCAAGCCAATGGTGCGGTGATGCTGGCGCTGGTTCAGCCGGGCGATACAATACTGGGCATGAGCCTTGCCCATGGTGGTCATTTGACCCATGGTGCGGCTCCGGCCATGTCCGGGAAGTGGTTCAATGCTATTCAATATGGCGTTCGTAAAGACGATGCTTTGCTGGATTATGATCAGATGGAAGCGCTGGCCAAAGAACACCAGCCCAAATTGATTATTGCCGGGGCTTCGGCCTATCCGCGCGTTATTGACTGGGCGCGTTTCCGTAAGGTGGCCGATGAGGTTGGCGCCTTGTTAATGGTGGATATGGCGCATTATGCGGGCCTGGTGGCTGCAGGTGTTTATCCGTCACCCTTGCCCTATGCCGATGTTGTGACCACGACAACACATAAAACCTTGCGCGGACCTTCGGGCGGCATGATCCTCTCTAATAATGAAGAATTAGGCAAAAAGCTGAACACAGCCGTTTTCCCGGGTTTGCAGGGCAAGCCTCTGGCACATGTAATGGCGGCCAAGGCTGTAGCCTATGGTGAAGCGCTCAAGCCTTCTTTCAAACAATATGCGCAAGCTATTGTCGATAATGCCAAGGCTCTGGCCGAAACGCTTGTCAATGGCGGGCTGGACATTGTTTCCGGAGGCACGGATTCGCATATTGTGCTTGTTGATTTGCGTCCTAAAGGGCTGAAAGGCAATGAAGCCGAAGAAGCGCTGGAGCGCGCCGGAATGACTTGTAACAAGAATGCTGTTCCTTTTGACCCTGAAAAACCATTTGTGACCTCGGGTGTGCGTTTGGGAACACCGGCTGGAACAACGCGCGGCTTTGGTCTTGCAGAATTCCGACAAGTCGGGGATATGGCTTTGGAAGTTCTGGACGGTCTTGCCAAAAACGGCGCCGAAGGCAACGCCGAAACCGAAAAGAAAGTGCGCGCGCAAGTCAGCGAGCTGTGCAAACGTTTCCCGATTTATCCTAATTTGTAAGAGTGTAGCCCATGCGTTGCCCGTTTTGCGGAAATGAAGAAACCCAAGTGAAGGATTCGCGGCCGAGCGAGGATAATGCCTCTATTCGCCGCCGCCGCGCTTGTCCGGAATGCGAGCAGCGCTTTACTACATTCGAGCGGGTGCAACTTCGTGAAATGACGGTTGTAAAATCCGGCGGGCGCAAACAGCCCTTTGACCGCGATAAAATTATCAAATCCATGCAAATCGCCTTGCAAAAACGCAATATCGATATTGAAAAAATCGAGAAGGTCACAAGCGGCATCGTTCGTAAGCTGGAATCGCAAGGCGAGCAGGAGATTCCATCACGCCAGATTGGCGCGGAAGTAATGGCCGCGCTGATGGAGCTGGACGATATTGGCTATATCCGCTATGCCTCGGTTTACAAGGATTTCCGCCAGCCCGAAGATTTCAATGAATTTCTCTTGAGCGTACAAAAACTGACCGATAAAAAGCGATCCGCCGCTTAAATCTTAAAAGAGTTTCATACTCCCATGCACCATTCCACTGATATGCAATATATGCGCTATGCCTTATCATTGGCGCGGCGCGGCTTGGGGCGTACGCCTCCTAATCCAAGTGTCGGCTGCGTCATTGTCAAAAATGATCGCGTGGTTGGTATAGGGCGCACAGCCGATGGTGGGCGCCCGCATGCCGAAACTGTTACCTTGGAGATGGCTGGCGAAAAAGCAAAGGGAGCAAGCGCTTACATAACTTTAGAGCCTTGCGCCCACCATGGGCAAACGCCGCCTTGCGCGCAGGCGCTTATTGATGCTGGCCTTACCAGATGCGTTATCGCCTGCGAGGATAGCGCGCCGCATGTGGCCGGGCAGGGCATAGCCATGCTGAAAAAAGCCGGAATTGAAGTGATAAGTGGCGTGCGCGAGCAAGAAGCGAAAGAATTGAACGCAGGGTTTTTCCTGAGCAACGAAGAAGGGCGGCCTTTTGTCACGTTGAAAACAGCTCTGAGCCTGGATGGGAAAATTGCCCTTGGTAACGGGCAGAGCCAATGGATAACCAATGCCCTTGCAAGAGCAAAGGCGCACCAGCTTCGCAGCCGGCACGATGCAATTCTGTGCGGAATAGGGACAGTGAACATGGATGACCCGATGTTGAATACACGTGTGGATGGTCTTGTGCATAAGTCTGTGCGTATCATTCTGGACACAAGGTTATCCATAGATATGAATTCAAAATTGGTGCAATCTGCATTGAATGAACCGGTATGGATCATGCATGACACGGATGATCAGGGCAAAATTGATGCACTTGAAAATGCCGCTGTGAAACTCTTTCGCTGTAAAACCAGAGATTTATTTCAGGTGCTTCAGGTGATTTCCGAAAACGGTGTGACCCGATTGCTCGTTGAAGGAGGCGCTGAAATTCATACGTCTTTTCTGCGCGAAGGATTGTTTGATGAACTGGCCATATTTACAGGCAATAGAATTTTGGGCGCGGGCTTAAGTGCTTTTCGTGATCTTGGCTACGAACAAGTTAACGAGGCCTTGCAATTAAAGCCCTATGAGAGCATAAAACTAGGGCAAAACCGTTTGGATATATATAAAAGAAGCGTATAAAAAAATCATGTTTACCGGCCTTGTCCAGCTAACAGCACCCATTCATACGATAAAAAGCCATAAAGGTGGCGCGCGTTTGGGGGTGGCACTCCCTCCAGCCTTATTGGAAAGCCTTGCGCTAGGGGCATCGGTATGCTGTTCAGGCTGCTGTTTAAGTGTCACTGATAAGGTGAAGAATGCCGCATATTTCGATGTCTCGCATGAAAGTCTTGATAAAACCACGATTTCCGGATGGCAAGAGGGTATGGAGATCAATATCGAGCCGTCTTTAAAACTGGGTGATGAGCTTGGCGGGCATTTTGTTTTTGGGCATGTGGATGGTATCGCTACGCTTGAGAATATCGAAAAAGACGGCGATTGCTGGCGATTGCGCATTGCCCCGCCTGTTGCCCTTTTAAAATATATTGCGCCGAAAGGCTCGGTCGCTTTGAATGGCATATCTTTGACCGTGAATGAGGTTGACGATAGGACTTTTGGAGTCAATATCATTCCCCATACTTGGGAGAATACAAACCTGAAACATATAAAACAAGGTGATATGCTGAATATCGAGGTGGATATGCTTGCGCGTTATGTGGAGCGTATGATAGGACATCGGCTATGAAACAGGTTTCAAAAACAGATTTGCGTGATGCACGCCTAGCGGATGATGATCAGGCGGTTTTATCCTCTATTGATGAAATTCTGGCCGATGTGAAGGCCGGAAAGCCTGTCATTATTGTTGATGATGAAGACCGCGAAAATGAGGGCGATTTGATTGTCGCGGCCGAAATGGCAAGCGCGGAAAACATTAATTTCATGGCCAAGGAAGGCCGCGGTTTGATTTGCCTGCCTATGGAAGAAAGCATGGTGGACAGGCTCGGCCTTGAACTGATGGGCCGGGGTGATAATAGCCGTCATCGTACTGCTTTCACCGTTTCAATCGAGGCCAAGGAAGGCGTAACAACAGGCATTTCGGCTGCGGACCGCGCCAAAACCATTCAAGTGGCGATTGACCCGAATTCGGGCCCGGGTGACATCGCAACGCCGGGTCATGTGTTCCCTTTGCGCGCCCGCAATGGCGGTGTTCTGGTGCGCGCAGGACATACCGAAGCGGCTGTTGACCTCTCTCTTATGGCGGGGTTTAGCGGGGCGGGCGTGATTTGCGAGATTATGAATGACGATGGTACGATGTCGCGCCTGCCTGATCTTGTAGGCTTTGCCCAGCGCCATGGCCTTAAAATCGGTACTATTGCCGATTTGATTGCCTATCGCCGCGCCCGCGAATGTCTTGTTGAATGTATTCACGATGATATATTTACAAGCGAATATGGCGGCGAATTCCAGCTTAAAATTTACAAAAATATTTTGCAATACGCCGAGCATATCGTTTTGATTAAAGGAGATATTCAAAATTCCGCTGAAAACCCTGTGATGGTGCGCATGCACGCCGTTGATGTTATGAATGATGTCTTGGGGGGCAAGGAAAATTCGGATTTGCATCAGTCCATGTCAATGATTGCGGAGGAGGGTGCAGGCGTTATCGTTATTCTGCGCGAACCAAATCCCTACAGCCTGTCACAAAGATTAAAATCCAAACGTCAAAAATCTGATAATCAAAGTCCTGTCTTGCGGGATTACGGCATCGGTGCACAGATTTTGAAAAGCATAGGCGTCAATCACATGATCTTGTTAACCAACAGCCAAAAAAATATTGCTGGCCTTGAAGGGTATAATCTGCATATACATGGGTTTCAGAAAATCGGTGAGTAATCTATCATGACAAAAATCCTGATCGTTGAAGCGCCTTATTATGAGGACGTATCGGAAAATCTGGCCAAGGGTGCCATTACGGCTCTCGAAAATGCTGGCTGTGATTTTGAGCGTCTTGAGGTTCCGGGCGCTCTGGAAATTCCTCTTGCAATAAAGCTGGCCTTTGAGAGTGGCCGTTATGACGGTTTTATTGCGCTTGGTTGCGTCATCCGCGGCGAAACGACGCATTATGATATAGTCTGCAATGAATCAGCGCGCGGCTTAACCATGTTGGCGCTGGAACACAATATAGCCATAGGCAATGGTATTCTTACATGTGAGAACCAGGATCAAGCCTTGGTCCGCGCTAAACCCGAATTGAAGAACAAGGGCGGGGATGCTGCTAAGGCAGTCTTGCGTTTGCTGGATATACAAAAACAATTTAAAAAATAATAATAACCATGACCGAAATTTCTGCCCCCAAAACATCCAAAACAGCATCCGCGCGCTCTGCACGTTTGGTTGCCGTGCAAACGCTGTACGGTGTTCTGCATTCCGGTGAAGAGATGAGTGAAGCGCTTGCCGATATTTTATCAAAATCAGATAAGCTGGAATTGCATGGGGAGCCTATGGTGCCCCCTGATAAAAAATTATTGCAAAAAATTCTACGTGGCGTTGATGAGCGTAAGAAAGATTTGCACGGAATTATTCAAGAGCATCTTAAAAAAGGCAAATCAGAGCAGGGGGCGGATACGGAAGTTTTGCTCCAATCTATACTCTACTGCGGCAGTTATGAGCTGCTTGCTCATCATGAAATTGACAGCCCGATCATCATTAATGATTATCTGGATGTCACGCATGGGTTCTACGAAAAAGGTCAGGTTAATCTGGTGAATGCCATTCTCGATTCTATTGCCAGGCTTGTTCGCTCCTGATTGCTATTCGTTGCAATTTATATCAAATCCAATCTATTCCTAACCTCGTCTTAATTATATTAACGCTATTCTAATAATTGGGTTTACATATCGATTAGGGAATAATAATAAAATGAAAATGCTTTTAATCGGGCTGGTTTCTTTGGCAATAATAGGCGGCGGCGGTGCAGGCGCTTATTTTTACTTTATGAAACCGGCAGAAGCCGTATCGAAAGACGGCGGCACCGAACATAAAGACAAACATGCCTCTAAAAAAGAGGATGATGATTACAAGAAAAAAGCCGGCAAATATGAATATGTCGAGCTTTCCCCCTTAATACTTCCCATTATTGATGAAAATGGTGTCAATCAGGTTGTATCCATGGTGGTCGCCATAGAGGTTAAAAATTCCAAGGATGCGACTACGGTTACAACGCTGTCGCCACGCTTGAAAGACGCCTATATCCAGCAAATGTATGGTATGCTGAACCGCCATGCAGCGTTTAAAGGCGGCGTTTTACAAGTCAATGAAATCAAGAAAAAATTAAATGAAATCAGTGATAAGGTTTTAGGTGAAGATCTGGTGCAGGACGTTTTATTGCAAGTTGTCCAGCAAAGACCGGTATAACGCCTTTATAAGAATTGGAGTCTTAAAAGGCTCTAATATGTGAACCCTCTATAACACTTTAATGCCCGTTCTTTATATAAGAGCGGGATTTTTTTGCGCCGCATCATGTTTTTGATTAAAAAGTCTCTTTTCCGAATACAATGAAATGGTTAGTATCTCAATCTTGTTCATGGGGACGAACGATTCTTTAAAATACAAATTTAACGAGTGAGGACTAATCAATGGATCCATTAAGTATCATGATTGCCGCATGCGGAGCGCTTGCTCTGCTCTATGGGGTGGTCGCATCAAAACAGATTATGGGGCTTAGCTCCGGGAATGAGCGGATGCAGGAAATTGCATCAGCCATTCAGGAAGGGGCTTCGGCTTATCTGAACCGTCAATATAGAACGATCGGCATCGTTGGTGTCGTGGTTGCTATTGGCTTATTCTTTTTACTGGGCTGGCACGTGGCTGTCGGTTTCGTGATCGGCGCTGTTTTATCGGGCGTGGCCGGATATAACGGGATGCTGGTTTCCGTACGTGCCAATGTGCGAACAACACAGGCCGCGACAGAAAGCATGGAAAAAGCGCTGAATGTTGCCTTTAAGGCGGGCGCGATTACCGGAATGCTGGTTGTTGGCTTTGGTCTTCTTGGTGTTTTGCTTTACTATGTCTGGCTTCAGCATGAATTCGGCATTGCCGGCATGGATGGTGAAGAGCGTACAGAAGGTCTGAGAAAAATCCTTGAAGGACTTGTCGCACTTGGTTTTGGTGCCTCTTTGATTTCTATCTTTGCCCGTCTGGGCGGCGGTATCTTCACCAAAGGTGCGGATGTTGGTGCCGACCTCGTTGGTAAAGTGGAAGCCGGTATCCCCGAAGATGACCCGCGTAACCCCGCCGTGATTGCCGATAACGTTGGTGATAACGTTGGTGACTGCGCCGGTATGGCTGCCGACTTGTTCGAAACCTATGCCGTGACCGTTGTTGCGACTATGCTGATTGCTTTCTCAACTTTTGCTGTTGCCAGCGTAGAAGAAATGATGATGTTGCCATTGATCATTGGCGGCGTTTGTATTCTTGGCTCTGTCGCAGGAACATTTTTTGTGCGTCTTGGTGCCAATAAAAACGTTATGTGGGCATTGTATAAAGGCTTTATTGCCAGCGCCTTGATTTCTGCCGCGTTGATTTATTTCGTTATGTTCCATGGTGAAATGGTCAATATTCCAATCGCTGCTGAATTCGCGCTTGCCAATGGTAATACAATTTCATCGATGGATCTGTTTTACTGCGTTCTGACCGGTCTTGTTGTGACAGGTCTGATCGTTTGGATTACAGAATACTACACATCTACCGCCTATCGCCCTGTCCGTGAAGTTGCGAAAGCATCTGAAGCGGGTCATGGTACGAACGTTATTCAAGGTCTGGCCGTTTCTATGGAAGCAACAGCCTTGCCTGTAATTGTGATCTGCGGCGGTATCTTTGCGGCCTTTGCTTTTGCCGGATTATACGGCATTGCGATTGCTGCAACATCCATGCTTTCATTGGCCGGTATGGTCGTGGCCCTGGATGCTTACGGCCCTGTGACAGATAACGCGGGCGGTATTGCCGAAATGGCTGATCTGCCTGATGATGTCCGCGCTACAACGGATGCTCTGGATGCTGTTGGTAACACAACAAAGGCTGTAACAAAGGGATATGCTATCGGTTCTGCCGGTCTGGCCGCTCTTGTTCTATTCGCGGCTTACATCGAAGAGATCAAGCATTACTTGCCACAATATGCCGATATCGAGTTTAACCTCGAAAATCCGTATATTATTATAGGGTTGTTCCTTGGCGGTTTGTTGCCTTATCTGTTCAGCGCCATGTCCATGACGGCTGTTGGCCGCGCGGCTTCTTCCGTTGTGGTGGAAGTGCGTCGTCAGTTCGCTGAAATACCGGGTATCATGGAAGGTACAGCCAAGCCTGAATACGGCAAATCTGTTGACCTTCTGACCAAAGCCGCCATTAAAGAGATGATTTTACCATCACTCTTGCCTGTGGCTGCTCCGGTAGTGGTGTTCTTTGCTGTGTACTTCCTGTCTGGTTCTTACGAGCCTGCCTTCCAGTGTCTGGGCGCTATGTTGCTCGGTACGATTGTGACCGGTATCTTCGTGGCCATTTCCATGACATCCGGTGGCGGTGCATGGGATAACGCCAAGAAATACATCGAAGAAGGCAATTTCGGCGGTAAAGGCTCTGAAGCCCATAAAGCCGCTGTTACCGGTGATACAGTCGGCGACCCATACAAGGATACTGCCGGCCCCGCCGTGAACCCACTGATCAAGATTGCCAATATTGTTGCGATCTTGCTGGTGGCCATCATGGCGAAATATATCGGCGTGTAATTTTATACGTCTTACCGTTCCTAACTTTTAAAAGAGAGCTGGTTTCAGCTCTCTTTTTTATGCTCAGGCGTGCATGCACGCTACGCTTTTTTATGCTCAGGCGTGCAGGCACGCTACGCTTTTTTATGCTCAGGCGTGCAGGCACGCTACGCGTGCCACTCCTCGTTAAGACGTCTTGAGCTTTGTCATCCCGAGCGAAAGCCGAGGGATATCAAGACAGTGCGACGAGTTTCCTCCGCTCGTTTCACTCGGTCGGAATGACGGAGAAAGGGTAGTGATCGGAATGACCAGACAAGGGGCGGCGAGGAATGACGGGTAAGCGGAACGCTTGGAAAACGCTGTGGGGAAACGTTTGGAGTGACGCAGAAGGGGAACTCCCTTGAATGTCTATTTACATTTCGTCATTACGAGGAGCAATCGCGACGTGGTAATCCACTGCTATTCCTGAAATCGGGTCCGTTTAGCGGGTCTGTTGCACGTTTTTTGAAAATTGCGCTTTCGAAATCCAATTATTTCAAGGGCTTAAAAAATATTTTTTGTTCAACGGGGCCGCTCGGCGGGTCTGTTCACGTTTAACAGGCCCGTTAAACGGGTCCGCTTAAAAGGTTAAACAGACCCGATAGAGGTGAAAGCACGCATTAAAAAAGGCGCTATTCCAGCGCCTTATGATAAGTATAATCCGATAAAATTCCTTTTTTGTCAAATGAATCAGCGGCCTTCCTCCTGCGGGTTAAAGCGGCCGATATTGCCAAGGAATTGCTGTAGCGCTGTACTTTCGTTGCCGTGCGTTGGAGTGACATCATCGGCGAGAGGAATGTTCATCCGCTCGCGATCGATATCGGCAACTTGCTCGACCATGCCCTCGGGGGTAAAGGTCACGGCCACAATGCGCTCTTCCACAACTTCGGGGTCCAAAATGCCGCGCTTTTCGGTTTTCTGGCCGATATAATACCAGATATCCTCGTTAAAGGGCGCCACCGTTGTTGGCGAGCCAAGCATACGCAAAACATCGGAGCGGCTATGCGTTCCGGCTTCTATGCGTTCTAACTGGAAATCCTGTAACATATTGCCGCGCTGTGCCACGGTTGGCGTGCAAGCCGAAGCTACCCCTAAGATTAATCCCGTTGCGGCCAAAAGTTGCAATTTTTTAAAAGTCATGGCTTTCTCCAAACTTTAGTTATTTGCCTTTAAAATTTTTCATTTTAAAGGCAAGCCCTCAAACGCCGGGCAAGCTTTCGGGCTTTCGCCCGCCCTCGCACTTGCTCGGGATGATTGAAATATTTCTAATGTATCCTACATTTTTTATGCTATATGCACAGATAGAGTCATAAACCAGATACGAAAAAAATCAAATGTTTGGTCTTTTAAAACGCAAAAAACCCTATGAACAAGAAGCGGCCTTAGTATTCGAGCGCGCTCATGAACAATCGCGCAGGACTGAATTCTATACCGATTTGCTGGTTGAAGATAGCACGGAAGGGCGCTTTGGCGTTCTGGCCTTGCATATGTTTATGGTGATGCACGTATTAAAAGATATAAAAGGCGGCCCGGAACTCTCGCAAAGCCTGTTTGATTTTGCTTTTGCCGATATTGACCGCGGTTACCGTGAAATCGGGGTAGGGGATATGGGTATTCCCAAACGCATGAAGAAACTGATGCTGTCTTTTAACGGGGCGATGCACGCTTATGAGGCCGGGCTGGAAAGTGAATATGGTCTTAAGCCGGCCCTGCGGCGCAATATCTATACGGCTTATATTGGCGAAGAAAAAGCCCTGGAAAAGCCTTTGAATGTTCTGGCCGCATATGTGTACGAAAACATCGCGCATTTGCAATCACAAAAAGAAGAAGCCATGATAAAAGGCAATGTTCAATTCAAGGAAATAAAAGGATTTATAAAAACATAGTAATGACACAGGAAACGCGAAATAAACTGGGCTGGATTTATAAAGTAGAAGCCGACAAGCTGGGCGATGAGGTGAAAGATTTAACCCTTGCGCCCGATGAAACAGAGCGCCAGAAAATTGCTGATCTTCTGGATATTCCGGGCGTAAATTCTCTTAAAGCCGATTTGAAATTCTCCCGTGTGCAAGGGGGCATGGTTGTAAAAATCGACGGCGTGTTTACAGCCGATGTAACGCAAACTTGCGTGGTGACGCTTGATCCGATTGAAAACAAGGTGCGCGATGAGTTTACCGCCTGGTATGCAGACCCCGATCAGGCCATTTCCTTTAACAAGGTACGAAAACAGCGCGAGCTGGAAAAGCAGCATGGAGAGGTTCCGATTGTCGATGAAAAGGATGATCCCGAACCGGTTGAAAACGGTCAGATTGATCTGGGCGATGTGGTCACGCAGTTTCTCTCGCTCGCTCTGGATCCTTATCCGCATAAAGAAGGCGTTAGTTATGAAATCGGAGATGATGAAAAGCGAGCTGAAACATCGCCAATCCGTAAAAACCCGTTTGAAAAATTGAAAGAGTGGAAGAGCGATCAATAAAATCACATAATTTTCTTGATTTTGCGGGTAAGATTGTATATCAAAGCACTTCAATCAATTCGAATGACTTTAAAAAGAGTATAGAACAATGGCTGTACCAAAGAGAAAAACAACACCATCCAAGCGTAATATGCGCCGCTCTCACCATGCGTTGAGCACAGAGAACTGGGTGGAAGATACCCATACTGGCGAGCCAAAGCGCCGCCATCACATTGACCTGAAAACAGGCATGTATAAGGGCAAGCAAATTATCGAAGAGCGCGATTAGTCTTTTTTCGCGCTTTTATCACTTTATATGTGCGCGTAATATTTCTATGCGCATATTTCCGTATCACAGCAAAAAACTCTTTTTGTTCGTTTTATTTAAGTCAGCAGGAAAGGACGAAGGACTTTGTCAAAGCCCATAACGATTGCATTGGATGCGATGGGCGGTGATTTTGGCCCTGAAGTCGTGGTTCCTGCCGCCAATATTATTGGCAAGGAAATGGCTGATGTTGAGTTCCTGATTTACGGGGATGAAAGCAAAATCCTGCCTGTTCTCTCGAAATACCGCAAATTGCGTAAAATAGCAAAAGTCATCCATACCGACCATTACATTGCCAATGATGAAAAGCCGTCCAATGCCCTGCGTTCGGGAAAGAATTCATCCATGCGGCTGGCGATTGAAGCCGTGAAGGACGGGAAGGCGCAAGCGGCTGTATCGGCTGGCAATACCGGCGCACTGATGGCGATGGCCAAAATTGTTTTGAAAACCCTTCCCGGTATTCACAGACCTGCGATTGCCAGCGTTTTTCCAACAATGGAAGGCAGTACGATCATGCTTGATCTGGGCGCCAATGTTCTGGTGGATGCTGAAAACCTCGCGCAATTCGCTGTTCTGGGTGCGGCTTTTGCCAAAGCGCATAAGGGCGTGGGTATGCCAAGCGTTGGCTTATTGAATGTCGGCACGGAAGAAACAAAGGGACCCGACCATGTAAAAGGCGCGGCGGCCATATTGTCAAATGTCGATTTCCCGGGTCATTATAAGGGTTTTGTTGAAGGGACAGATATTGCGCAAGGCACGGTCGATGTTATCGTTTGTGATGGTTATGCGGGCAATATCGCGCTAAAAACCGCCGAGGGGGTCGGAAAAATGACCGGGCATTTCTTTAAAGAGGCTATTGGCTCTGATTTGCTGGCAAAGCTTGGTGGTCTGCTTGCCATGTTCGCATTAAAAAGGTTTAAAAGACGGGTTGATCCGCGCCGTTATAATGGCGGGGTATTTTTAGGGCTGAACGGTCTTTGCATTAAAAGCCACGGAAGCAGTGATGCGCTAGGTTTTTCCAGTGCCATTGGCCGCGCCGTAGAATTGGCGCGTCATGGCTATATTGAAACGGTCGGACGTGATATAACCCATTTAATGAGTCAGGAAACCTTGCTGAGCGAAGGAAGTTTCAAGGATTAAGTAAGATGAGCAGGCGCGGCGTTATACAAGCTACAGGAAGCTATTTGCCAGAGCGGATCATGACCAACCATGATCTGGAGAAAATTGTTGATACATCCGATGAATGGATACGCCAGCGCAGCGGCATTATAGAGCGCCGCATTGCTGCCGATAATGAAACCACCGCCGATATGGCCATTGCCGCCGCGCAAGAAACGCTGAACTCCACTGAAATCAAGGCGCAGGATATTGATTGCGTTATTGTGGCGACCACCACACCGGACCAGACTTTCCCGTCCGTAGCGGTCAAGGTGCAAAAGGCTTTGGGCATTCCCGCAGGGATCGCTTTTGATGTGCAGGCTGTTTGCACGGGCTTTGTTTATGCGCTCGGCGTGGCCAACAGTTTTATCATAAGCAGGCAGGCAAAGAATATTCTTGTGATCGGCGCGGATAAAATGAGCTCGATTTTGAATTGGGAAGATCGCACAACATGCGTTCTTTTTGCCGATGGCGCAGGCGCGGTTATTTTAAGCGCGGAAGAGCAGGGAGAAGATGATAAAGGCGCGCGCGGCATTATCTCTTCCCATCTCTATGCCGATGGGGCGCATAAGGATATTCTTTACGTCGATGGCGGGCCGTCGAGCACAGGTACAACCGGGCATATTGTCATGCAAGGCAAGGAAGTCTTTAAACACGCAGTTACCAATATGGCTGAAGTGGTGGAAGAAGCCTTGAGCGTGAATAATTTAAAGGCCGAACAAATTGACTGGCTTGTCCCGCATCAGGCCAATATTCGTATTATTGAATCCACAGCTAAAAAACTGAAGCTGCCTATGGAGAAAGTGATTGTCACGGTAGAGCGGCACGGCAATACCTCTGCCGCCTCTATCCCGCTTGCGCTTGATGAGGGTGTGAAAGATGGCCGCATCAAAAAAGGCGATATGGTCTTGCTGGAAGGAATGGGCGGCGGCCTGACCTGGGGCGCGGTTCTGGTGCGGTTTTAAATTTACCGTAACGCTTTATTTCTTCTCAAAAAACCTGCCTTACCCCTTGAACGGGCAATAAAAAATGTGGATAGCGCGGCGATTGTGATTGACCCTGCGCTCCCCTCTGATTAGAGTAAATTATCACGACATAGTTACAGGAGAAGTCATGGAAAGTCGTACTATTACACGCGCTGATCTGGCCGAAGCGGTTTATGAAGAGGTGGGCTTGTCCCGCAATGAATCATCCGAACTGGTTGAATCCGTTATTGAGGAAATTTCCGATGCTCTGATCGAGGGGAATACCGTCAAAATTTCTTCTTTCGGTAGCTTTTCCGTCAAGCAAAAGGGCGAGCGCATTGGCCGCAATCCGAAAACGGGCGTGGAAGTGCCGATTTTACCGCGCAAAGTGCTGGTTTTTAAGGCTTCGCATGTTTTGAAAGACCGCATTAACGGAAAAAGCTGATAATCCGGCATTACAATAAAAATAAGAATAGGGGAAAAAATTTATGTCTGCAGATTACAAACACGTTGCGAATACCACGCAAGATCAGGAGGGCGCCGTGCAAAACCCTGTCGAGAAAACAAAGAAATCCAAAAACGCTTTCCGCACCATTAGCGAAGTTGCCGATGAGCTGGGTGTTCAGCAACATGTTTTGCGCTTCTGGGAAACCAAGTTCTCGCAAGTGCGCCCGCTAAAACGTGGCGGGGGTCGCCGTTATTACCGCCCTGAAGATGTAACCCTTTTAAAGCGTATCCATGAATTGCTTTATACCGAGGGCTATACCATCAAGGGTGTGCAAAAGCTCTTCCGCGAAAATGGCAAGAACAGCGTGCTGGATGGTGAAGTCGGCGGCATTATCAACGAAGCACCGGCGCAAACTGGCTCTTCCGGAAAGCTGGATGCGGATCAAAAGGAAATTCTGGAAGATATGCTGGCTGAATTGAAAGAGCTGCGCGCCATTATTAAAGGCTAGAATACACGACCCGATAATTTGCGCGGCTTTGCTTGCAAAATTGTAAAGAATACGATAAAACCCATTTCTAATGTCGGAACGTGGCGCAGCCTGGTAGCGCACTTGCATGGGGTGCAAGGGGTCGGAGGTTCAAATCCTCTCGTTCCGACCATTTTATAAAAAAACCGGGTTTTTCCCGGTTTTTTTGTAATATATGTGAGTGAGGGTTTGAACGACGTTCAGCCCGAAGCGTTAGCGAAGGGCCAGCGTAGCACCAAAGGTGCAAGCTAAATCCTCTCGTTCCGACCATCCGTCAATCCAGCAAACTTTGTTTGCTTGGGATTGACGAGATTGTCGTCATACGCCCGAGCAAAGCGAAGGACAGTGTATGACGTAAAGAGATGGGTATTTAATGTGGTTTGTTTATATACTCGAAAGTAAAAAAATCCTGGCAAGTTTTACACAGGATTAACAAATGATTTAGATCGTCGTCTAAATGAACATAATTCTGCTGATAATACGGGCCACACAACGAAATACC